>NZ_JAGPYQ010000001.1:6627884-6929151 GCF_018070025.1 Streptomyces liliiviolaceus
CACCGGGCGTTCTCCGTCTTCCTCTTCGACGAGCGGGGGCGGCTGCTGCTGCAGCAGCGGGCACTGGGCAAGTACCACTCCCCCGGTGTCTGGTCCAACACGTGCTGTGGCCACCCCTACCCCGGCGAGGCGCCCTTCGCGGCGGCCGCGCGGCGGACGTTCGAGGAGCTGGGGGTCTCTCCGTCGCTCCTCGCCGAGGCGGGCACGGTCCGCTACAACCACCCGGACCCGGACTCGGGACTGGTGGAGCAGGAGTTCAACCATCTGTTCGTCGGGATGGTGCAGTCGGCTCTGCGACCCGACCCCGAGGAGGTCGGGTCGACGGTCTTCGTGAGTGCGGGCGAGCTGGCCGAGCGGCATGCGAAGGACCCGTTCTCGGCGTGGTTCATGACCGTGCTGGACTCGGCCCGGCCGGCGATCAGGGAACTGACGGGCGACTCCGCGGGCTGGTGACCCTCAGACCGCCCGGGCGACGGTGAGGGGCAGTGCGGACCAGATCACCTTGCCCCCCGTCGCCGTGTGCTCCACGTCGCACACCCCGCCCGCCTCGCGGGTGATCTCGCGCACGAGGAGGAGGCCGCGGCCACCGGTCTGGCCGTGGTCGGCCTCCAGGGCCGTGGGACGGTAGGGGTGGTTGTCCTCGACGGAGACCCGTACCCACTCGGCTCCGACGGCGACCTCGACGCCGAGCATCGGGGAGAGCAGGGCCGCGTGCCGTACCGCGTTGGTCACCAGCTCGGAGACGATCAGGAGCAGTCCCTCGACGACGTCGTCGGAGACCGGTACGCCCTGGCGGGCCAGCAGGTCGCGGACGGCGTGCCGTGCCTGCGGTACGGAGGAGTCGACGGCGGGAGCGGTGAACCGCCAGACTCCCTCGTACGGCAATGGGCCGGGCGGTCTCTCCTCGGGGGGCGCCTCCCCTCCGCCTTCAGGACGTGGGCCGGGCCCCCGCCCCTGGTCGTCCATCGTCAGGTCGCCGCCCTTGCGCTCGATTGTCACCACACGTCGAGTGTTGATAACGCGCTGGTCCGTACCGGACGACTGAACAGAAGTCAGCGAGTATCGACGTTTTCTGATCGCCGACGCGTGTCACCGGCAGTTGTGTGACCGATCCTGTCCATCCTGTGCCGGATCGGGAACTCTTCGGGTTGTACGGGTTTGGCTCGGCCCGAGACCGATCACGAAGCCCCCGACCACGTAGCATCCGCCCATGGATCCGCAGCTGTCGCACGGCGTCGCCGACGGGGTCGCCACCGTCGTCATCCACCACCCCGCCAAGCGCAACGCCATGACGGCGGACATGTGGCGGGCGCTGCCGCCCCTGCTCGACGCCCTGGCCGACGACCCGGCCGTACGCGTGCTCGTGCTCACCGGCGAGGGCGGGACGTTCTGCGCCGGGGCCGACATCTCCTCGCTGCGGGGTTCCGCCGGGGAGGCGCAGGGCCTCGCCGTGCGCGCGGAGGACGCGCTCGCCGCGTTCCCCAAACCGACGCTCGCCGCCGTACGCGGCTACTGCGTGGGCGGCGGGTGTCAGCTCGCCGCGGCGTGCGATCTGCGGTTCACGGACGAGCGGGCCTCGTTCGGGATCACTCCGGCGAAGCTGGGGATCGTCTACCCGGCCTCCTCCACACGGCGGTTGGTTTCCCTGGTGGGGCCCGCTACCGCCAAGTACCTGCTGTTCTCCGGCGAGTTGGTCGACGCGGAGCGGGCGCTGCGCACCGGTCTGGTGGACGAGGTGCTGCCCGACGGCGAACTGGACGGGCGCGTCGCGGAGTTCGCCCGGATCCTCGTGTCCCGCTCACAGCTGACGCAGGCGGCGGCGAAGGAGTTCGCCGACGGCCGCACCGACCGGGACGGGTACTGGGCGCGGCAGGCGCGCGAGGGGGACGACACCGCGGAGGGGGTCGCCGCGTTCCTGGAACGCCGGCCTCCGGAGTTCACCTGGACCGCGTCGGCGCCTGGAAAGGTCGGCCGCTAGGAGAGGATGAAGCGGCTGCCCGAGCGGAGCTGTTCGACCAGGTGGGCGGGTGCCTTCTGCGGGGAGCCCGCGTCGTAGGGCGGCTGAGGGTCGTACTCCACCGCCAGCTGCACCGTCTGCGCGTGCTCGTCCCCTGCGATCCTGCCGAGCAGGGTGAGGCCCATGTCGATGCCGGACGAGACGCCGGCGGCCGTCACGTACTTGCCGTCGGTCACGACCCGCTCCCCCGTCGGCTCGGCGCCGAAGCGCTTCAGGTGGTCGAGGGCCAGCCAGTGGGAGGTCGCGCGGCGGCCCCGGAGCAGTCCGGCCGCGGCCAGCAGGAGTGAGCCCGTGCACACGGACGTCGTCCAGGTGCTGGTGGTGTCGGCCGTGCGCAGCCAGTCGAGGAGCGCCTCGTTCTCCATCTGCGGGGTCTGTCCGGGGCCTCCCGCGACCACCACGATGTCCGGGTGCGGGACCTCGGCGAGGGCCTGGTCGGCCGTGATGGCGAGGTTGCCGGTGTCCGTGCGGACGGGGCCGCGGTGCTCGGCGACGAAGACGGTTTCCGCGTCGGGGAGGCGGCCGAGGGTCTCGTAGGGGCCTACCGCGTCCAGGGCCGTGAAGCGGTCGAAGATGACGATGGCGATCTGCATGGGATGCCCTTCGTTCGTGCGGGTTTTTTTGAGGCGAGAGAGAGGGGGCTGAGGTAGCGAGTGACGTGCGGGTTCGGTGGGGGCTTGTCGCGCAGTTCCCCGCGCCCCTGAAGGGCGCCCCCGAGAGGCGACCCCCTACGGGGCGCTGGTCAGTGGGTGGAAGCGGCGGCGGTACTCCGTCGGGGGTGTGCCCAGGGTTTTCATGAAGGCTCTGCGCATCGCCTCCGGGGTGCCGTAGCCGCTGGATCTCGCGATCTCCTCGACGCCGTCCGTGGTGTCCTCCAGGAGGCGGCGGGCGTGTTCGAGGCGGACCGAGTCGACGTACCGGCCGGGAGTCGTGCCCGTCTCGGCCTGGAAGGCGCGGGCGAAGTGGCGGGGCGACAGCCGGGCGCGGGCCGCGAGCCGCTCCACGCACAGGTCGTCGCCGGGGTGCTCGGTGATCCACTGCTGGACGTCCCGCAGGGGCGCCCGCCGGGCCGTCTGGGCGGACAGCTGGGCGCTGAACTGGGCCTGGTTGCCGGGACGCCTGAGGAACACCACCAGGTGGCGGGCCACGGCGAGCGCCGCCTCCCGGCCGACGTCCTCCTCGACGAGCGCGAGGGCGAGGTCGATACCGGCGGTGACCCCGGCCGAGGTGGCGACCCTGCCGTCGCGTACGTAGATCGGGTCGGGGTCCACCTCGACGGCCGGGTGGTCGCGGGCCAGGCGCTCGCAGTACGCCCAGTGGGTCGTCACCCGGTGGCCGTCCAACAGGCCCGCCTCGGCGAGCAGGATCGCCCCGGTGCAGACGGAGACCAGCCGGTCGGCGCGCGGACCGTGCTCACGCAGCCAGTCGAGCACGCGCGGATCGGGGCCGCGTGAGCCCCGCCCGCCCGGGACGATCAGGGTGTGCGGCGCGGGGGCGTCGACGAGCGCGTGGTCCGGGACCAGGGTCAGCCCGCTGGAGGTGCGCACCGGCCAGCCGTCCAGGGAGGCCGTGTGGATGCGGTACGTCTCCCCGGGCGCGCCGGCCTGGAGGTCCGCGCCCGCGAAGACCTCCACGGGGCCCGTGACGTCGAGGCTCTGGACGCCGTCGAAGAGGACGAGGAGGACGGTTCTGTGCGCCATGTGCCCGATTCTTCGCCGGTGCCCGGATGGCCGCAATGACGAGTAGCCCACCTTTTCTGCCATGCGCGTGCCGACAGGGCCGGATGGGTGCCCCACCATTCCCCGCGTACCAACCAGTCGGTAACGTGCGAGGCATGACGACAGCCCTGCCGGTGCGTGCCGGACGCCGATGCCACAACGTCCTCAACCCGCTGCACTCGTGCCAGTACTTCTCACCCGAGCTGGGCACGGAGCTGGCCGCGGTCGGGGTGACGGACCGCAGCGCCGCCTACTTCGCGGCGCGTGCCGCGGCCATGGGGGCGGTGGGCGCGGGCACCGTCACGGCGACGTTCTACAACTTCCGCCACGAACTGGTGGCGCGGCACGTGCCCGAGGTGTGGGGCATCGCCTCACCGGAGGTGGTGCTCGCGGCACGCCTGCGTGTCGCGGACCGCCTGCTCCGACGGCTGCTCGGGGACGAGGTGATCGCCTCCAAGGAGGTCGCCGAGGCGGCGCAGCTCGCCCTGCGCGCCACGGAGGCGTGCACCAGGACCGCGCGCCCCCTGTACGCCGCCCACGCCGACCTGCCGGTGCCCGACGAGCCGCACCTCGCGCTCTGGCACGCCGCCACACTGCTGCGCGAGCACCGCGGCGACGGGCACCTCGCGGTGCTGCTCGGCGCGGAACTCGACCCCGTGGAGGCGCTGGTGAGCCACACCGCCACCGGCAAGGGCATGGCACGGAAGTGGGTCCTGTCCTCCCGCGGCTGGCACCGTGAGGACTGGGAGGCGGCCCAGGGGCGGCTGCGGGAGCGGGGACTGCTCACCGCCGAGGGCGAGTTGACCGAGGCCGGTGTCGCCCTGCGCAAGGAGATCGAGGCGAGCACGGACCGCCTGGACTCGGCACCTTACGAACATCTGGGCGCCGCAGGTGTCGAGCGCCTGACGGAGCTGGGTACGGGGCTGACGACGAAGGCGCTGGCCGCCGGCGCCTTCCCCGAGAGCGCGTTCGGCAAGGGCTGAACCCCACCGGCCGGCCGTCTCCTCGCACATCTCCTCGTACGCCGGGCGCGTCCGGCCGCCCTTGATCCCCCGTTGTCGGTGCCACCTGCCACAATTGCCGCGCAACCTCAGTCAAGAAGGCGGTACGGGATCGTGACGACACCCCTCGTAGGGTCCATCGAAGGCAGGATCGCCGAGGAACTCGGCGTACGGGAGCGGCAGGTCAAGGCGGCCGTCGACTTGCTCGACGGCGGCTCGACGGTGCCCTTCATCGCCCGCTACCGCAAGGAAGCGACCGAGATGCTCGACGACGAGCAGCTGCGCACGCTCGAAGAGCGGCTGCGCTATCTCCGGGAGCTGGAGGAGCGGCGCTCGGCGATCCTCGACTCGGTGCGCGAGCAGGGCAAGCTCACCGACGAGCTGGCGGCCCGGATCCAGGGCGCGGAGACCAAGGCGCGGCTGGAGGACATCTACCTGCCGTTCAAGCCGAAGCGGCGCACGAAGGCGCAGATCGCCCGTGAGGCGGGCCTGGAGCCGCTCGCCGAGGGACTTCTCGGGGACCCGTCCGTCGATCCGGTCGCCGCGGCCACGGCCTTCGTCGACGCCGACAAGGGCGTCGCCGACCCGCAGGCCGCCCTGGACGGCGCCCGCTCGATCCTCACCGAGCGCTTCTCCGAGGACGCCGACCTGATCGGCGAGCTGCGCGAGCGCATGTGGGTGCGCGGCCAGCTGGCAGCCAAGGTCAAGGACGGCAAGGAGGAGGCGGGCGCCAAGTTCGCCGACTACTTCGACTTCAGCGAGCCCTTCAAGGCCCTGCCCTCGCACCGCGTTCTCGCCATGCTGCGCGGTGAGAAGGAGGACGTCCTCGACCTCGTCCTGGAGCCCGAGGAGCCCTCCGAGCAGCCCGGCCCGTCCTCGTACGAGGGGATCGTCGCGCAGCGCTTCGGGATCGCCGAGCGCGGCCGGCCGGGCGACAAGTGGCTGACGGACACGGTCCGCTGGGCCTGGCGCACCCGGCTGCTCGTCCACCTCGGCATCGACCTGAGGCTGCGCCTGCGCACGGCCGCCGAGGACGAGGCGGTCAATGTCTTCGCGACGAACCTGCGTGACCTGCTGCTGGCCGCCCCGGCGGGCACGCGCTCGACGCTGGGGCTCGACCCGGGGTTCCGTACGGGGGTGAAGGTGGCCGTGGTCGACGCGACCGGCAAGGCCGTCGCCACGGACGTCATCCACCCGCACGTCCCGGCGAACCGGTGGGACGAGGCCATCGCCAAGCTCGCCCGCCTCGCCAAGGAGCACGCGGTCGAGCTGATCGCCATCGGCAACGGCACGGCGTCCCGCGAGACGGACAAGCTCGCCGGTGAGCTGATCGCCAAGCACCCGGAGCTGAAGCTCACCAAGGTGATGGTGTCCGAGGCGGGGGCGTCCGTGTACTCGGCGTCGGCGTTCGCCTCCCAGGAGCTGCCCGGCATGGACGTGTCGCTGCGCGGCGCCGTCTCCATCGCACGGCGGCTGCAGGACCCGCTGGCCGAGCTGGTGAAGATCGACCCGAAGTCGATCGGTGTCGGCCAGTACCAGCACGACCTGTCCGAGGTGAAGCTCTCGCGCTCCCTCGACGCGGTCGTCGAGGACTGTGTGAACGGCGTCGGCGTGGACGTGAACACGGCGTCCACTCCCCTGCTCACCCGGGTCTCCGGCATCACCTCCGGGCTCGCCGAGAACATCGTGGCGCACCGCGACGCGAACGGCCCGTTCACCTCACGCACCGCGTTGAAGAAGGTCGCCAGGCTCGGCCCCAAGGCGTACGAGCAGTGCGCGGGCTTCCTGCGGATCCGCGGCGGCGACGACCCGCTGGACGCGTCGAGCGTGCACCCCGAGGCGTACCCCGTGGTCCGCCGGATGGTGAAGACGGCGGGGAGCGGGGTGGGCTCGCTGATCGGCAACACGGGGGCGCTGCGCTCGCTGCGGCCGGACGACTTCGTGGACGAGAAGTTCGGTCTGCCGACGGTGACGGACATCCTGCGGGAGCTGGAGAAGCCGGGGCGCGACCCGCGGCCCGCCTTCAAGACGGCGACCTTCAAGGACGGGGTCGAGAAGATCGCCGACCTGGAGCCGGGGATGGTGCTGGAGGGGGTCGTCACGAACGTGGCGGCGTTCGGGGCGTTCGTGGATGTCGGTGTCCACCAGGACGGGCTCGTGCACGTCTCCGCGATGTCGAAGACCTTCGTGAAGGATCCCCGGGACGTCGTGAAGTCCGGGGACATCGTGAAGGTGAAGGTGCTTGAGGTCGACATTCCGCGCAAGCGGATCTCGTTGACCCTGCGGTTGGACGACGATGCGTCGGCGGCTGCGCAGGAGGGTGGCTCCGGGCGTCCTCAGCGCGGTGGCGGGCGGCCGCCTCAGCAGCGGGGCCGTTCCGGCGGAGGGAAGGGCGGGGGTTCGCGTCAGGCTGCCGCGCCCGCGCCCGGGAACAGTGCGATGGCTGACGCCTTGCGGCGGGCGGGGCTCGCGGACCCGAAGGGTCGGAACGGGCGGGGCTGAGTTCTGGGCTGCCGGGCCCGGTCTCTCCGGTTCCACCGGAGGGGCGGGCCCGGACCGTTGTGACGTGCGGGTCCGGTGGGGGCCGGCCGCGCAGTTCCCCGCGCCCCTAAAAACGGGGCTGCGCCCCTGTTTTCGCCCTTGAGGGGCGCGGGTCTGTCGGTGGAACGCTCAGCGTTCCGTCACCTTGCCCGCGGCCACCTCCAGGCGGCGGGTCGTGTGGACCGCGTCCAGCATGCGGCGGTCGTGGGTCACCAGGAGCAGCGTGCCCTCGTAGGAGTCGAGGGCCGATTCCAGTTGCTCGATCGCCGGAAGGTCCAGGTGGTTGGTCGGCTCGTCGAGGACCAGGAGGTTCACGCCCCGGCCCTGGAGCAGGGCCAGGGCCGAGCGGGTGCGTTCGCCCGGTGAGAGGCTGGCGGCCGGGCGCAGGACGTGGTCCGCCTTGAGGCCGAACTTGGCCAGGAGCGTACGGACCTCGGCCGGCTCGGTGTCGGGGACGGCCGCGCAGAACGCGTCGAGCAGCGCCTCCGTCCCGTGGAAGAGCTTGCGGGCCTGGTCGACCTCGCCGACGATCACGCCCGAGCCGAGCGTGGCGTGCCCCGAGTCCAGGGGTACGCGGCCGAGCAGGGCGCCGAGCAGCGTGGACTTGCCCGCGCCGTTCGCGCCGGTGACGGCCACCCGGTCCGCCCAGTCGATCTGGAGCGTGGCCGGGCCGAAGGTGAAGTCGCCGCGCCGGACCTCGGCGTCGCGCAGGGTGGCGACCACGGAGCCCGACCGCGGGGCCGCCGCGATCTCCATCCGCAGCTCCCACTCCTTGCGCGGCTCCTCCACCACGTCGAGCCGCTCGATCATGCGCTGGGTCTGCCGGGCCTTCGCGGCCTGCTTCTCGCTGGCCTCGCTGCGGAACTTGCGGCCGATCTTGTCGTTGTCGTTGTTCGCCTTGCGCCGGGCGTTCTTGACGCCCTTGTCCATCCAGGAGCGCTGCATCTGGGCGCGGCCCTCCAGGGCGGAGCGCTTGTCGGCGTACTCCTCGTAGCCTTCGCGCGCGTGCCGGCGGGCCACGTCCCGCTCTTCCAGATAGGCCTCGTAGCCGCCGCCGTACAGGGTGATCTGCTGCTGGGCCAGGTCGAGTTCGAGGACCTTGGTGACCGTGCGGGTGAGGAACTCGCGGTCGTGGCTGACGACGACCGTGCCCGCGCGCAGCCCGGAGACGAAGCGTTCGAGGCGCTCCAGACCGTCCAGGTCGAGGTCGTTGGTCGGCTCGTCGAGCAGGAAGACGTCGTAGCGGGACAGGAGCAGCGAGGCGAGTCCGGCGCGGGCCGCCTGGCCGCCGGAGAGCGAGGTCATCGGCTGGTCCAGGCCGACGGCGAGGCCGAGCGAGTCGGCGACCTCCTCGGCCCGCTCGTCGAGGTCGGCGCCGCCCAGCGCGAGCCACCGCTCCAGGCTGTCCGCGTACGCGTCGTCCGCGCCCGGTGCCCCGTCGACGAGTGCCTGTGTGGCCTCGTCCATGACCCGCTGGGCCTCGGCCACGCCGGTGCGGCGCGCCAGGAACTCCCGTACGGACTCGCCGGGCCTGCGGTCCGGCTCCTGGGGCAGATGGCCGACGGCCGCGGCGGGCGGGGAGAGCCGCAGCTCGCCCTCGTCGGGCTTGTCGAGACCGGCGAGCATCCGGAGCAGGGTGGACTTGCCCGCGCCGTTGGCACCGACGAGACCGATCACGTCGCCGGGCGCGACGACGAGGTCGAGTTCGGCGAAGAGGGTGCGGTCGCCGTGGCCGGCGGCGAGGTTCTTGGCGACGAGAGTGGCAGTCATCAGGAGGCCGATCCTAATCGCCGGGCCCGCGCGCCCGCGCCAGGGTTTCGCGCACGCGGGCGCCCGGCCCGGGTGCCCGGCGCGGGCCGTCAGCGGGCCATCGCCTCCACCAGGACGCTCCCGGACGTCCGCGCCACGATGAAGGACTCCCCTCTGGTCGCCCTCGTGTCCAGCGGAAGCCGGTGGCGGCCCGCCTCCAGGACGCCGTCGAACACCTCGTGCATATGGGTGCGGTAGAGGCGGTCCAGCCGGTACGCGGTCAGCCGGACCCGGCAGGGAGAGGTGACCTCGATGCCCGCCTCGCCGTCGGCGGCGACCAGCCGTGTCAGCCGGCGCTGTTCGCGGGGGCTGCGGTCCAGGGCGTTCTCTATCTGCGCGACCAGGAGCGGGACGATCGGGGCCAGCCCCTCGACGTACGCGACGTCGACGCCCGCCTGCGCGAAGGAGTGCCGGACGTCGGCGCGTTCCTGCTCGGTGACGGCCCGGCCGAAGGCGACGGCGCCGTAGGTGCGCAGTTCGTCAGCGGGTACGCCGGTGGCGTCCCGCGTGATGTCGGCGCCGATGCCGATGATCCGCAGGGCGGCGGCGAGCTTGGCCAGGACGGCGGCCCGGGCGCCGATGAGCAGGACCCGGCGGCGCTCCGCCCCGGCCCCCGCGAGCAGGGAGCCCAGGGCGGCACGGTACTGGTCGCCGTGGAAGAGGAAGGGGCCGATGCCGTGATAGCCGTTCCGTTCCAGATCGGGGTGTTCGTCGGTCTGCCAGGCGAAGTCGCGCCAGACGACGTCGTCGCCGTGCCGGTCGATCACGGCGGTCACGGCACCGCAGGCGAGGTCCTCGCACTCCGGGCAGCCGTAGATGACGTACCGGCCGCCCTCCAGCGGAGGGTCGGCTTCCAGCAGCAGGCTCTGCACCTGGGCCATGAAGATCGCGGGTGGTACGTCGGAGGCGAGGGGGGACACGGCGTCGAGGTCGGACAGCTGGTACAGCAGCGGGCGCCCGTCGACGATGAAGTCGACGAAGTCCCGGTGCGCTTGGTAGTCACCGTTGGCCAGTACTCCACCGGCACGCATCGCCGGTGCCAGGCCGAAGGTCGCGTACTCGGCAGACATGCTGTGAGTATTCCCGGACTGGGCCAACTCTGAGCACGGCATGACATATTCCGCTAACGTCCCCGCGTGGCGGAAGATCGAAGCGGTGACGTGATCGTGGTCGGCAGCGGGGTCATAGGACTCACGACGGCCCTTGTCCTTGCCGAGAGCGGCAGACGCGTACGGATCTGGACGCGGGAGCCCGCCGAGCGGACCACCTCGGCGGTTGCGGGCGCGCTGTGGTGGCCGTACGCCATCGAGCCGCAGGACCTCGCGCGGACCTGGGCCCTGCGCTCACTGTCCGTGTACGAGGAGTTGGCGGCGCGGCCCGACGAGACGGGCGTACGCATGGTCGAGGGCGTCATGGGCGAGGCGCGCCTTGACGAGCAGGGGCCGTGGGCCGCGGCCCGGCTGCCGGGGCTGCGGGCGTCCACGGCCGAGGAGTACGCGGGCTCGGGGCTGTGGGCGGAGCTGCCGCTGATCGACATGCCGGTGCATCTGGCGTGGCTGCGCGCGCGGTTCCTGCGGGCGGGCGGTGTGGTCGAGTCACGCGTGGTGACGGACCTCGCCGAGGCCCGGGCGCAGGCGCGGGTCGTCGTCAACTGCACGGGGCTCGGTGCGCGGGAGTTGCTCGGTGACACGGCGGTGCGGCCCGTGCGGGGGCAGTTGGTGATCGTGGAGAACCCGGGGATCCGGACGTGGCTGGTGTCCACGGACGCGGTGGCCGGGACGACCACGTATCTCTTCCCGCAGCCGGGGCGGCTGGTTCTCGGCGGGACCACGGACGACGGGGAGTGGTCCCTGGAGCCGGATCCCGCGGTGGCCGCGGAGATCGTCGCGCGCTGTGCGGTGCTCCGGCCGGAGGTGGCGGGGGCGCGGGTGTTGGGGCATCGGGTGGGGGTGCGGCCGGTGCGGTCCGCTGTGCGGCTTGAACGTGACGCGTTGGGCGGCGGCGCGGCGGGGGGTGGGGTGTTGGTGCACAACTACGGGCACGGCGGGGCCGGGGTGACGGTGGCCTGGGGCTGCGCGGAGGTTGTGCTGGGGCTGGTTGATTAGGCGCGGGCCCGCTGTGGCTGAGGTCGCGCAGTTCCCCGCGCCCCCAAAAAGCAAAAGACTGCGCAGTTCCCCGCGCCCCCAGGTACCTGGGGGCGCGGGGAACTGCGCAGCCTCAGCCGCTATGTGGCCGCGGCCGACACACGACCGCCGCGGGGCGCGGCTACGTGTGGTCGTGGCCCAGCGGGTCGCCCTCCGTTTCCGTGCCGGCGCCCGGGCCGACCCGGATCTCGAAGTCGCCGTCGTACTTCTTGTGGCCCTCGATCACGGCCAGTTCGACCGCCTCGGAGCCCATCTCGTTGCGGACGATGACCGGGTCCCGCCGCAGATCCCGCATGAGGGCGATACACATGCCGATCATCACGAGGACGAAGGGCGCGGCGGCCAGGATCGTGAGGTTCTGCAGGCCGGTCAGCGCATCCCCGTCACCACTGCCGACGAGCAGCATGATCGCGGCCACCGCCCCGGTCACCACACCCCAGAAGACCACGACGAACCGGCCGGGTTCGAGGGCGCCCTTCTGGGAGAGCGTGCCCATGACGATGGACGCGGCGTCGGCGCCCGAGACGAAGAAGATGCCGACGAGGATCATCACGAGCAGGCTGGTGGCCGTCGCGATGGGGAACTCCTGGAGGACACCGAAGAGCTGGCCCTCGGGGGTCGTCTTCCCGGCGAGCGCGCCGCCCTCCTTCAGCTTCATCGCCGTACCGCCGAAGATCGCGAACCAGACCAGGCTGACCGTGCTGGGCACGAGGATGACGCCGCCGACGAACTGCCGGATGGTGCGGCCACGGCTGATGCGGGCGATGAACATGCCGACGAAGGGCGTCCAGGAGATCCACCACGCCCAGTAGAAGACGGTCCAGCTGCCGAGCCAGTCGGCGACGCCCTTGCCGCCGCTGGCCTCGGTGCGGCCGGCGAGCTGGGGCAGGTCACCGAGGTAGGAGAAGATCGACGTGGGCAGCAGGTCGAGCACGATGATCGTGGGGCCCGCGACGAACACGAAGACCGCGAGCACCAGGGCCAGCACCATGTTGGTGTTGGACAGCCACTGGATGCCCTTCTCCACACCGGAGACGGCCGAGGCGACGAACGCCACGGTCAGCACGGCGATGATCGAGACGAGCAGTCCGTTGCTCACCTTGTCCATCCAGTCCAGCTCGGTGAAGCCGGAGCCGATCTGGAGGGCGCCGAGGCCCAGCGAGGCCGCCGATCCGAAGACGGTGGCGATGATGGCGAGGATGTCGATCGCCCGGCCGGCCGAGCCGTTCGCGTGCTTCTCGCCGATGAGCGGGGTGAAGACGGCGCTGATGGTCTGGCGCCGGCGTTTGCGGTAGGTGCTGTAGGCGATGGCGAGGCCGACCACCGCGTAGATCGCCCACGGGTGCAGGGTCCAGTGGAAGAGGGTGGTGGCCATCGCCGTCTCCATGCGTTCCGCGGAGTCGGCGGGAGTGGTGCCCGGCGGGGGTGTCGTGTAGTGCGAGAGCGGCTCGCTCACGCCGTAGAACATCAGTCCGATGCCCATGCCGGCGCTGAACATCATCGCCACCCAGGAGACGGTGCGGAACTCGGGCTCCTCGCCCTCCGCACCGAGGTGGATCCGTCCGTAGCGGCTGATCGCGAGCCACAGCGCGAAGACCACGAAACAGGAGGCGGCGAGCATGAACGCCCAGCCGCCGTTGTGGATCAGGCCATTGAGCATTGTCGTGGAGGCGTCCTCCAGGGAGTCGGTGGCCGTCGCTCCCCAGATCACGAACGCCACGGTGAGTGCGGCGGTGACGCCGAACACCACCCAGTCCGTACGGGGGCGGGATTCCCGGCCCTCTTGGGCGTCCGGGCCGCCGGGGACGGCCGCCGGTTCGTCCCGGCCTCCCCTGTCCTTCAGATCTTCGGTCATCGGCGGCACCTTCCCCGGAAAGCGTTCGGCACACATTCCTGATCGTGTGCCTACGACCTACCACAGGTGCCGCCGATCCCAACCGCCTCAGCAGCGGGTGTCGGGTTCCGCAACCGTCAGGTGGTACGGCGCACGCTCGTCCAGCAGCAACGGGACGAGGGCGCGCAGGGACTGACGCAGTGGTACGCGGGCCCCGGCACCGTCGGAGTCCTGTCGCGCCGTGACGCCGTGCAGGGCCAGCTCGTCCTTGACGTCCGCGTACTGGTCCGCCGTCAGCCGGTAGGCGCAGGGCGGGTCCGCGATGGTCTCGGACGGTTCGGCCGGGTCGTTGTCGGCGCCGCCCGTGTAGACGGGTCCGGTGTCCCGGTAGCCGGCCAGCCGGGCCGCCGACGTGGCCGCCCCGATCCGGCCGCGCCGTTCGTCGGTGAAGTCGAACAGGCCTCCCAGCGCTGCCAGTTGGGAGTGAACTCGGCGTCGGTTGTTGAGTGCCTCGTCGGCCTTCTCTGCCTCCGTGAGGGGGTCGACGCGGCTTTCGATGAGCAGTCCGACGCCGTGTTTGACGCCGGACATGTTCCGCAGGATCCGCTCCTGCCCGTCACCGGCCACCTGCCGGATCGGGTCGCCGGTCGCCGGGTCGGTCCAGATGCCGTACGTCCCGGTCGAGTGGCCGGCGCGCTGCGCGGCGGGCCGTACGTACGTCTGCGAGAGGGTCTGTGCCTCGTCGTGCACGGCCGGGTCGGTGTTGAGGTTGCGCGGCCAGAGGTCGAAGAGGTCCTTGTCGTAGTAGGGCGGTGTGGCTCCGTACTCGTGCAGGTCGTAGACCACGTCCGGCCGCCGGTCGCGGACGACGGCGGCCATCGCGCGCGCCTCGGCCGTCTGCAGGGCGAGGTGGTCGCGGTTGATGTCGACGCCGTCGCTGTTGCCGCGGGTGTCGGCGGCCCGGCCGTCCGGGTTGGCGGTGGGCACGACGAGCAGCGTGGTGCGGTCGAGGAATCGTCGGGTGCCCGCGTCCTTCGCGTACGCGAGGTCGCGGACGGTGGTGAGGCAGGCCTCGCGGCCCGACGGTTCGTCGCCGTGCTGGCTGCAGACGAGCAGCACGGTGGTGGCGGCGTGCGGGTTTCCGACGCGTACGAGCTGGACGGGCCGGTTCTGTTTCGTGGTGCCGATCCGGCTGAGCGAGACCCGCCCGCTCGCCCGGTCGACGGCGGTGAGGAAGGTCTGCTCCTCGGGCTGGGTGGTCCAGCGTGCTCCGGCGGTCCGCTCGAATCCGGTGCGGGGCGGGCCCTCGGCCGCGTGGGCGGGCGCCGTGAGAAGGGGGACGGTGAGTGCCGCCGCCGTCAGGGCCAGGGCCGCGGTCCTACGGACTGTCATCGGTCACCGCCTCCAAGAACGTCTCCAGGAACGTCTCCGAGGACGCCTGTGGGAACGTCTCCGGGAACGCGGTGGGTGGCGCGGGGTTCGCCGACCCCGTCGAGGATCGCGTCGGGCGTGATGTACGAGGATCCCGAGGTGGCGCGGGCGAAGGCGGCGGCTCCTCCGACGAGCGGCACGGCGGCCGACGTACGGGACAGGTCGAGCGTGAGCGTCGGGGTGGTCGACGGCGGGTCGATGAGGCCCTGGTCGGTGCCGGCGACGATCAGCGCGAGGCGGTGGCCCTTGGGGACGACGTGGTCGCTCGCGTGCAGGTCGAGCGTGATGGTGTACGCCTTGCCCGGGGTGAGAGGCTCGCCCTTCGTGGCGGAGGAGTGGTTGCCGAGGTCGGCCCAGCCGCGGCTGAACACCGTGTACTCGACGTCGGTCGTCCTGGCCGCGGTCTCCCTGAAGCAGGAGCTGTCGCCCGTGGTGCTCGGCCCCCAGCAGGTGCGCTCGGTGAGTGTCGTGATGCCCTCGCCGGAGGCGGAGTAGTCACGGATCGTGTCGGGGCCGAGGTCGACGAGGACCGCGGACAGATGGGCGCTCGTGGTGGTGGGCGTGGCGGTGACGGTGACCTTGGAGGAGCCGGAGAGACGGACGTCACGGGTGAGCGGCCGAGTGGTGAAGCCGGCCTTGGCGGACGTGGAGCGGTCGATCTCGGCGGCCCAGTCGGTCTCGTCCTGGCCCGGGTCGTCGGTGAAGGTCTCGGTGCCCGATCCGGGACGCGGTCCGAGGGTGCCGACGCCCGGCTGCTCGCCCTTGCCGGGGCGCAGTTTCACGGTGTCGGTGCCACGCGGCGGCCAGACGGCGGAGGTGGCCCACTGGTCGGGGGCGCGCTCGATGTCGGCCATCGGCTCGTCGTCGATGCCGTTGTCGTAGCCGAGGAGTTCGTGGTCGAACCAGCGGTGCAGGGTGTCGGCCCAGGCCGCGCGGCGGAAGTCGAAGGGGTCGACGTGGCCGGTCTGGGACAGCCAGATCTTGCGGTCGACGCCGTTCTTCGCGAGGCCGTCCCACCACTGGCCGAAGTGCTTCGGGCGGACGTTGAGGTCCTGCATGCCGTGGATGACGAACACGCTGGCGTCCACCTTGCGGACGTCCTTCACGTAGTCGCGCTCGGTCCAGAACCGCGTCCAGTCGCCGGTGCGTGGGGCCCCTTCCACGATCTTCTGCTGGACGGCGGCGCATCTGGCGCGGGCGTCGGGGCTCTCGACGTAGTCGGACAGCCATTCGGGGCCGGAGTCGTAGAGGGGGGCGCCCTTGGCGAAGTAGTAGTCGTACCAGGAGGAGATGGCCGCGATCGGGACGATCGTCTCCAGGCCCTCGACCCCGGTGGCGGCGACTCCGTTGGCGATGGTGCCGTCGTAGCTCTTGCCGATCATGCCTGTTCTGCCGTTGGTCCAGCCGGCCTTGGCCTTCGTGTCCCCCGTACGGGAGGTGTAGCCCTTGCCGCGGCCGTTCAGCCAGTCGACGACGGCCTTCGCGGACTGGACGTCGGAGCGGCCTCCGACGTCCACGCAGCCGTCGGAGCGGTTGGTGCCGGCGAGGTCGACGGCGACGAAGGCGTAGCCGCGCGGTACGAAGTAGTTGTCGTAGTACAGCGGCATCTGGACGACGTCGCCGTCGGCGTCGTACGTCTTGCGCTGGCTCTCGTTGCCCCGGCCGCAGCAGGAGTAGTACGGGCTGGCGTCCATGATCACGGGTACCTTGCGGCCCTGCTGGGCGGGCTCGCTCGGGCGGACGATGTCGACGGCGACGCGGTCGGTCCTCCCGTCGCCGTCGCCGTCGAGTCCGGTGTCCACCCAGACGGACTCACGGACGGCGTTGTCGTACGAGTAGACGGGGGTGCTCTCCCGCGGAGCGCTGTGGGCGACGGCCGGGGTGAGGAGCGTGGCCATCAGGGCGGCGGTGGCCGCTGTCGCGAGCGATCTCCAGGTGATGAGGCGCATGTAGCGCGCAGGTGTCCGCATGCGCGGAAGGTACTCCGGTCAACTCCTGTGCAAAAGGGGGCCGATTGGGGTGTCGGCCTGCTATTCGGGTGTGGCTCGAAAGGTGCGTCGGGCTGAATCTCGTGTGTCGGCGGCACACATGTCGGCCGAATGGCGATCGTGTGACAGGAGCGGCCATGGACACGGGTGGGCCCACAGCGCGTGAATAGGCTCCGGACAGACTTCATGCCCCCACGACTTGGAGCTCCACGTGCATCGCAGACTCATCGCCCCGGGCGCGCTCGCGGCCTCCCTCCTGCTGGCGATCCCGGCGTCCGCCGCGAGCTACTCGCCCGGGGCGCCGGGCATCGGCGACCCCTACTACCCGGCGTACGGCAACGGCGGGTACGACGTGTCCCACTACGACCTCCGGCTCACGTACCAGCCGGCGACGGACCGGCTGGAGGGCACGGCGACCCTGCTGGCGAGGACCACCCAGGATCTCTCCCGCCTGAATCTGGACTTCCTGCTCGATGTGAGCGAGGTGCGGGTCAACGGCGCCAAGGCGTCGTTCACGACCTCGGGCGAGCACGAGCTGGAGGTCACGCCGAAGAACCCGCTGCCCGCCGGTACGGACGTCACGGTCGTGGTGCGCTACAGCGGGGTGCCGTCCACGAAGACGGCGTACGGGTTCACCAGTTGGCACCGCACCCCGGACGGCGGGGTGGGTGCGAACGAGCCCGAGGCGGCCTGGTGGTGGTTCCCCAGCAACGACCATCCGCTGGACAAGGCCACGTACGACGTGTCGGTCGCCGTTCCGGACGGGTCCCAGGCGATCTCCAACGGCACGCTGCAGTCGACGAGTTCGCGGGCGGGCTGGACGCGCTACAGCTGGCGGTCCAACAAGCCGCAGGCCACGTACCTCGCCACGCTGGCGGTCGGGAAGTTCGACGTCACCACGGGGACCTCGGAGAGCGGCATCCCGATCGTCAACGCGTACAGCAAGGACCTGGGCGACAACTACGGGGCCGCGCGGGCGAGCATCGAGCGGACCGGGGAGGTCGCGGACTGGCTGGCCGAGTACTTCGGGCCGTACCCGTTCAATTCTTTGGGTGGATACGTCCCCAACACGACCACCGGGTACGCGCTGGAGACGCAGACCCGGCCGTTCTACAGCCCGCGGCAGTTCGCGAGCGGGACGAACGTGTCCGTGGTCGTCCATGAGCTGGCCCACCAGTGGTACGGCGACTCCGTGTCCGTCGCCGGGTGGAAGGACATCTGGATCAACGAGGGCTTCGCGCGGTACGCGCAGTGGCTGTGGTCGGAGCACGAGGGCGAGGGGACGGCGCAGGAGATCGCGGACTACGTGTACGCGTCACGGGCCGCGGAGGATCCGTTCTGGACGGTCAGGCCCGGGGACCCGGGGCCGGAGAACCAGTTCCACATCGCGGTGTACGACCGCGGGGCGCTGGCCCTGCAGGCGCTGCGGAACGAGGTCGGGGACGAGGCGTTCTTCGCCATTCTCAAGGGCTGGCCGCAGCGGTACGCGTACGGCAACGCGACGGTCGGTGACTTCGTGGCGTACGCCGAGTCGGTGTCGGGGCAGCCGCTCTCTGAGCTGTTCGACACGTGGCTGTACCAGGCGTCCAAGCCGGCAGTGCCCGCCGCGCGGGCCGCTTCCATCGCGCCGGGGGCCGCGGATGCGCCGGGGGCGGAGAAGGCGCCGGTGCGGCCGAAGTCCTGGAAGAAGATCGCCGCGACCAATTCCGTGCACGATCACTGAGGACGGCGGCCGGGAGGGGGGCTTGTCCCGGTGGGGCCGTGCGGGTTGTGGGGTGGCTGGGCGCGCAGTTCCCCGCGCCCCTTACGGGCGCGGCTCCGCCGGGGCAGGCCAGAGGGTCCGAACTTGGTGACGGTGGGGCCGTGCGGGGCGGACGGTGGCTGAGCGCGCCGTTCCCCGCGCCCCTAACGGGGCTGAAGCCTAGGCCGGTGGGGCCGTGCGGGGCGGACCGTGGCTGGGCGCGCCGTTCCCCGCGCCCCTTGCGGGGCGCGGGCCGTCCGCTGCCAGGTTCGAGGCCAGTTCCGAGACGGCTATGACGAGCTGGGTCTCGGCGGCGGCGCAGTGGGCCGCCCGGCGGGCCCGGCCCTCGGCCAGGATGGCGTCGCGGGCGCGGTGGCCCTCGGCACGGGTGGCCGCGAGCGCGGCGGCCTCCTCCTCCGGCGCCCGCGGGGCGGCCACGGCCTCGTCGCCCGCCTCCTCGCGTATCTCCACACCCGCGTCGCCCGTCTGTCGTATCCGGGCCAGTACCCGGCGGTAGAACAGAACGGCGACGACGAACAGCGGCAACGCCACGGGGACCATGGCCATGGCTTACCCGATCATGCGCGCGCAGCAACGTACATCTGCGCCACTATTGACCGGAAATCACCGTTTGGCGAACTCCGGGCTCTCTTTCACAACCCAGGTGAGACAGCAATACTGTTTCACCGCGTCCGGTGACGGGCGTCGTACGTGAAGGAGCAGGCATGGCGACGGACACCGGGGAGCCGACGCTCACCGTCGACGAGCTGGCCGCGCGGGCGGGTGTGACGGTGCGGACGGTGCGCTTCTACAGCACCAAGGGGCTGTTGCCGCCGCCCGTGATCGGGCCGCGTCGCGTGGGGCACTACAGCCAGGAGCATCTGGCGCGGCTCGCGCTCATCGAGGAGCTGCAGCAGCAGGGGATGACCCTGGCCGGGATCGAGCGCTATCTGCAGCAGTTGCCGGACGGGCTCACCGCCCAGGACCTGGCCATCCACCGGGCCGTGGTGGCCTCCTGGGCGCCCGACGCGGCGGAGGAGGTGAGCCGGGCGGAGCTGGAGCGCCGGGCGGGGCGGTCGCTCGGCGCGGAGGACCTGGAGCGGCTCGCCGCGATGGGTGTGCTGAGGGAGACGGCGGCACCAGAGACGTACCGGGTGGATCTCGGACTGCTGCGGCTCGGTGTCCAGCTGCTCGACGTACCGATGGCGCACGAGACGATCCTCGCCGCGCGCACTGTCATGGTGAAGCACACGCGCGCCGCGGCCCACGAACTCTCCGCGCTGTTCCGGGACGAGGTGTCCGAGCACGAGGACGTCGAGGCCGTGCGGGACCTGTCGGCGCACATGCAACCGCTGGTGGTGCAGGCTCTGCTGACGACCTTTCAGCGTTCACTGAACGAGGAGGTCCGGGAATGGCTCAGAAACTCCTGAGGCTTCAGAACTCCTGAGGCTTCACAAGTAGGCCGAACCGCCTGCCACGTTGAGGGTCTGGCCGGTTAGGAACCCGCTGCCCTCGTCGACCACGTACAGCAGCGTGGAGACGAGGTCGCACGGCTCCTGGGTCCTGGGGACGGCTTGTTGGGCGCGAACTTGCTCGAACCCGCCGTCCGCGCCGACCGTGCGCGCGGCGGTCTCCGTGCGGACCATGCTCGGCGCGATCGCGTTGACGGTGATGTCGTACGGCCCGAGCGCCGAGGCGAGCGCACGGGTGAAACCGATCAGTCCGGCCTTCGAGGCGGTGTACGCCACCATCGTGGGCGGCGCGGTGAGCACGGCGGCCGAGGCGATGTTCACGATGCGGCCCCAGCCCGCCGCCTTCAGATACGGCAGTACGGCGCGGGTCATCAGGAACGGCGCCTCCAGGTTGACGCGCATCACCCGCCGCCACTCCTCGGGCGTGATCTCCTCGAAGTCCGACTCGGGGTAGACCCCCGCGTTGTTGACCAGGACGTGCAGGGTGCCGAACTGTTCCAGCACCTGCTCCAGGGCCGCGCCGATCTGCGTCTCGTCCGTGACGTCGGCGACCAGCTCCACATAGTCCAGGATGCGGTCGGCCGTCTCCCGCTGCGGAACCAGGTCGAGTCCCGCGACCCGGTAGCCGCGCCCCGCGAGTGCGACGGCGAACTCCTGCCCGAGGCCCTGTGCCGCGCCGGTCACCAGGGCGGTACGCGTCTCCATGCGGTGAGTGTGATGAGCCGTCAGGCGGGCGGCAAGGGTGCGTTTCCGGTCTGCGGAACGGTCCGCAGGCCCGGCGGACGGCGACGGGCCCGGGCGCTGTTCCATTCGCCGGAACGGCCGTGTTGCCGCATACGCCCCGCGGGCCGACGCTGCGGGCGGACCCAGCCGCCAGCGTTCCGGAGCCGTGCCCGATGACCGATACCGACCGTGCCGTGGACGACGCCGAGCGCGCCCGCGAACAGGGCGCAGGAGCGAAGCGGTTCGGGCTGCCCTCGGCCGGATCGTGGACCGCCCGGCTCTCCCCCCGGTGGCTCCCCGACGAACTCGGCGTGCTGGTCGTCCTCGCGCTGCTCGTCGCCGGCATCGGCATCCCGTACCCCGACTTCCTCGACAGCGGCAACCTGCTCACCACCGCGCACAACTCCGTCTACATCTCGCTGATGGCGTGCGGCATGGTCTTCGCGCTCGCCATGCGCGAGGTCGACCTGTCCGTCGGCGGCAGTTACGCGATGTGCCTGGTCGTCGGCGCGCTGCTGGTACGGGAAGGGGTGGAGCCCTGGCTGGCGGTCCCGGTGATGCTGCTCACCGGCACCGCGCTGGGCGTCTTCAACGCGCTGGTCACCACCCTGCTGGCGCTGCCCTCGTTCATCGTCACGCTCGGCACCCTGATGCTGTTCCGGGGCATCGGGCTCGCGCTCGCCGACGGCAAGCAGATCACCGACCTGCCGCTGGACGACTCGTTCTTCACGCTCGCGGGCGGGGACCTGGGCGGCGTGCCGTTCGCGCTGTGGGTGCTGCTCGCGGTGACGGCCGTCCTGACCGTGGTGCTCGCCCGTACCCGTTTCGGGTCCCGGGTGCGGGCCATCGGGTCCAATCCCGACGCGGCCACGTTCAGCGGAATCCCCGTCGTGCGTACGCGCGTTCAGGCCCTCGCGCTGTCCGGGCTCACCACGGCCTGCGCGTCGGTGCTGGCACTCGCGTACTACGGCGCCGGGGACCCGACGCTGGGCCAGGGGTACGAGTTGCAGGCCATCGCCGCGTGCATCATCGGCGGCACACCCCTGGCCGGCGGACGCGGCTCGGTCGTCGGGGCGGTGGCCGGCGCGCTGATCCTGTCCGTCGTCGCGTCCGGCCTCGTCTTCTTCGAAGTACCCATCAACTGGACGTCGTTCGCGACCGGCGCGGTGATCCTCGTCGCGGTCGCGGCGGACAGCGCCCTGCGCCGCAGAGGACGCCGCCGAGAAAACCGCAGACAGTGACGTCACCGCTCCTGGAGGCCCTGATGCACCCCCGATTCCGTACCCTGTCCGGCGCCCTCGGCGCGCTGGTGCTCCTCTGTGCCACCGGATGCGGCAACGACGACGACTCCGGAGGCGGGGGCGGCGGGAAGCTCGACATGGGCATCGCGGTGGCCAACATCAGTCTCAACTTCGCGCACGAGATGGTGCTCGGCGCGGAGAGCGCCGCCGACCACGCGGGCGACGTGAACTTCAAGGCCGTCGGGCCGCCCAACACGGACGGTCCGGCCGAGGTCCAGCTCTTCCAGAACCTCACCGCCGTCGCGAAGGACGGCATCGTCCTGGAGAACCTGGACCCGCCGATCTTCACCCGGCCCGCCGCCCGCGCCGTCGACCAGGGGATTCCGCTCGTCGCCCTGGACACCTCCCCCACCGAGGGCAGCAAGATCACGTTCTATGTCGGCAACGACAACTACGCGCTCGGCGAGCTGATGGCCCAGGAGGCGCTGAAGCGGCTGGGCGACGACCCGAAGGGCGAGATCGTCGTCGGGGTGCCCAATCCGGGGACTCCGGTGCTCGACAACCGGGCGAAGGGCATCGCCGACACGTTCAAGAAGGAGGCGCCGGGCGTGAAGGTGCTCGGCCCCTTCCAGACGTACAGCGATCCCGGTCAGAACCACAGTTCCTGGGCCTCGCAGGTCGCCGCGCACCCCAAGGCGCTCGCCTTCCTGGGGGTCGGGGACGCCGACAGCTACAACCTCGCGAAGATCAAGAAGGAGAAGGGCGGGAAGTGGCTGACGGCCGGGTTCGACGTCGACCCCAAGACCCTCGACGCGGTGAAGGACGGCTCGAACTTCGTCACCATCGACCCGCAGCACTTCCTCAAGGGCTATCTCTCCACGGCGATCCTGATCGAGTCCGTGCGCGAGAAGGACGGCAAGCTGCCCGACGGCTGGTTCCTGTCCCCCGGCGGTGTCGTGGACTCCTCCAACATCGCCGAGGTCACCGCGCGGCAGAAGTCCCCGAAGGCCGCGTACGACTGGTACAAGCCGGTGATCGACAAGCTGCTCGGCGACCAGGAGGCACAGCTCAAGCCGTTGAAGGACGCGCGCTGAGATGAGCCACGAGGACATGCTGGACGCGCGGTCGCTCGTCATGTCGTACGGCGGGGTGAAGGCCCTGGACGGGGCGGACATCCGGCTGCGGGGCGGCGAGGTGCACGCGCTGGTCGGGGAGAACGGGGCGGGTAAGTCGACCCTCGTACGGATCCTGTCGGGGACCCTGGCGCCGGACGGGGGGTCGGTGCGGCTCGCCGACCGGGCCAGGGAGGGCGGGATCGCCGTCGTCTCCCAGGAGTTGAGCCTCTTTCCCGATCTGACCGTCCGGGAGAACCTCTTCCCCCACCGCCCGCCGCGCCGCTTCGGACTGCTCGACCGGGGCGCGATGGACCGTGCGGCCCGGCCCGTCCTCGCCGAACTGGGACTCGACGTCGACCCCGGCGCCCTGCTCGGTGAACTGCCGCTCGCCGATCAGCAGTTGACGGAGATCGCCCGCGCGCTGCTGCGCCGGCCGCGCGTCCTGGTCCTCGACGAGCCCACCTCCGCGCTGCCGGCCGCCGCCGTGGACCGCCTCGAACAGGTCCTGCGCACCCTCACGGAGCGGGGCATCGCGATCCTGTACGTCACCCACTTCCTGGAGGAGGTGATGCGCTTCGCCCACCGCGTGACGGTCCTGCGGGACGGCCGGGTCACCCTGGCCGGTGTGCGGGGCGAGGAGATCGGCGTACCGGACCTGGTGAAGGCGATGCTGGGCGCCGCGCCACCGCTGCCGGTACGCCGCGAACGCGCCCCGGCCGACGAGTCGCCGCTGGTCGTGCTCTCCGAGGTGTGCGTCCCGGGGCGGCTGACGGACGTCACGTTCACCGTGCGCGCGGGCGAGGTGGTGGGCGTGGCGGGACTTCAGGGGGCGGGCCATCTCGACGCGTTGGCGGTGGTGTGCGGGCGTTCGTCCATCTCGGCGGGCCGGGTCGGTGTCGGCGACCGGGGGCTTCCGCGCTCCTTGCGCGACGCGATCCGGGCGGGGGTGGCCTTCGTGCCGAGCGACCGGAAACGGTTCGGGCTGATGACCGACCGTACGGTGTGGGAGAACACCACGTCGGTGAGCTGGCTGGCGCTCGGCCGGGGCGGCGTCATGCCGTCGCGCGCCGAACTCGTCCGCCGGACTGCCGACTTGACCGGGCGATTACGTCTGCGGGGCGGCCCGCACGACGTGGTGGCCCGGCTGTCGGGCGGCAACCAGCAGAAGGTCGTCTTCGCCAAATGGCTGGCCACCGACCCGCGCATCGTCGTCCTCGACGATCCGACGCGCGGGGTGGACGTGGGGGTGCGGGCCGAGATGCACGCGATCGTCGGCGAGTTGGCGGCGGGCGGTGCGGCCGTCCTGGTCGCGTCGACCGACCTGGCCGAACTGACGGAGGTCTGCGACCGCGTCCTGGTCTTCGTGCGGGGGCGGATCACCGCGGAGGTGAGCGGCGGGCGGCTCACGGAGCACGAGCTGGCGGCGGCGATGCAGTCGGGGGCGGACGTGCGGAGCAACGGGCCGGGCAGTCGACGGACATGATCCCCGCGTACGTCACGCGGACAGTTCTCGGGTCAGGGCGCGGGCCGCCGCGCACACCCGGGCGCCGACGCGGTCCACGTCGAGGCGGCGGGTGCCGCCGGTCACGGAGAGGGCGGCGACGGGGCGGGCGTCCCGGGCGTAGACCGGGGCCGCCACGGCCGACACGCCGACCTCGGCCTCCTCCAGATTGACGCCGAAGCCACGGGCCCGGGTGCGTGCGAGGTCGCGGGCGAGCTGTCCCGGCAGGACCAGGGAGCGGGGGGTGAGGCGTGCCAGGGACGGGCCGGGCGGCCGGGGGTCGTGGGCCAGGAAGACCTTCCCCGTGGCGGTGCAGTGGGCGGGCAGCCGGCCCCCGGTGCGCGAGAAGATCGGCGTGGCGCGGCGGCCGGTGAATTTCTCCAGGAAGAGCGTGTCGGGTCCGTCGGGGACGGCGAGGTGCACGTTCTCGCCCGTCGCCTCGTACAGGTCGCCGAGGAACGGCAGGGCCACGTCACGCAGTTCACGCGCGGACGGCGCCGACTGGCCGAGGACGAAGAGCGTGAGCCCGATGCGGTAGCGGCCGTCCGGGGCGCGTTCCATGAGCCCCAACTGAACCAGTTCGGCCAGCAGTCGGTGCGCGGTCGGCTTGGGCAGACCCGTGCGCAGCGACAGCTCGGCCAGGCTCTGCGAGCCCTCCGACTCACCGCAGGCGCGCAGCAGCGCGGCACCGCGCGCGAGCACCGACTTCGGCACCTGACCGTCCGTCATGGACCGATGGTCGGGCCCCGGCAGGCGGGTGACAAGGTGCGGGTCCCTGTGAGTCGCCCCGAGTCGTCGGCGACGCGCCCGCTCCCGCTAGCGCAGAGGCACGTCGACGAGCATCGGTCGCGTCAACTCAGCCGCCCCCGCGACGAGTTCGCGGAGCTGGTCCGCGCTGCCCGCCCGTACGGCGTCGACTCCGAAGAACCGGGCCGCCTGGGTGAAGTCGAGCCGCCCCAGCTCGGTGCCGGGGCAGGTCCCGGTGCCGCCTCTGGCCTCATAGGTGTCCTGGAGGGTGCGGTAGGCGCCGTTGCCCATCACCACGAACAGCACGGGAGCCGCGTACCGTGCCGCGCTCCACAGTCCCTGGAGGCCGAAGAGGGTGCAGCCGTCGCCGAGGACGGCGACAACGGGCCGGCCCGGTTCGGCCAGGGCCCGCCCGACCGCCGCGCCGATCCCCCAGCCGAGACCGCCGCCGACGGTGTGCGTATAGCTGCCGGGCCGGTCGAGGTGGACGAGTCTGCGGAGCAGCAGGCCCACCGTGATGGCCTCTTCGACGACGGCCGTGCCGGGCGGCAGTCCGCGCGCCACGGCGTGGGCGGCGGCCCAGGGCGCCAGGGGTGCCGGGGAGTACGCGGCGCGCGCGGCGGCCTCCGTACGGCCGCGTTCGGCCGTGTGGCGGTCGCCGACGCGCAGCACTCTGCCCTTCGCGGTGTGCGCGGGAATACGTTCGGGCAGCAGTTCGACGAGCCGGTCCAGGGACGGCCCGAGTGCGCCCACGAGGCCGTGGTCGGCGGGGAAGTTGCGGCCGATCTCGTCCGGGTCCGAGTCGAGCTGGACGACGGTGATCCCGGGCGGCAGCGCGGGACCCGGGGTGTAGTGATGCGGAGTGAAGGCGTGCGCTCCCACGAGGAAGAGGGTGTCGTACGGGTCCAGCGCCGCCCGGATCGCGTCGTGGCGCGGCGGCAGCATCCCCGCGTACAGGGGGTGGGTGGTCGGGAAGTTCAGGAAGTCCGCCATCGGCTGGTGGTGCACGGGTGCCCCGCAGGCCTCGGCGGTGCGCACGAGCGCGGCCATGGCGTCCTCGCGGCCCACGCCGTCCCCCGCGACGATCACGGGCCGCGCTGCGCCGCCGAGCAGGACGGCGGCCCGGTCGAGTCCACCGGCCGGCGCGGGTCTGGGGGCCGGCGTACGAGCGGGGACGTCGACCTCGGTGTCCTCCGCGAGCAGGTCCATGGGTACGGACACGAGAACGGGCCCGGCGGGCGGCCTGGCGGCGAGCGCGAAG
This sequence comes from Streptomyces liliiviolaceus, assembly GCF_018070025.1. Taxonomy (NCBI): domain Bacteria; kingdom Bacillati; phylum Actinomycetota; class Actinomycetes; order Kitasatosporales; family Streptomycetaceae; genus Streptomyces; species Streptomyces liliiviolaceus. Next base: position 6,654,169 of record NZ_JAGPYQ010000001.1, read on the forward strand.
GCGCGGCGCAGCGCGAGCGGCAGGTCGCGGGCGTGCTGGATGTCGTACGCGGCTTTCACGGCCGGTGCGGAGAGCGCGACGAGGTCGGCGCTGAGCATGGGGTCCTGCTGGAGGTGGCGGCGGTCCTGCTGGCCGGCCATCACCACGAGCGGGGTGCGTGAGCGGCGGGCGTTGAGCAGGCCGATCAGTCCGTTGGCGAGGCCGGCCGCGATGTGCAGGCTGACGAAGGCGGTCCTGCCGGTGGCGCGGGCGTAGCCGTCGGCCATGGAGACGACCGCGCCCTCGTGGACACCGAGGACGTACTCGGGTGCCTGCTCGGCGTCCGCGAGGGCTGCCAGGAACGGCAGTTCGGTGGTGCCGGGGTTGCCGAAGACGCGGTCCACGCCCTCGCCGCGCAGGATGTCGAGCAGGGCGGGGGCGGGGCGGCGACCCATCGTTGGCTCCTCGTGGGGACGGGGACCGGTCGCCCGTCAGCGTCGGTGCTCCGCCCCACCGGGGCAAGGGGGACGTACCACTCAGCGGTACCGGGTGGTCCGGCGTTGTCGTCTGCGGCGCCGTCGTGGCTGGTCGCGCAGTTCCCCGCGCCCCTAAAAACGGGGCTGCGCCCCTGTTTTTCCGCCCTTGAGGGCGCGGGGAACTGCGCGACCGGCCCCCACCGGCCCGCGGACGACGACGCACCCCAGAAAAAGGCCCCGTCAGCGGTCGCTGAACCGCTCCCCCTTCGCCGCCTTCTCCACCAGCAGCGCGGGCGGCGCGAACCGCTCCCCGTACCGCTCGGCCAGCTCCCGCGCGCGGGCCACGAACGCGGGCAGCCCCGGAGCAGCCGCCCCGCCGACACCCTCGTAACCGTTGATGTACTGCAGGACGCCACCCGTCCAGCCGGGGAAGCCGATGCCGAAGATGGAACCGATGTTGGCGTCGGCGACCGAGGTCAGGACTCCCTCCTCCAGGAGGCGGACGGTGTCCAGCGCCTCGGAGAAGAGCATGCGCTCCTGCATGTCCCGGAAGGGGATCTCCGCGCCCGGGCGGGTGAAGTGCTCCCGCAGTCCGGGCCACAGCGCCGCCCGCTTGCCGTCCGCCCCGTACTCGTAGAAGCCCGCGCCGCCGCTGCGCCCGGTGCGGCCGAACTCGTCGACCATGCGGTCGACGACGACGTCGGAGGGGTGCGCCGTCCACGTGCCGCCCGCCTCCTCGACGGCCCGCTTCGACTCGGCGCGGATCTTGCGGGGCAGGGTGAGCGTCAGCTCGTCCATCAGGGAGAGGACCTTGGCCGGGTAGCCGGCCTGGGCGGCGGCCTGTTCGACGGAGGCGGGCTCGATGCCCTCGCCGACCATCGCCACGCCCTCGTTGATGAAGTGCCCGATGACGCGGGAGGTGAAGAAGCCGCGTGAGTCGTTGACGACGATCGGGGTCTTCCTGATCTGCCGTACGAGGTCGAAGGCGCGTGCCAGGGCCTCGTCACCGGTGCGCTCGCCCTTGATGATCTCGACGAGGGGCATCTTGTCGACGGGCGAGAAGAAGTGCAGTCCCACGAAGTCGGTCTGCCGCTCGACGCCCTCGGCGAGCGCGGTGATCGGCAGGGTCGAGGTGTTGGAGCAGAGCAGCGCGTCCGGTTCGACGAGGTGCTGGATCTCCTGGAACACCTTGTGCTTGAGCGCCGGGTCCTCGAAGACGGCCTCGATGACGGCGTCGCAGCCCGCCACGTCCTGCGGGTCCGCGGTGGGCGTGATGCGGGCGAGCAGCGCGTCGGCCTTCTCCTGGCTCGTACGGCCGCGGGAGACGGCCTTGGCGCAGAGCTTCTCGGAGTAGGCCTTGCCCTTGGCGGCGGCCTCGGCGGAGACGTCCTTGAGGACGACGTCGATACCGGCGCGGGCGCACGAGTAGGCGATGCCGGCGCCCATCATCCCGGCGCCGAGGACGGCGACCCTGCGGACCTGGCGGGGTTCGACGCCCTGGGGGCGGTTGGCGCCGGAGTTGACGGCCTGGAGGTCGAAGAAGAAGGCCTGGATCATGTTCTTGGAGGTCTGGCCCGCGGCCAGTTCCACGAAGTAGCGCGCCTCGATGACCTGCGCGGTCTCGAAGTCGACCTGGGAGCCCTCGACGGCCGCCGCGAGGATGTTGCGCGGCGCCGGGTAGGGCGCGCCGCCCGTCTGCTTGCGCAGGTTGGCCGGGAAGGCGGGCAGGTTCGCGGCGAACTTCGGGTTGGAGGGGGTGCCGCCCGGGATGCGGTAGCCGGGCTTGTCCCAGGGCTGGCTCGACTCGGGGTTGGCGTCGATGAAGGAGCGGGCCCTGGCCAGCATGTCCTCCTGGGTGTCCGCCACTTCGTGGACGAGGCCGTTCTCCAGGGCGCGCCGCGGGCTGTACTGGGTGCCCTGGAGGAGCACCTTGAGGAGGGCGTCGGCGATACCGAGGAGGCGTACGGTCCTGACGACGCCGCCGCCTCCGGGCAGCAGGCCGAGCGTCACCTCGGGGCAGCCGATCTTGGAGCCGGGCGCGTCGAGGGCGACGCGGTGGTGGCAGGCCAGGGCGATCTCGAAGCCGCCGCCCAGGGCCGCACCGTTCATGGCGGCGACGACGGGCTTGCCGAGAGTCTCGATGCGGCGCAGGTCGCGCTTGATGGCGAGGCCGCCGTCGAGGAGCTGCTGGGCGGTCTCTGGGGTGACCCGGATGAGGTCGCGCAGGTCGCCGCCCGCGAAGAAGGTCTTCTTGGCGGAGGTGAAGACGATGCCGCGGATGGCCGCGGGGTCGGCCTGGACCTCGGCCTCCAGGCGGTCGGCGATCGCGGTGAGGGACGCGCGGAACGCCTGGTTCATGGTGTTCGCGGACTGGCTGGGATCGTCGAGGACCAGGGTGACGACACCGGTGTCGTCCTGTTCCCAGCGGATGGTGGTGCTCTCGGTCATGAGGGTTTTCTCCGTTGAAGTCCGGGGGCCACTGAAGTCCCGGGGGCCGCTGACGTCCCGGGTGCCGCTGGGGAGTTACAGGCGCTCGACGATCGTCGCGATGCCCATGCCGCCGCCCACGCAGAGCGTGGCGAGGCCGAACCGCTTGTCCTGGCGCTCCAGTTCGTCGACGAGCGTGCCGAGGATCATCGCCCCGGTCGCGCCGAGCGGGTGGCCCAGCGCGATCGCACCGCCGTTGACGTTGACCTTGTCCAGGGACAGGCCCATGTCCCGGGCGAACCGCAGGACGACCGCCGCGAAGGCCTCGTTGATCTCGACGAGGTCGATGTCGTCGATGGTCAGCCCGGCCTTGGCGAGTGCCTTGCGGGTGGCGGGCGCGGGCCCGGTGAGCATGATGGTCGGCTCGGAGCCGGAGACGGCCGCGGAGACGATCCGCGCGCGCGGGGTGATCCCGTACCGCTCGCCGACCTCCTTGGAGCCGACGGCGACGAGCGAGGCGCCGTCCACGATCCCGGAGGAGTTGCCGGCGTGGTGGACGTGGTCGATCTTCTCCACCCAGTGGTACTTCTGCAGCGCCACGGCGTCGAAGCCGCCGAGGTCGCCGATGTCCGCGAACGACGGCTTCAGCCTGCCCAGCGAGTCGGCGGTGGTGCCGGGGCGCGGGTGCTCGTCGTGGTCGAGGACGACGAGTCCGTTGCGGTCCTTCACGGGTACGACGGACCTGCCGAAGCGGCCGTCCTTCGCGGCCTCGGCGGCGCGCTCCTGGGACAGCGCCGCGTACTCGTCGACATCGCGCCGGGAGAATCCCTCGATGGTGGCGATGAGGTCGGCGCCGATGCCCTGGGGTACGAAGTCGGTGGCGATGTTGGTCATCGGGTCGGCGAACCAGGCGCCGCCGTCGGAAGCCATCGGCACCCGGGACATCGACTCGACGCCGCCCGCGAGGACGAGGTCCTCCCAGCCCGAACGGACCTTCATCGCCGCCAGGTTGACGGCCTCCAGGCCCGACGCGCAGAAGCGGTTCTCCTGGACGCCGGCCACGGTGTCGGGCAGTCCGGCGGCGATGGCCGAGATCCGGGCGATGTCGGAGCCCTGGTCGCCGACCGGCCCGACGACACCGAGCACGATGTCGTCGATGGCAGCCGGGTCGAGTCCGGGGAAGCGGGCCCGGATCTCGTGGATGAGTCCGACGACCAGGTCGACGGGCTTGGTGCCGTGCAGGGCACCGTTCGCCTTGCCGCGTCCGCGCGGGGTGCGGATCGCGTCGTACACGTACGCTTCGGTGGTCACTCGTGAGCCTTTCAGGAGGAGCCCGGGGGCACCGGGCGGGTCAGCCGAGCAGGGAACGGCCGATGATCTCCTTCATGATCTCGGTCGTCCCGCCGTAGATGGTCTGGATGCGGCCGTCGGTGAAGGCCTTCGCTACGCGGTACTCCGTCATGTAGCCGTAGCCGCCGTGCAGTTGCAGGCAGCGGTCCGCGACGCGTTTCTGCAGTTCGGTGGCCCACCACTTGGCCATCGAGGCGTGCACGGCGTCGAGTTCGCCGGCCGTGTGGTCGACGACGCAGCGGTCGATGAAGGTGCGGGTGACGGCGCACTCGGTGGCCATCTCCGCTATCTCGAAGCGGATGTGCTGGAGCCTCGCCAGGGGCCGTCCGAAGGCCTCGCGCTCCTTGACGTACTCGGTGGTGATCTCCAGCAGGTGTTCGGCGGCGGCGATCCCGGCGACGGCGATCCCCATGCGCTCCTGCGCGAGGTTCGTCATCAGGTGCACGAAGGCGCCGTTCAGCTCGCCGAGCAGGTTCTCCTTCGGGACGCGTACGTCGTTGAAGAACAGCTCCGCGGTGTCCTGGGCCTTCTGGCCGATCTTGTCGAGGTTGCGGCCCCGCTCGAAGCCCTCGGTGCCGCGCTCGACGACGAGCAGGGAGAGGCCCTTGGCGCCTCCCTCGGGGGTCGTCTTGGCGACGACGATCACGAGGTCGGCCAGGATGCCGTTCGAGATGAACGTCTTGGAGCCGTTGAGCAGCCAGTGGTCGCCCCGGTCCTCGGCGTGCGTCCTGATGCCCTGGAGGTCGGAACCGGCGCCGGGCTCGGTCATGGCGATGGCGGTGATCAGCGAGCCGTCGCAGAACCCGGGCAGCCAGCGCCGCTTCTGCTCCTCGGTGCCGAGCCCCGTCAGATAGGGCCCGATGATGTCGTTGTGCAGCCCGAGGGCGAGCCCGGCGGCTCCCGCGCGGGTGAACTCCTCGGCGAGCGCCGCGCTGTAGCGGAAGTCGGCGTCGCCGCCGCCCCCGTACTCCTCGGGGACGGCGAGACCCAGCAGTCCCTGCCGGCCGGCCGCGAGCCAGGCCTCGCGCGAGACGATGCCGTCCTTCTCCCACTGCTCGTAGTGCGGCAGCACCTCCTTCGCGAGGAAGGTGCGGACGGTCTCGCGGAACGCCTCGTGCTCGGGCGTGAAGATCTGCCGCTTCATTCGGGGGTGCCCTTCGGTTCGGGAGCGCCCGTCGGCTGCGGGGTGCCCTTCGGTGCGGTCGGTTCGGGAATGCCTTCCAGGAGGCCCGGTACGTCCCAGTCGCGGGCCACCTCGGCGGTGCCGGTGCCCGGCAGGGCGGGCTCGCCGCGGACGGCGGTGGGGGTGGCGGAGAAGCGGGGTGCGGGGGCGGGCTGGGTGATGCCGCCGTGGTCGGTGAAGGTGCCACGGGCCGCGAGATGCGGATGGTGCGGCGCCTCGCGCAGCGACAGCACGGGCGCCACGCACGCGTCGGAGCCCTCGAAGACCGCCGCCCACTCGTCGCGCGTACGGGTCCTGAAGCGGGCCGCGACCGCCTCGCGCAGCTCGCCCCAGCGGGCCAGGTCCTTGCGCGCGGAGGCGTGGTCCCCGAGGCCGAGCAGGTCGGTGAACTCCTCGTAGAACTGCCTCTCCAGCGCGCCGACCGCCATGTACCGCCCGTCGGCCGTCTCGTACGTGCCGTAGTACGGGCAGCCGCCGTCGAGGAGGTTCGCGCCGCGCCGGTCCTGCCAGCCGCCCGCGGCCAGCATGCCGTGGATCATCGAGGAGAGGTGGGCCGTGCCGTCCACGATCGCCGCGTCCACGACCTGGCCCGAGCCGGTCGCGCGCGCGTGGTGGAGCGCGGCCAGGACGCCCACGACGAGGTACAGGGAGCCGCCCGCGTAGTCCCCGAGGAGGTTCGCGGGGACGGCCGGCGGCTCGTCGGGGGCGCCGATCATGCCGAGGGTGCCGGTCAGCGCGATGTACGCGATGTCGTGCCCGGCGCGCGGGGCGAGCGGTCCGTCCTGGCCCCAGCCGGTCATCCGTCCGTAGACGAGGCCCGGATTGCGGGCGTGGCAGGCCTCGGGGCCGATGCCGAGGCGCTCGGCGACCCCCGGCCGGAAGCCCTCGACGAGGATGTCGGCGCGCTCGACGAGGGCGAGGACCCGCTCGGCGCCGTCGGCCGCCTTCAGGTCGACGATCACCGAGCGCTTGTTGCGGTTGGTGACGTCGTGGGCGGGGTCGATCGCGAGGGACCCGCCGCCCGGCCGGTCCACGCGGACGACGTCCGCGCCCAGGTCGGCCAGGAGCATGGCGGCAAACGGGCCGGGCCCGATGCCCGCCAACTCGACCACGCGCACCCCGGACAGCGGACCGTGCCCCGCCGCTCCCGCTCCCGTTTCCGTACCCGATTCCGCTCCCGTGGTGTCCGCCGATTCCGCCCCTGCCGCCGCCGTCATCAAGCCCCCAGCACTGTGACACAACTGATGTAACATCAGTGATGTTAAGAACGCGTTCCACTTCGCACAAGCCCCCGGCGAGCAAGCGCTCAGTCAATTCTGGAAGCCCTGGCCGGTTCCCGCGACGGGGCCCTGATCCGTCCGCTCCCGTCGCACGCTAGCCTCGGCCCCCGACATCGGCGCGGGCTGAACGGCTGAGAGGTGCCATGAGCAGGCAGGACAGGACCGGGCGCGCGTACGACATCGTGCTCTTCGGAGCCACGGGATTCGTCGGAGGGCTCACCGCGGAGTACCTCGCCGCGCATGCCCCCGAAGGGCTGCGCTGGGCGATCGCGGCCCGCGACACCGCGAAACTGGAACGGCTGCGGGACCGCCTCACGGAAATCGACCCGGCGTGCGCGGAGCTGCCCGTGCTACGGGCCGACGTCACCGATCCGGTCTCCCTGCGGGAACTCGCGGAGCACGCGCGCGTGGTGGCCACGACCGTCGGCCCCTACGTGGAGTACGGCGAGGGCCTGGTCGCCGCCTGCGCGGACGCCGGCACCGACTATCTGGACCTGTGCGGAGAGCCCGAGTTCGTCGACCTCATGTACGTGCGGCACGACGCACGCGCGCGGGAGACCGGCGCCCGGCTGGTGCACGCCGCCGGATTCGACTCGATCCCCCACGACCTGGGCGCCTGGTTCACCGTGCGACAGCTCCCCGAAGGGGTACCGCTGACCGTGGACGGCTTCGTGCGCGTCGAGGCGATGTTCTCGGGCGGCACCTTCGCGTCGGCCCTCAACCAGTTCTCCCGCGGGCGGCACATCCTCGCCGCCGCGCGCGACCGCAAGCGGCACGAGCCGCGCCTGGTCGGACGCCGGGCGTACGTTCCCGCGAGCGCCCCGCGCTACGCGAAGGAACTCGGCGCGTGGGCACTGCCGCTGCCCACCATCGACGCGCAGATCGTGCAGCGGTCCGCGCGGGCGCTGGAACGGTACGGGCCCGACTTCCGCTACCGCCACTACGCCGCAGTCGAGACGCTGCCGTCGGCCGTGGGCGGGGTGGCCGGAGCCGGGGCCGTCTTCGCGGCGGCGCAGGTGCCGCCTGTGCGGCGCTGGCTGTCGGGCCGGTTCAAGCCGGGCGAGGGGCCGAGCGAGGAGAAGCGGGCCGCCAGCTGGTTCTCGGTGCGGTTCGTCGGCGAGGGCGGTGGGAAGCGGGTCTTCACCGAGGTGGCCGGCGGGGATCCCGGCTACGGGGACACTGTGAAGATGCTGGGCGAGTCCGCGTTGTGTCTCGCGTTCGACGAGCTGCCCCACACGTCGGGGCAGGTGACGACCGCCGTCGCCATGGGGGATTCGCTGATCGAGCGGTTGCGGGGGGCGGGGATCACTTTTCGGGTTGCGGCCGTTCGGTGACGCGGTGACGCTGCGCTGGCTAGGGCCGTGGGGGTGTTGCTGTTGCTCGGAGGGGTGATGCCCGGAGGGCTGGTGCGGGTTGAGTGTGGCTGGGGGCGCAGTTCCCCGCGCCCCTAAAGGCACTGGGCCCTTGCTGCCACAGGAGTGCGCGGAGTGGTCAGAAGGGCCATTCCACGAGCGTGTAGATCATTCCGGCTGTCCAGGCCACGCCTGCCAGTACCGCGAGGGCCAGGCCGGCCATCACGGCCCGCTCGACGGGCTGGGTGGGGCCTGCGGCGGGCTCGGGGGCACGGTGTGTCGTCATGGGCCAAGCTTGTCGATCATGGCGGGCCGCGACATCCGTACACGTACTCAGAACACGTACTCAGGCCGTCGCGCTCAGGCCGTCGTCGTCTTCAGGGCCCGGCGGCACAGCGCGTCCGCGTGGCGGGTCGTCTCCGGGAGGCGGAAGCGCGGTGCGAGGTGGAGGGTGTGGGCGCAGGCGTTCTCCAGCGTCACCCGGTGGCCGACCGAGACGAACACCGGCTTGATCCCCGCCTGGGTGCGCAGCGCCCGGCCGACCTCCTCCTCGCCCGCGAGCAGCGGGGAGGACGAACCGCGCGGGGCGCCCGGCTCCTCGTGGGCGAACGTGAACGGGTTCTTGGCGACGCCGATCGTCGGGAAGCCGGTGAGGACGCCGAGGTGGCTCGCCAGGCCGAAACGGCGGGGATGCGCGAGCCCGTAGCCGTCGCAGACCACCAGACCCGGCGCGCACGGCAGCGCTTCGAGGGCCGCCATGACCGCGGGGAGCTCACGGAAGGCGAGCAGCCCGGGGACGTACGGGAAGGACACCTGGCCGACGGCCGTGGACTCCGCGACAACGTCCAGGGTCGCCGCGTCGAGCACGACGGCCGCGGCCACGACGACATCGCGCTCGTCGTCGTAGGCCACGTCGACGCCGGTCACCCGGCCGGTGCCCGGCGGCGGGCCGGGTTCGTCGAGGACCACCCGCCCCCGCAACTCGTCCTGCGCGGCCCGGGCCCGCTCTTCGGTGGCGGGCCAGCCCGCGGGGATGCGTACGGTCGTCGTCATGGTGCCGAGAGCCTAGGGCAACGCCTGGAGCGCCGGAGCGTCAGCGTTCCAGGCGGGCCACCCGGCCCTTCCCTCCGGAGGCCCAGCAGGACCGGTCCGGGGTGCAGTCCACGGTGTCGTACGAGCCGGTGTCCAGCGTGCGCCAGGTGCGCCCGCCGTCCGTCGTGAGGTCGGTGCCCGTGGGGCCGACCGCGAGGGCGGAGGTGGGGCTGTGCGGGAGCCAGGTGACGCCCGAGCGGTAGGCCGGCGGCGGTGCGGCGGCCGTCGTCCAGGTGCGGCCCCCGTTCCCGCTGACGGCCGCCGCCTTCGGTGAGGCCTGGTCGGCGCGGTAGTCGCCGCCGACCGCGATGCCGTGCGTCCGGTCGCGGAAGGCGAGGGCGAAGACTCCGCGGGCCGGGTCGCCCGCCGGGATCGGGGTGTCGGTGGCGGTCCAGGTGCGGCCGCGGTCGGCGGAGTGCAGCACACGCGCGCGTTCCGCCCCGCCCGTGGCGAGCCAGACGTCCCGCGGGCCCGAACCGACCAGGCACTGCCCACTGGCGGCGAAGCCCGCCTCGCCCTCCTGTGCGGCCGGCATGCCGTCGGCGGGCAGCACCTTCCAGGAGCGGCCGCCGTCACCGGTCGACAGGATGCGGAACTTCCCGTCCACGGGGTCGCTCATCGCCAGGCCGTGGCGCGCGTCGAAGAAGGTCACGCAGTCGTAGAAGGCCTTGGCGTCGGTGTTGCGGAAGGACTCGGTCCAGTTCGCGCCGCCGTCCTCGGTGCGCAGGATCCTGGACGCCTCGCCCTCGCCGATGGCCAGCACCACGGCACGCCTGCCGTCGAAGGCCTCGACGTCGCGGAACTCCAACTCGGCGGCTCCGGGCGGCGAGACGTTCCGCCAGTTCGCGCCGCCGTCCGTGGTGCGCAGCACGGTGCCCTTGGAACCCGCGAGCCAGGCCGTGTTCCGGCTGACGGCGGCCAGGCCGCGGAACCGCGCGTCCGTGCCGCTGTCCTTCAGCTCCCAGTGCGGCTTCCGGTGCGGCTCCCCGTGCGTCGGTTTTGCGCCACTCGGCCCCTGATCGGCGGTTCCGTCCGCCTGCGCCGACCCCGTGAGCGCGGCCGCGAACGCCGCTCCGCACACCCCCACGGCCAACAGGCGCCTTGTGAATCCCTTGTTACTCGTGCGTCGCGTCTTGCCCAAGCCCCTCATGGCGGGCGAAGCTAGCCCACTCCCCCGATCACGTCCAGATGCCCCGGGAGGCATCAGCGGTCACTCAGGAAATCAACGATCACTCCCGTGATTGAAGGCGGTGACGGAGGTCACTAGGACTTCATGCGTTTTCGCAGGCACGGATTGGCCGGTTCCGACGTCCTTACAAGTGCCCGGCTCATCCGTCCGCAGTTCGTCCGCACGTCACAAGGGAGCAAGGCGTTGTCCACCGTTATCGAGCAGCCCGTAGAGGCCCGCCTCGTCGCCGCCGCGCCGCGGATGCCGAGCATTCCCGCGACGCTCAGCTACGACCCCCACGATCCCTTCGCGGTCCGCATGTCCTTCCCGGCCCCGTCCACGCTCGAAGGGGTGGAGGTGTGCTGGACCTTCGCCCGCGAGCTGCTCGCCTCGGGCCTGGAGGAGGAGGTCGGCCACGGCGACGTGCGCGTGCGGCCGTACGGGTACGACCGCATCGTCCTGGAGTTCCACGCTCCGGAGGGCACCGCCGTGATCCACGTGCGCGCCGGCGAGCTGCGGCACTTCCTGGCGAGTTCGACGGCGCTGGTGCCCGTCGGTCTTGAACACCTGCACCAGAACCTGGACCACGACCTCGCCGAACTGCTGCGCGACTCCTTCTGAGCGAGCCCCGGTGAGCGACGCCTCCTGGGCAACTCCTGCCGAGCAACTCTTACCGGGTCGGCGGCGCGTCCGCTGAACCGGTCGTACGTTCCCGTGTTCCGCAGCTCCCGCGCGGCACGGCGGACGACGCTGACCGCTGCCCGCTCCGGGCCCGACGCCCTCAGTCCCCCGGCACCCCGGGTGCCGCCATCGTCACGGACACCGCCGACCGCACCTCCTGGACCGCCTGCCGCAGCACCGGAGTCGCCGTCCCGCTGCGCTCGGTCAGCGCCGCGATCCGCTCCTCGTACTTCCGCCGTTCCCTGCCCGACACCAGCGTGCGCAGTTCGGCCGCGGCGGCGAGGGCGACGAGCGCCGCGTCCCGCTCGGACACCTCGTGCACGGGCAGCGGACCCTCCAGCACCTGCCGGGCCTCCGCGCGCAGCCCCTCCGCGACGGCGACACGGGCGATCTCGTACTCCACGGACGGGAAGACGCCGAGCACCCGGGTCTTCTCGGCACGCAGATATCCGTCCGCCGCGAGCTGCGCCTGTACGGCGTCCAGCGTGATGCGGGCCCGCAGGCCGATCCAGGTCTTCCACTTGTGCGGCCGGGACTCCTCGATGAGTTCCAGAAGCCCGTCGAGAACCGGGTCCCCCGTCCTGCCGTCCGGGTCGGTGGGCGTGGCGACACCGTCAGCGTCGGCCAGCAGTCCGCGCTGTGCCAGCTCGGTGAGGGCGCCGGCCCGGACCAGGTGCGGGAGCTGGGAGGAGCTGGTGACCTTGAGCTTCGAGGTGTCCCAGGCGAGCAGACAGAGACGGGCTGGCAGCGAGAGCGGGCCGATGGGCACGGGGTCTCCTTCGGGCGGTCGGGGGCGGAGGGATCGGGGTCGGGGGCGAGGGTGAGGTCGGGAGCGTTTTAATTCGTTGACAGCCGCTGGGGCGCCTCCTACGGTGTAAAGCGGTCCTGTTGTCGCCGAATGGAGAAGGACGTTGCTCGTCTGAGGTCTTGAGACACCGCGTCACACACCTGTCCGTGTGTGCGCAGCGTGCGACCTCGGCTCAGAGCCGTCCCGCGGAACAGGGCTTTTCCCGTGCTCCGCGATTCCCCGAAGGATTGTGTCCTTCCGGCCGTCGTCGCCGCCTCCCGGTGTCTCGATACGTGTCGCCCTGACCGCATCCAGCACTGCGAGGCCTGTATGTCCAGTACCCCCACTTCCATCACCTGCACCTCCCTCTCCTTCGCCTGGCCCGACGGCACACCCGTCTTCGAGGACCTCCAGGTGGCCTTCGGACCCGGCAGGACCGGGCTCGTCGGCGTCAACGGATCGGGGAAGTCCACGCTCCTGAAGCTGATCTCGGGAGAAATCGTCCCCGCCGAGGGCACCGTCCGCGTCGCCGGCGAGGTCGGCCGCCTGCCCCAGAACGTCACCCTCGACACCGGGCTGCGGGTCGACGAGGTGCTGGACATCGCGGCCAAACGGGCCGCGCTGCACGCCATCGAGTCGGGGGACGTGTCCGAGGAGCACTTCGAGGTCGTGGGCGACGACTGGGACGTCGAGGAGCGCGCCGTGGCGACGCTCGGCGAACTCGGCCTCGGCCACATCGGTCTCGACCGCACCATCGGCGAGGTCTCGGGCGGCGAGTCGGTCCTGCTGCGCCTGGCCGCGCTGCTGCTGCGCCGGCCCGACGTGCTCCTCCTCGACGAGCCCACCAACAACCTCGACCTGTACGCGCGCCGACGGCTGTACGCGGCCGTCGAGGGCTACTCCGGGGTCATGGTCGTGGTCAGCCACGACCGTGAACTCCTCGACCTGGTCGACCAGATCGCCGATCTGCGCTCCGGCGAGGTCACCTGGTACGGCGGCAACTACTCGGCGTACGAGGAGGCTCTCGCCACCGAACAGGAGGCCGCCGAACGGATGGTGCGCGTCGCCGAGTCCGACCTGAAGAAGCAGAAGCGCGAACTGGCGGACGCGCAGGTCAAGTTGGCCCGTCGCAAGCGGTACGGGCAGAAGATGTTCGAGCAGAAGCGCGAGCCGAAGATCGTGATGGGGGCACGGAAGCGCGCGGCCCAGGAGTCCGCGGGCAAGCACCGCATCATGCACGAGGAGAAGCTCGCCGAGGCGAAGGAACGGCTCGACGACGCCGTGGAGGCCGTGCGGGACGACGACGAGATCCGCGTCGACCTGCCGTACACGGCCGTGCCGCCGGGCCGTAACGTCCTCACGCTCCTGGATCTGGAGCTGGCGTACAGGGCGAGTGCGGGCTCCTTCGATCTGCGCGGGCCCGAGCGGGTCGCGCTGATCGGGCGCAACGGGGCCGGCAAGACGACCCTGCTGCGGACCATCGCCGGGGAGCTGGCGCCCGTCTCCGGGGAGGCGCTGGCCCATGTGCCGCTGCGGTTCCTGCCACAGCGTCTCGACGTCCTCGACGACGAGCTGACCGTCGCCGAGAACGTGGCCCGGTTCTCGCCGGGCGCCACCAACAACCGGGTACGGGCGCGGCTGGCCCGCTTCCTGTTCCGGGGCGGGCGGGCCGATCAGCGGGCGGCGACGCTCTCCGGCGGCGAGCGGTTCCGGGCGGCCCTGGCCGCGCTGATGCTCGCCGAGCCCGCGCCGCAGCTCCTGATGCTCGACGAGCCGACGAACAACCTCGACATGGCGAGCGTGCGGCAGCTCACCACCGCGCTGGAGTCGTACGAGGGGGCGCTGATCGTGGCCAGCCACGATGTGCCGTTCCTGGAGTCGATCGGGATCACGCGGTGGTTGCTGCTGGACGGCACGCTGACGGAGACGTCGCCCGAGGCGGTGGCGCAGCCCAGCTGAAGGGCGCGGGGGGCGCTCAGGGCAAAAGCAGGGGCGCAGCCCCGCTTTTGAGGGGCGCGGGGAACTGCGCGGCCCGCCCCCACCGGGCCGCACGGAACTCACGACCGGTTTTTTCCCCGGGGGCGGGGGGGCGTCGCCCGTGGTTCGTTGCGTGCGGGTGCGTGGGGGCTGGCCGCGCAGTTCCCCGCGCCCCTTACGGGGCCGTCGTCGGGTGCGGGTGTGCGGGGGTTGCTCGCGCCGTTCCCCGCGCCCCCTACGGGGCCGTCGTCGAGTGCGGGTGCGTGGGGGTGGGCCGCGCCGTTCCTCGCGCCCCTTACGGGGCTGGGGCTGTTGTGGCGCAGGGCGGGGCTGCATGATGTGCGGGACAACACCCTGCCGAGACGGAGACCCGCACGTGCCCAGCCAGAAGGCTCTCATCCGCCGTCCCAGCCCCCGCCTGGCCGAAGGTCTCGTCACGCACCTGGAGCGCACGCCGGTCGACCTCGATCTGGCGCTCGTCCAGTGGGAGGCGTACGCGGGCGCACTGCGTACGCACGGCTGGGAGACCGTCGAGGCGGAACCCGCCGACGACTGCCCGGACTCGGTGTTCGTGGAGGACGCGGTCGTCGTCTTCCGCAACGTGGCGCTGATCGGCCGCCCGGGCGCGGAGTCCCGGCGCGGCGAGACCGCCGGCGTCGAGGAGGCCGTGGCCCGGCTCGGCTGCTCGGTGAACTGGGTGTGGGAGCCGGGCACGCTCGACGGTGGCGACGTCCTGAAGGTCGGCGACACGATCTACGTGGGCCAGGGCGGGCGTACCAACGGAGCCGGCATCCAGCAGCTGCGGGCCACGTTCGAGCCGCTCGGCGCCCGGGTCGTCGCCGTGCCGGTCAGCAAGGTGCTGCACCTGAAGTCGGCCGTCACGGCGCTGCCGGACGGCACGATCATCGGGTACGAGCCGCTGGTGGACACGCCGTCTCTGTTCCCGCGCTTCCTGGCGGTGCCGGAGGAGGGCGGCTCGCACGTCGTCCTGCTGGGCGGCGGAAAGCTGCTGATGGCGGCGAGCGCGCCGAAGACCGCCGATCTGCTCGCCGGGCTCGGTCTCGAACCCGTCCTCGTCGACATCAGCGAGTTCGAGAAGCTCGAAGGCTGTGTGACGTGCCTCTCGGTCCGGCTGCGGGAGCTGTACGTCTGAGACCCGGGAGGGCCGCACATACGGCCCCGGGACCTGCGCATCCGCCGGACGGGTGGCCTCCGTGTGCCTGCCGAATCGATCTTCCCGGAGATCATCGCTGATCAGGGCTCTTTACAGCGGGCTTAACCTACGGCACCGTAACCTACGGATACGTAGCCTACGATGCCGTAGGTTTGTACCACCGCTCAGCACATACGTCCCCCTGGAGCCCCCGTGACGATCACTTCTCCCCATCTCGGCAGCCCGTCCTCCGACTGGACCGACGCCCGGCTGCTGTTCGCTCTGGAAGAAGTGGTGGAGACCGAACTCAACCGGCATCTGAAGGTCGCGAAGGACTGGATGCCGCACGAGTACGTGCCCTGGTCCGACGCCCGCAACTTCCCCGGCATCTTCGAGGACGGCGAGGCCTGGGACAAGGAGCAGTCCAAGGTCACCGAGCTCGGCCGTATCGCGCTCGTCGTGAACCTCCTGACCGAGGACAACCTGCCCAGCTACCACCACGAGATCGCCTCCCTCTTCGGCCGCGACGGCGCCTGGGGCACCTGGGTGCACCGCTGGACCGCCGAGGAGGGCCGCCACGGCATCGTGATGCGCGACTACCTGCTCGCGTCGCGCGCCGTGGACCCCGACAAGCTCGAAGCGTTCCGTATGCAGCACATGAGCGAGGGCTTCGAGTCGGACAACCGGCACTCGATGCTGCACTCCGTCGCGTACGTCGCCTTCCAGGAGCTCGCGACCCGCGTCTCGCACCGCAACACCGGCCACCAGTCGGGCGACCCCGTCTGCGACCGCATGCTGGCGCGCATCGCGACCGACGAGAACCTCCACATGGTCTTCTACCGCAACCTCCTCAAGGCCGCGTTCGAGCTGGCCCCCGACCTCACCATGCAGGCCGTGCGGGACGTCATCGTCCAGTTCCGGATGCCCGGACACGGCATGCCCGGCTTCGAGCGCGCCGCCGCGCAGATGGCCATCGGCGAGGTCTACAACATGCGGATCCACCACGACGACGTCCTGATGCCGGTTCTGCGTCACCTCAAGGTCCTCCAGATCGACGGCCTGGGCCCCGAGGGCCTCAAGGCGCAGGAGGAGCTCGGCCTGTACATGGGCGGCCTGGACGCCGAGGCCGCCAAGTTCGACGAGAAGCTCGCGGCCCGCAAGGCCCGTATGGCGGCCCGCGCCGCCGCGGTGTGATCCGCTCCGCAGCCGTGCAGCCGTGTGATCCGTCGCGCGGCGGATGACCCGATGCCCCGGTCCCGGCTCGTGTGCCGAGGCCGGGGCATCTCTCACTCGTACGCCGTCGTCCGGGCCAGCGCCGCGTCGCGGACGTCGGCCACCGGGTGGCGGCGCAGTGCTCTGAGCCGGTCCCGCCACGGCTGCCGCCAGTCCGTGCGGGTGCCGAGGGCGACCGTGAGCGCCGCGGCGAGCAGTCCCTCGCCGTGACCGCCGTGCGCGGTGAGCCGTCGGACGGTGCCGAGGAGGGTCTCGGCGTCGCCCTCGTGCGTACCGTGCTCCAGCCGTTCGGTGAGTTCGGCGGCGGTCGCTGCCGCGAGCGCCGGCCGTCCTTCCGTCAGCGCGGCCAGCCGGAACAGGGCCGCGTCCACGTGCTCCGCCGCCGCGTCCAGGTCGAGGTGGGCCACCGTGATCGCGGCGGCCTGCGGTACGAATCCGTCGTACCGGGCCAGCAGTCCGGCGGCGCCGAGGGCTGTCGCGCGGACGGGCCCGGCGTCGGCTCCGGCCTGCTGCGCCAGGCATACGACGAGATGGTCGACGCGCTGCCGGGCGGGCCGGTCCCTTAGAGGTTCGGCGTCAGCGCCGGCGCCGGTATCGGTGTCCATGCCGGTATCCGTATCCATGCCGGGATCGGTGGGAGGTTCACCTCCGGCGCCGCCGGACTCGTACACATGGTCCGGTACATGGTCCGGGTTCCTCGCCCCGCCTGTCGCTTCCACCTCCACCTCCGCCTCCGCCAGCGCCCGCAGGGCATCCCGTACTCCCTTCGCTCCCCCGTCCGAACCGGTCGCCGCGATCACCAGACCGTGGGCGGCGGCCCGCCAGCTCGTGCGGTTCGTCAGGTCCGCCGTGGCGGCGGCCAGGACGGCGGGTGCGTCGGGGCACCAGGGCGCCCAGCGGGCCAGGGCGCCGTAGGCGAGGACGGCGGTCGGCGGGTCGTCGGTCGTGGAGACGTCGCGGACGAGCCGGGCGTACCGCTCGCGGTGCCGTTCCGGCAGGTCGAGGGGTGCGACGCGCAGCACGGCGGCGCGGAGAACGGGTTCGGCTCCGGCGGCGTCGTGCAGCAGCGTCCACACCGGTTCCTGGGCGAGCAGCGAGCCCGCGAAGGCGACACACGCGGCCCGGACGTCGAGGTGGGTGCCCGGCCGCCGGTACGCCTCGGTGAGCAGGCGCGCGGCCACCGGGGCCGGGAGCCGGGCCGCGGCGAGGCGGGCGGCCTCCTTGCGGCTGGTCACCTTGGTGTCCGGTGCGGACAGCACGTCCCGCAGCCGGTCCACGAGCAGGGAGGGCGCCACGTGCCGGGACACCCGGGTGGCCGCGTACACGGCGACACGGGCCCGGTCGTCGCCGACGTGCGCGAGCAGTTCGGGGAGCGTGTCACCGGGCCGGTCGGTGTGGGCGAGCGCGCCGAGCGCGGCCTCCGCGAGCACGGTGTTCCGCGAGCCGGTCCAGCGGCGGGCGACCTCGGTGCCCTGTCCCGGTACACGCGCCGCCTGCTCGACGGCGGCGGCCCTGGCATGCGCGGGGAGCGCCTCGTCGGCAGCCGACGCGTCCAACTTCCGTACCAAAGCGTCCTGTTGACGCGGCAGCCAGCGTCGTACGTCAGGTCCCACGGATACGGTCCACGCGGCGCCCCTGGTGAGGAAGCGCCCGTACGGCGGGGTGTCCGCGAGGAGTACGTCGAGGAGGTCGGTACGGCGGCGGGTGAGCACGGCCAGGACGGGCCGGAGCGTCCCCGTCGAGGGGTCGAGGGCGAGGACGCGCGCGGCTCTCTCGTCCCGGGTGGCGGGCGGTTCCAACCACAGCGCGACGGCGGAGCGGACGGTCGTGTCGTTGCCGAACCGGATGGCCTGCCACAGGAGTTCCTGCAGATCGGTCATTCCGGCGGCGCGCCGCCCCACGGCCCGGGCCAGCGCGAAGGCCAGGCCGTAGTCGGCCTTCTCCGCCCCGGCCTCGATCCACGGCCGCAGCGCCTCGTACACCTGGTGCTCCTGCCCCCGGCGCAGCGTCGCGTCGAGCCGGCCGAGGTCGGCGCCGCCGGTGTTGCCGGAGATCCGTACGAGGGTGCGCAGGGCCCAGTTGACCAACTCCCTTGAGCCGCCCGCCGCGTGCTCGCGGAGCACGGAGACGGCGAGCCCGCTGAGCTTGCGCCGGCTCCCCGGCGAGGAGTCCCGGGCGTCGACGGCGTCGGCGACGATCCTGTCGAGGTGCGGCCCGGCCTCCTCGGTCAGCAGGGCGGGCGGGATACGGGACAGCGCCCACAGGGCCGGCTGCCGTACCGGGTCCTGCTCGTTGCGGAGCCGGGTGGACTCCTCCAGTACGTGGAGGACGGCGGCGGGGTCGGCGGAGCGGGCGGCGTTGTCGATGAGCAACGGCCAGGCCACTGCGCGGTCTTCGGCGGCGGGCCGACGGGTCGCCTCGACGAGCCGCTCGCGCACCTGGGCGACCGGCAGATAGGACTCGGCGAGCAGGACGGTGTGCCAGGTCGCTCCGCTCTCGCGGGCTGCGGCGGCCGTCCGGCGCGCCTCTTCCGCGACACAACTGCGCGGCAGGGCATCGAGGATGAAGGTGTCGACGACGGCGCCCCTGCCTCCCGGGCCCCGGTCGGCCATCACATCGGTGTAGAAGGCGTACCGGTGAGCTGGTGGAAGTGCCGCCAGCAGGACGGCGAGGTCGCCGTGGTCGGCCAACACCGAGCCCAGCGCGACGAGTTCCTCGCTCTGCGATCCCGCTGCCCTTGCCAGTCCACGCAGCAGCGGACGACTGCGCACGGCACCGGCCGAGGCGTTGTCGCCGACGAGGAGCAGCCGGAGCACCCGTTCCGGAGCGACGGCCGCGAACGCGCCCAGCTGGTCGTGGAGTTGATACGGGAGCCCGGTGGATGCGAAGCGCTCGACCAGGTCCAGCGCACGCAGCGGCCGCAGGGGCACGGTGGCCGTCACGGCCCGCGCGTACCGTCGCCACCAGGTGTCACGCAGTGACGCGGGCAGTGCGGCCAGCTCGCCCTCCACCGCGTCCAGCAGGATCTCCGGATGCCGTCTGCCGAGCGATGCCCAGCTCCGCACGGCGTGGAAGAGCGAGGGCAGGAGCCGGGCGACCGTGCCGGGTGAGCAGCCGGGCAGCAGACGTGCCGCCTCCGCGTCGCCCCATTCGTCGCGCAGCGGGTCGACGAGCCGGTCCGCCAGCGCGGTGCGCCGGCCCGAGACCACGGCCCGCAGCAGGTCCCGGCGTATCGCCTCGGGCGCGTCGGCCAGCGCCGACTCGTAGGCGGAGTCGGGGACCCGGAGGCTGTCGGCCACCCGCAGCGCGTGTCCGCGCACGAAGGAGTCCGGGTCGGCGAGGCGCGCGCCGACCCACCCGGCGTCCCGGCCGACGGCCGCCGCGACGACGGCGAGCCCGCGCCCGTAGGACCCGCGAGTCTCCAGCTCGTCCAACAGCGGACGCGCCTCCCCCACCTCCCGCACCCTTGAGGCGAGTTCACGCATACGCAGGGGGTACGGGAGCGGATCGAGGGCGTTCAGCAGGCTCTCGGCCTGCTGCCGCGGGGTGTGGACCATGCGGTGGATTGTGCCTGCCGGGAGCCGTGACGCGCTCGGAATTCCCGATGCGCCCGGCTACAGGCTCTGGTGCTGGGCGCGTCGGAGACTGAGGCGCTCCTTCTCGGAGAGGCCTCCCCAGACGCCGAAGCGTTCGTCGTGGTTGAGCGCGTATTCGAGGCACGCGGAGCGCATCTCGCACATTCCGCAGATCTGCTTCGCCTCACGCACCGAGCTGCCCGGCTCGGGAAAGAAGAAGTCGGAGCCGGTCTGGGCGCACAGTGCCTGTTCCTGCCAGGAGAGGTCGGGCGCGGCGGCGGTGGTGTCATTGTGCATGCCGGGATCGTGTCGCGGCTCGAAAAACGTTCGATCAACACGGGCTCAACGCACACCCGCGCGCCACGCCCACGCCCACCCGAAACCGGCACGGACCGCCAGGCCCGGCCACACAAGGCCCGCAAACGCGACGGACCCGATGATGCTCCCGACAGAGACCAGAAGCACACCGGCGCGCACCGGAATCCACAACGGATCCACTCCGCCGGCAGCAACCACCGCAACCGCCCGAACCGACGGATAGCTGCCCACGCCACTGGGCCGCGGCCCGTCAGGGGCGCGGGGAACTGCGCGGCGGGAGCCGCAACGGCTTCACTCCGACTGCAGCAACCGCCGAACCGACGGATGGCTGCTCTCACCCCGGGGCCGCGCCCCGTCAGGGGCGCGGGGAACTGCGCGGCCCGCCCCCGCCGGGCCGCGGGTGAACGACGACCTCAGGCACGGGGTGTGGGGCCCGCCCCCACCCGGTCCCGCCCTCGACGACGCAGGCGGTTACCGAAAATGCCCCGGACCGCGGCAGCGGATCGCTCCGGCGGCGATTGTCAGTGGGCGGTGCAAGACTCGGCAGTGCAGGCAACGGGACCCCTCAGAGGAGGGCATGATGCTCACCACCCGTTTCGTCACGGGCGCCCCGAACTGGCTCGACCTCGGCACCCCCGACATCGACGGCGCCACTTCCTTCTACAGAGCTCTCTTCGGCTGGGACTTCCAGTCGGCGGGACCCGATTCCGGCGGTTACGGCTTCTTCCAGACGGCCGGGAAGACCGCGGCGGGCGGTATGCAGACCACCCCCGAGCAGGGCCCGCCGTCATGGACCGTTTATTTCCAGAGCCCGGACGCCGACGCGACGGCCAAGGCGGTCGAGCAGGCCGGGGGCGGCGTGCTGGTGCCGCCCGACGACGTCATGGACAAGGGACGCATGGCCATCCTCGCCGACAGGGCGGGCGTCCCCTTCGGCCTCTGGCAGCCCGCCGCACTCCCCGGCCTCGACGTGGCCGGTGAGCGGGGCTCCCTGTGCTGGGTCGAGCTGTACACACCGGACGTCGCCGCAGCAGCCGCGTTCTACCACTCCGTACTGGGCATGGAGACCTCGGCCATGCCCTTCCCCGGTGGCGTCTACACCTGCGTCAACCCCGCGGAGGGCGGCGAGGACGCCATGTTCGGCGGTGTCGTCCCCCTGGCCGACGACCCGGCGGAGCAGGAGGCGGGGGCGTACTGGCTGCCCTATTTCGAGGTCGAGGACACGGACGCCGTGCTCGCGAAGGCCCGAGAGCTGGGCGGCACGGTCCGGATGCCCGCCACCTCCCTGGAGGGCGTCGGCCGGATCGGCAAGCTCGCCGACCCGTACGGGGCACGCTTCGCGGTGATCAAGAGCGAACCGGCCACGGGCTGACGCTCGCCGAGCGACGACGGTCGCGTGATCGGCCGGAGGCAGTCGACTCCCTCCGGCCGACCCGCCCGCCCTCCCGCCCCCACCGGACCGTGCCGGACCCCATCCGACGTGCCGTCAACTTCTGAAGGCAGGAACTTTTCGAGAGCGCTCTCAGACATAACCCTTGACGCTTCAACTCCCCCTGGGAACAGTGGTGCCCCGCAGGAGGCCGATGCCCCATACATCGGCCCGCTCCTGCCTCCCCCCACGCCCCAGGAGACCCCCTTGATCTCACGCAGGAAGTTTCTGACCGGAACCGCGGCCGTCACCGCCGCCGCGGGCTACCCCGTCTGGGGGAGCGCTCTCAGCTCGACGGCCGCGGCGGCTCCCGCGACCTGTGAACTCGCCCTCAAGAACAACTCGCTGCCGGGTACGGTCCGCGCGTACGTCACCGGCCACGAGCAGTCGACGGGCGACTGGCTCCTCCTGCGCGCGGACGGCAGTGTCTACCGGCCGACCTCCCCGTCGGCGCCCCAGACGCCACTGCCCGTCGACTGCGCCATCCCCCTGGGTGCCGCCGGCTCGGCCGCCAAAGTACTGACGCTGCCTCAGATGTACGGCGCGCGCGTCTACTTCGTACGGGACGACACACTCGACTTCTATCTCAACCCGGGCCCTTCCCTGGTCGAGCCCGCGTTCGCCACGGCCGCCGACCCGAACTACGGCAGGACGTGGTCGTTCTGCGAATTCACGTTCAACACCGATCAGCTGTACGCCAACATCAGCTACGTCGACCTGGTCACCGCGCTGCCGATCGGTCTGACCCTGGAGGGCGACGCCACGCACACGGTGGCCCCGCTGCCCGACGGCGCCGTCGACCGGATCGCGGCGGACCTCACGGCGCAGGCCGCCAAGGACGGCCAGCCCTGGGACAAGCTGGTGACCCGGGGCGGTGACGGCTCCGTACTGCGGGTGGTCTCGCCGCAGAACCTGATGGCGCCGTACTTCGACCGGCCCGCCGAGATGCCGTTCCGCGACCTGTGGACCGGCTACATCGACCAGGTCTGGGACAAGTACCGCTCCACCGACCTGGGGATCGACCTCCAGGGCGGCCGGGGCGTACTCACCGGCCGGGTCAGCGGCGACACGCTCACCTTCGCCGGTGGGCACACCTTCAGCAAGCCCACGTCGAAGGACATCTTCACCTGCAACCACGGGCCGTTCACCAACAACCCGGGCGACTCCGACGACAAGAAGGCCATCCTCGCCCGGCTCGCCGCCGGCTTCAACCGCTCGATCATGCTCACCCATCCGACCCAGCCGAACGGCACGACCACGTCCGACTACTACACGGACGCGGTCACCAACCACTGGGCCCGCGTCGTCCACGCCAACTCCCCCATCGGATACGCGTTCCCCTACGACGACGTACGCCCCGACGGCCAGCCCGACGTCTCGGGCGCGGCCCACGACGGCAACCCGCGACGTTTCACGGTGTCGGTGGGCGCGTAACGCCCGCCGGGGCGCGGGGGTGTCGGGGCGGGCCCCGTCCGGCTTTCGACTGCGGGCACGCGGGCGCGGGCCGCGCAGTTCCCCGCGCCCCTGACGGGGCTCGGCCGGTTTTTAGGGGCGCGGGGAACTGCGCGGCCAGCCACGACGCACCCGCACCCGACGGCGGACCGGCTTTAGGGGCGCGGGGAACTGCGCGGCCAGCCACAGCGGACCCTCAGTCGACGACGGTCCGGCCTTCGGGGGCGCGGGGAACTGCGCAATCACCCACGACGCACCCGCACCAAAAGGCCGCCTCGGCCAAAAGGGAGCGCTCTCAGCAATGAAGCGAACCCCGGCTATCCTGATCGGCAACCGCCGCCCTGAGGAGCCCCGAGGTGACCGACCAGTCGACGCAGCCACGCCCCACGCTGGAGGCAGTGGCCGCCCGGGCGGGAGTCTCCCGAGCCACCGTGTCCCGTGTCGTCAACGGCGGAGAAGGCGTCCGTGAACCCCTCGTCGAACGCGTCAGGCGCGCCGTCGAGGAACTCGGTTACGTCCCCAACCAGGCGGCCCGCAGCCTCGTGACCCGACGCCACGACGCCGTCGCCGTGGTCATCGCCGAACCGGAGACCCGTGTCTTCGCGGACCCCTTCTTCGCGCTCCAGCTCCGCGGCATCAGCAAGGAGCTGACCGCGCACGACTCGCAACTCGTCCTGCTGCTCACCGAGGGCCGCGACGACCACGCCCGCGTGGCGCGCTATCTCGCCGGCGGCCACGTCGACGGCGCGCTCGTCTTCTCGCTGCACCTCGACGACCCGCTGCCCAGCCTGATCCACGGCGTGCCGACCGTGTACGGCGGGCGCCCCGGCTGGAGCGACGGTTCACGCGGCGTGGTCTACGTCGACTGCGACAACAGGGGCGGCGCCCGTGAGGCCGTCCGGCATCTCGTCGGACTCGGCCGCACGCGCGTCGCGCACATCACCGGCGCCCTCGACCAGACCTCGGCGGTCGACCGGCTCGACGGGTTCCGTGACGTCATGGTGGACGTCGATCCGCGGCTGATCGTGGAGAGCGACTTCACCCCGGGCGGCGGTGAGCACGCCATGCGGGAACTTCTTGAACGGTGCCCCGACGTGGACGCGGTGTTCGCGGCGAACGACCTCATGGCGGTCGGCGCGATGCGGGCGCTGCGCGAGCGGGGACGGCGGGTGCCCGAGGATGTCGCCGTGATCGGGTTCGACGACATGCTGCCGTTCACCGAGCAGGCCGATCCGCCGCTTACGACTGTCCGGCAGGACATCGAGGAGATGGGGCGGTTGATGGCGCGGTTGTTGTTGCGGGGGCTGGACCGGAGCGGGGCCGCTGCCGCGGGGGCGCCGTCGAGTGTCGTGCTGCCGACGACGCTGGTACGCCGAGTCTCCGCGTAGCCGCTCCGCGGGGTGCGTGTTCGGGTGCGGGTCCACCGTGGCCGGTCGTGCAGTTCCCCGCGCCCCTGAACACGGGCCCGTCGCCGGGTGCGAGTGCGTCGCGGTGCCGACCCCAGCCCCATCAGGGGCGCGGGGAACTGCGCGGCCCACCCCCACTCAGCCGCAGCCAAAACCCGACGGGGCCTGCCCCGAACCCCCGGTGGGCCCACTGCGGGTCCGCCGTGGCTGATCGCGCAGTTCCCCGCGCCCCTCAGGGCGCGGGGCGCTGCACGCCCCGCCGCTCAGTGTTCGTGAGGCTCGTACCCCGGAATCGTGCCGTCCGTCTTCTTGACCAGGAACAGGCCCGCCATTCCCATGTCGGAGTGGCTCTGGACGTGGCAGTGGTACATCCACGCGCCCGCTCCGACGCCCTCCCCCGCGATGACCTGGAAGCCGAACGAGTCCGCGGGGCCCACGATCAGGTTGTCGACCACGCGGCTGGGGTCGTCCGGTCCGGTCAGCAGGCCGGTGCGGTTGTCCGCCCAGCGGTGACCGTGCACATGGAACGTGTGGTAGTACTCGCCGTGCGTGATCGAGACGAACTCGACCCGGTCCCCCACCGTGGCCTCGAAGTTGGGGCTGTCGTGCCCCGGCCTGTTGTTGATCGTCATGTCGTTGAAGACGATGGTGTGGGTCTTGTCGGGGAGGATGTCACCCTCGCGGCGCACGATCACCGGCCCGTACAGGCCCTTGCGGATGCCGCCCGTACCGTGCTCGGTGCCGACGACATGGTCGTGGTAGTGCCAGTAGCCCGCGCTGCCCGCCCGCCAGGTTCCGTCCTTGCGGCGGCCGGGGGCATGGGTGCGCCAGGTGTACGTACGGGTGTCGCCCGGCTCGACATGCGACTTGCTCAGTTTCGTGCCGTCGCTGGAGACCTCGTAGTCCAGGCCGTGGACGTGCAGGCTCGCCGCCACGTCCAGCGTGTTCTCGACGTCGATGTACGCGGTGTCGCCCTCGTTGAGCTCGATCAGCGGCCCGGGGATCGTGGCCGCGCCCTTCTCGAACCCGTAGCCCAGCTGACCGTCGGCGAGCTTCTCGATGTACAGCTTGATGCGTCTGACCTCGCCGCCCGCGGGGGCGGTACGGAGCGCGGTGCTCGCTCTCGCCGCGCTGTCCGCGGACGTCGCGTCCTTCGCGGCGACGAGCGACAACGATGTCGCGACCGTGGCGACGGCGGCCCCGCCCATCATCATCCGACGGCTGAACCCACGCCTGTCCATCGCGTCCGTGGTGGTCATGTCGTCCGTGGTGCCCATGCCGAACTCTCCCAACCTGCAACGCGGTCAACGGAATTGACGGGACTGGCGGGTGCGGTCGCGAATCCGGGAGGGGAGTCGACCGAACCGAGTGACAGAGACGAACTGGTGAGACGGTAGTGGCATCGCCTTCGTTTATCCACACTCAGGACAAAGTTTGTTGGATACCGGTCATACCTATTGGCGAGTTCCGCGAAAAGGTCTAGCTTCCATGGCGCTGTTGCTGTGACCGAGGAGGATGGGGTGACCACATGCGGCCCACACCGCATCAAACGCCACTGACCGTACGGACGTTGGGCAGAGCAAGACGGAGAGGCTGGGCAGCCGCACTGGCTGCCGGAGTCGTCGCCGCCGGTGTCCTCTCGGGGCCGGCCGCGAGCGCGCGCCCCGCACCCGAGCCGCCCCTGACAACGATGTCGATCAAGTCGCCCCCCGGCGGCTCCGATGTACGCGTGCTGATCTACCACGGGTCCGCGGCCGGCGGCGACGAGTCGCCCGTCGTCAACGCCGGTATCGAGGCGATCGAGGACATCGGCCAGAGCGGCCCCGCGGCCGGGCGCTTCAAGGTGACGGCCACGGACGACGCCTCCGTCTTCACCGACGAGACGGAACTCGGCCTCTACAACGCCGTCGTCTTCCTGACCGGCGGCGGTGACATCCTCGATCCGGAGCAGGAGGCGGGTCTGGAGTCGTACATGGAGGCCGGCGGCGGCTTCCTCGGCATCCACGACGCGGCCCGCGCCGAGCCGTACTCGGACTGGTTCACCGGACTCGTCGGCGCCCGTCCGGCCGCGAACAGCCCGACGAACGTACAGCGGGCGACCGTCGAGGTCGGTGACCGTCAGCATCCGGCCACCAAGGATCTGCCGCTGCAGTGGAAGCGCCCCGACCAGTGGCTGAACTGGACCAAGAACCCGTCCGGCGACGTGCACACGGTGGCCCGCGTCCGCGAGTCGACGTACACGCCGGGCACGAGCGCCAACGGCGCCGACCACCCCGTGTCCTGGTGCCGTGACTACGACGGCGGCCGGTCCTTCTACACCGGCATGGGCGGTACGGAGTCCTCGTACGACGAGACGGAGTTCCGCTCGCATCTGCGCGGGGCGCTCGCCTGGACGACCCGGATCTCGCAGGCCGACTGCAAGGCCACGATCAACGCCAACTACAAGGCGGAGCGGCTGACCCAGCCCAACCAGCCGGGCCAGAACGACCAGATCGGCGAGCCGCACGGCCTGGTGACCGCGCCCGACGGCCGCGTGTTCTACATCGGCCGCGGCGGCGCCGACTCGTCGCAGCCGGTCATCACGGACTGGAACAACCCGGACGTCGGCAAGGGCAAGGGCGAGATCCACGTCTACGACCCGAAGACCAAGAAGGTCACGCTGGCCGGCACGCTCAACGTCTTCGGCAACAAGGGCGGCGGCGACGAGCTGATCAAGGTCGAGGAGGGCCTGCTCGGCATCGAGCTGGACCCCCGGTTCGAGGACAACGGCTGGGTGTACCTGCACTACACCCCGCACTCGCGGATCGACCGTGACAAGCAGATGGCCGAGCGGTACGTCTCCCGCTTCACGTACAACTCGAACACCGCCAAGCTGGATCTGAACAGCGAGAAGGTCCTGCTCAAGTGGCCGGTCCAGATCCACAGCTGCTGCCACTCGGGCGGCGGTCTGGCCTGGGACTCCAAGAGCAACCTGTACATCGCCACCGGTGACAACAACTCCAGCGGCTTCAGCGACGGTTACTCGGGCAACAACCCGCAGCCGAACTACAAGGGCGTCTCCTTCGCCGACGCGCGCCGCACGGCGGGCAACACCAACAACCTCAACGGCAAGATCCTGCGCATCCACCCGGAGCAGGACGGCACGTACACGCTGCCCGAGGGGAACCTCTTCACGGGCAAGGAAACCGCCGAGGGCGGCGGCAAGACGCGTGGCGAGATCTATGTGATGGGCGTCCGCAACCCGGCGCGCATCTCGATCGACAAGAAGACCGACACGCTGTACGCGGGCTGGGTCGGCCCGGACGCGGGGTCGCCGTCGACGACCTGGGGTCCGGCGAAGTACGACACGTTCGCCGCGATCACCAAGCCGGGCAACCACGGCTGGCCGTACTGCATGGGCAACAAGCAGCCCTACCGGGACCGCAACCTGCCCGATCCGACGAAGCCGCTGGGCTGGTACGACTGCAACGCGCCGAAGAACGAGTCCCCGAACAACGACGGTCTCGTGAACCTGCCGCCGGTCACGTCGAACACCATCTGGTACTCGCCCCAGGGCGGCGGCCCGGACTACCCGCGGGACGCCAACGGCATCCCGTCGTACAAGACCGCGGAGCAGAAGTTCCTGCTGCCGTGGCTCAAGGGCGGCGGCCAGGCCGCCATGGACGGACCGGTCTACCGGTACGACGGCACGCTGGCGAACGCCGCCAAGTGGCCCTCGTACTGGGACGGCAAGTGGTTCGTGGGCGACTTCTACGACGCCGACCAGCCGCGGCACGCCGTGCTGCTCGACCCGAAGACGGCCGGACAGGGCGGCATCCCGGTGCACGCCGAGTCCCTGAAGAAGATCATCCCCATCGGCAACGACGGCATCAAGAACCTCATGGACTGGAAGTTCGGCCCGGACGGCACGCTGTACGTCCTCGACTACGGCCGCGGCTTCTTCACCTCGGACTCCAAGTCCGCGCTGTGGCAGGTGACGTACAAGGGCGGCGGCCCCACTCCCGCCGCCTCTCAGCTCGCCAGGGAGGCGCAGTGACGCGCGTGAGAAACATCGGCAGGCGAAGAACTGGACGGCTGTGGACGGCACTTGCCGCCGCGCTGCTGATGGTGCTGGGGCTCGCCTCCACCTCGGCGACCGGCCAGACCGACAACACCCCGTCCCGGGCGGGCGCCGCGGCGCAGACGCTCACCTGGACGGCCGGTGACGACATCACCAAGTACGCGTCCGCGCCCACGACGGCGGTCGCGGGCCCGACGACGATCGTCTTCGAGAACAGCGAGGCGACCGGCAACACCATGGGCATGCCGCACACGTTGACGTTCGACGTGTCGGACCCGGAGTACCAGAACGACGTCCCGCTGAACATCCTGGCCAACCCGAACGACGACCAGGGCGGCAAGCACACCGCCGAGGTGACGCTCTCACCCGGCCGCTACCGCTACTTCTGCACGATCCCCGGCCACGGCCAGATGCAAGGCATCCTGGTGGTCACCGAGGGCACCGGCGAGGACACCACCGCGCCGGAGACCGCGGCCGAGGTCACCGGCACGAAGAACGCGGACGGCGCGTACGTCGGTTCGGCGACCGTGGCGCTCAGCGCGACGGACACGGGCGGTTCGGGCGTCGAGCGCATCGAGTACGCCATCGGTGACGAGGGCGCCTGGCAGCCGTACACCACGCCTGTCGTGGTCGACCAGGTCGGCGCCCAGAAGGTCCGCTACCGGGCGATCGACAAGGCCGGGAACACGTCCGCGGAGAAGGCGGAGCAGTTCACGGTGGTGGCCCCGCCGACGGACGACACGACCGCGCCGGACACCTCGGCGACGGTGACGGGTGAGAAGAACGCGCAGGGCGAGTACGTCTCCATGGCGACCGTCACGGTGACGGCCTCCGACACCGGTTCCGGCGTCAACACCATCGAGTACGCGCTCGGTGACGCCGGTGCCTGGCAGGCGTACACCGCTCCGGTGATGGTCCACGAGGTCGGCGCGCACAAGGTGCGGTTCCGGGCGACGGACAAGGCGGGCAACGTGGCCGCCGAGAAGTCGGTGTCGTTCACCGTCGTCGCGCCGCCGGTCGAGGACACCACTCCCCCGGTGACCGGTGTGAGCGTCGAGGGCACGAAGAACTCCTCCGGTGCGTACATCAACAGCGCCAAGGTGACGGTGACCGCGACCGACGCGCACGGCGGCTCCGGGGTGGACAAGATCGAGTACTCGCTCGACGGCGGCCCCTACCTCGCGTACACCGCTCCCGTGGTGGTCGACCGCGTGGGCGCGCACTCGGTGGTCTACCGGGCCAGCGACAAGGCGGGCAACACCTCGGACGCCCGTACGGTGAGCTTCACGGTCACCCCGGGCGGCGGGGTGCCGGCGCCCAACTGCGCCGAGTACGACGAGCGGTTGACCGTCATCGTCGGCACGGTCGACTCGGGTGTGCCGAACCGGATCACCAACAGCCGGTGCCGCATCAACGAGTTGATCGAGGACGAGAAGGAGTGGACGTCCCACGCGCTGTTCCTCAAGCACGTGACGGCGGTCCTCAAGACCCTCCTCAAGGACGGCGTGATCGTCCAGCGCGAGTACGACCTGATCGACGCGGCGGCCGACGAGTCGGGCATCGGCGATCCCGGCCAGACCGAGGGCTACCGCACGATCATGGACGGTACGCAGGACACCTTCGGCAAGTGGCAGCACGTGGGCGGCGGTTCGTTCGGCCTGAACGGCGACGGCACCATCACGTCGGGCACGACGCGCGACGGCCTGGGCATGCTGTGGTTCCCCGAGCGCAAGTACGGGGACTTCTCGCTGAAGCTCCAGTGGCGTGACGACGCGCCGGGCACGGGCAACGCCAACTCCGGTGTGTTCGTCCGGTTCCCGCAGGTCCACAACCACCCGGAGGAGTCCCGGCCGGAGTGGGTCGCCATCAAGTACGGGCACGAGATCCAGGAGTTCGACAGCCCCACCGGCGACATGTACAAGACCGGTTCGGTCTACGGCTTCGACCGGGTGGGCCTGGCCGGTGCCGGTGTCACCCAGAAGGGCACCTGGAACGACTACGAGATCCGCGTGGTGGACCAGCACTACTCGATCTACCGCAACGGCGTGCTGATCAACGAGTTCGACAACATCGGCGGTCAGGACTTCACCCCGCCCCGCTCGGACGACCCGGGCACGGACGGGCGGCGGTTCGCCTCCGGCTACATCGGACTCCAGGTGCACGGCACGACGGACGTGGTGTCGTACCGGGACGTCAGGATCAAGGAGCTGTGACACCCGACTAGTCAACTGCTAGATCAGTTCTCCTTCTTGGCCCTGCTCGGCTGTACCCGCTTCGGCTCGCCCGGCATCTTCGGGTACTCGGGCGGGTACGGCAGATCGCCCAGCCCGTGGTCGCGTTCGTCACGGGAGGCGAGTTCGAGCAGGGCTTCGAGGGAGTAGGCGTGTTCGTCCATGTCCGCGTGCACATCGCCGAGTTCGGCGAAGCGCGCGGGCATGGTCGCGAGATCGAAGTCCCGGGGCACGGCCTCACCGACCTCGTCCCAGGTGAGGGGCGCCGACACCGGCGCGTGCGGCCGGGGGCGTACCGAATAGGCGGAGGCGATCGTGCGGTCGCGGGCCGTCTGGTTGTAGTCGACGAAGATCTTCTCGCCCCGCTCCTCCTTCCACCAGGCCGTGGTCACCTGGTCCGGCATCCGGCGCTCCAGCTCACGTCCGACGGCGATCGCGGCCCGGCGGACCTGGGTGAACGTCCAGCGCGGCTCGATCGGCACGAAGACGTGCAGTCCCCGGCCGCCGGAGGTCTTGGGGAAGCCGCGCAGCTCCCCGTACTCGTGCAGCACCTCGCGCAGCTCATGGGCGGCGCGCACCGCGTCGGCGTAGTCCGTGCCCGGTTGCGGGTCGAGGTCGATGCGCAGTTCGTCCGGCCGGTCGACGTCGTCCCGGCGTACGGGCCAGGGGTGGAAGGTGAGCGTGCCGAACTGGGCGGCCCACAGGACGGCGGCGACCTCGGTGGGGCACATCTCGTCGGCGCTGCGGCCGCTGGGGAAGGCGATGTGCGCGGTGGGGATCCAGTCGGGCATGTTCTTGGGCGCCCGCTTCTGGAAGAAGGACTCGCCGCCGACGCCCTCGGGGTAGCGCTCCAGGGTCGTGGGCCGGTTCCGCAGCGCGCGCAGGATGCCGGGGCCGACCGCGAGGTAGTACCGGGCGAGGTCCAGCTTCGTGAAGCCGCGCTCCGGGAAGAAGACCCTGTCCGGGCTGGACAGCCGTACCGTCCTGCCCGCCGCCTCCAGCTCCACCGCATCCGCCATGCGAGCCACGGTAGGCGTACCGCGTACACCTCGCATATCAGGAGCCGCATCACATGTCGGGCGATTATTCGCGTATCACCGCAGAATCGGTGTATGGATCTGCCGGTGATGCCGCCCGTGAAGCCCATGCTCGCCAAGTCCGCGGCGCGGATTCCGCCGGGCATGCACTACGAGGCGAAGTGGGACGGGTTCCGGGCGATCGTCTTCCGTGACGGGGACGAGGTCGAGATCGGCAGCCGTAACACGAAGTCCCTGGTCAGGTACTTCCCCGAGCTGGTGGAGGCGCTGCGGGAACGGTTGCCGGAGCGCTGCGTGGTGGACGGCGAGATCGTGGTCGCGCGGGGTGGACGGCTCGACTTCGACGCGCTCTCCGAGCGCATCCATCCGGCGGCCTCCCGGGTGAAGACCCTCTCGGAGCGCCGGCCCGCGTCGTTCGTGGCGTTCGACCTGCTCGCGCTGGCCGACGAGTCGCTGCTGGACGCCCCCCTCTCCGAGAGGCGGGCCCTGCTGGAGACCGCGCTGTCCGGCAGCACGGCTCCCGTGCACCTGGCGCCGGCGACGACGGACATCGAGGTGGCGCGGCAGTGGTTCGAGCAGTATGAGGGGGCCGGGCTCGACGGAGTGGTCGCGAAACCGCTCACCCTGCGCTACGGGCAGGACGAACGCCTGATGTTCAAGATCAAGCACGAGCGCACGGCGGACGTGGTGGTGGCGGGCTACCGGCTCCACAAGAGCGGGCCCGTCGTCGGCTCGCTGCTGCTCGGCCTGTACGACGACGAGGGCACGTTGCAGCACGTCGGGGTCTGCGCGGCCTTCACGATGAAGCGGCGCGAGGAGCTGATCGGGGAGCTGGCCCCGCTGCTCATGGAGTCGCCCGCCGGGCATCCGTGGGCGGCCTGGGCCAAGGAGTCGGCGCACGAGTCGGCGCGGCTGCCGGGCGCGCCCAGCCGCTGGACGGGCAAGAAGGACCTGTCCTGGATTCCGCTGCGGCCGGAACTGGTGTGCGAGGTGGCGTACGAGCACATGGAGAACGGCGCGCGCTTCCGGCACATGGCGCGCTTCCGCCGCTGGCGCCCGGACCGTACGCCGGAGAGCTGTACGTACGCCCAGCTGGAGGAGCCGGTCGGTTACGACCTCGCGGACATTCTGGGACCGCGGGGCTGAATCGGCCCGGACGTATTTCCGCCGCCCAACGCCCTTGCGCGGCAGCCCTGTTGGGTACGTCTCCCGCGTACGACCCTCGCCCTGCGGTACGGCACCGCCGGTTGGACCGCCGCGCCCTCCCGACCGCTCCCGTGACCCGCTCGGACCAGCGCACGCCTTCGATCTTGGCTCATTGGGTACGTATTCGTTGAACCTATAACCCGACAAACGACGAAACGGGGCACGGTGGCCACGGTACGCAGGAGACGAACGGGGCGGACGGGGCGTTCGAGGCGCTCGGCCATGACGACGACACTGCTGGTCACCCTGCTGGCGGGTGCCGCGGCGACGGCCTGCACGCGCGCTGAGCCGCTCGACGACAAGCAGCGCGGAAACATGCCGCCCCGCACGGGCAGCACGGGCAGCACGGAGGGCGCGCAGGGCACCGGCGCCCCGGCGAGTCCGGCGCCGCGGGCCGCCTCCCCGCTCGTCGTGAAGATCGACAACGTGCCCGGCGCCCGCCCGCAGACCGGACTGGACGCCGCCGACGTCGTGTACGCCGAGCAGGTCGAGGGCGGTCTCAGTCGGCTGATGGCGGTGTACGCGACCCGCCTGCCGAAGGCGATCGGGCCGGTGCGCAGTGCGCGCGAGTCGGATCTGGAACTGCTGCGCCAGTTCCACAAGCCGACCCTCGCCTTCTCGGGGGCCCAGAAGAAGCTGCTGCCGCTGATCGACAGCGCGCCGCTGCAGACCGCCCTGCCGGAGGAGAAGACGAGCGCGTACTACCGGGGCACGGACAAGCCCCAGCCGCACAACCTCTATCTGCGGCCCCAGCGGCTGCTGACGGGCACGCCGGGGGCCGACGCGCTGACGACGGGCTTCCGGTACGGGGCCGCGCCCGCGGGAGGTACCGCCGAGAGCGCGCGTACGGTCCGCTTCCCGCAGGCCCGTTTCACCTTCGACTGGTCGCGGGACCAGCGGCGCTGGCTGGTGTCGATGGACGGGACGCCGACGGTGACGACCGGTGGGAAGCGGGTGGGCGCGTCGACGGTCGTCGTGCAGTACGTGAACATCCGTGAATCCCGGTACCACGACTACCTCGGGAACGTCACGCCCTACACGGAGACGGTGGGGTCGGGGACGGCGAAGGTGCTGCGTGACGGGAAGGCGTTCGATGCGGCGTGGGCGCGGCCGCTCGCGACGGGTGGGACGGAGTTCACCACCCCCTCCGGCGCGCCGATGAACTTCGCGAAGGGTCAGGTGTGGGTGGTGTTCGCCCGAGCGTGACGGACCGCTGCGCGGCGGCCTGGCGTACGACCGTCACCTGCGGGCCCGGTGGGGGCTGGCCGCGCAGTTCCCCGCGCCCCTAAAAGACTGCGCCGTTCCCCGCGCCCCTGACGGGGCGCCCGTCAGGGGCGCGGGGAACTGCGCGGGTGACCCCCACCGAACCCGCAGACAAAAACCGGCCCGTCTTTGGGGGCGCGGGGAACGGCGCGATCAGCCCCCGCCGGGCCGCAGACGAAGACCGGCCGGTTTTTAGGGGCGCGGGGAACTGCGCAGTCTTTTAGGCCGGTCACGACCGCACCCGCGCCGCGTCACGGCGCACGGCTGACAACCGGCTCCCCCGCCCCACCCGGGGCAACCGGATTGCGCAACCCCTCCGCCGCGTCGGACACCCGCTGGATCAGGTCGAAGAAGAGCGCCTGCTCCTCCCCGGACAGCGGCGCGAGGAACACCTGGTTCATCCGAGCCGTCCGCACCGTCAGCTTGCGATGCACCCGCACCCCGTCGTCCGTGAGACGCAGCAGCGACCGCCGCCCGTCCTGCGGATCACGGACCTTGTCCAGCAGACCGCGCCGCCCGAGCCGGCTGATGACCTCGGCGATGGTGGACCGGTCGAGCCCCACCCGCTCCCCCACCGTGCGCTGATCGAGCCCCGGCTCGGCGACGAGCGCGTTCAGGACCGCGAACTGGGGCGAGGTGATCTCCTCGGAGACCATCGTGTTCCACAGCAGGTAGTGCGCCTGCTGCAGCCGCCGGGCCAGATGCCCGGGGTGGGTGGAGAGATCCACCGCGGCCATGAGCGCTCCTTGTGCCACGAGAGTCGGCATTCGTTGGTGCACTGAACAATAGCGGGCCATCAGTCCGCTGTCTCTTTTCCATGAGCAGACCCTTGGCTTGGTTTTCATGGGAGGTCTTGACGGTTGACGGTCACAATGGCAGCGTGTTCGAAACCTCGAAGAAATACTCAGTGCCCTGACTAATCAGGGTTGCGGGACGCTCGGGAGAGATGGGGCTTCGCAGATGGACAAGGTGGTCTCCACAGCCGCCGGGGCTGTGGCCGACGTACCCGACGGCGCGACACTCGCCGTCGGCGGTTTCGGCCTCAGCGGTGTGCCGAACGTGACGATCCAGGCGCTGTACGAGCGCGGGGTCACCGGCCTGGGCGTGGTGTCCAACAACTGCGGGGCGATGGAGTCCGGCCTGGCGGTCCTGCTGGCGGCGGGCCGCATCGCCCGCGTCACCGGCTCGTACATCGGGGCGAACAAGGAGTTCGCGCGGCAGTACCTGGGCGGGGAGCTGGAGGTCGAGATGATCCCGCAGGGCACCCTGGCCGAGCGGCTGCGGGCCGGCGGCGCCGGGATTCCCGCGTTCTACACACCGGCCGGTGTGGGCACGCAGGTCGCCGACGGCGGACTGCCCTGGCGTTACGACGGCGAGGGCGGCGTCGCGCTGGCCTCCCCGCCGAAGGAGGTACGGGACTTCGACGGCACCCCGCACGTGCTGGAGCGCGGCATCCGCACCGACTTCGCGCTGGTGCGGGCCGCGAAGGGCGACCGGCACGGGAACCTCGTCTTCAACAAGTCCTCCCGCAACTTCAACCCTCTCGCCGCGATGGCCGGGCGCGTGACGATCGCCGAGGTGGAGGAGCTGGTGGAGCCCGGCGAGATCGATCCGGACGCGGTGCATCTGCCGGGCATCTTCGTGCAGCGGGTCGTCGCGCTCACCCCGGCGCAGGCGGCGGACAAGAAGATCGAACAGCGCACGGTCTCCGCGCCCGCGCCACGAGGGACGGTGAACGGCTGATGGCCTGGACGCGTGAACAGATGGCCGCGCGGGCCGCGCGCGAACTGCGGGACGGTCAGTACGTGAATCTCGGCATCGGGCTGCCGACGCTGATCCCCAACCACCTCCCGCCGGGCGTGGAGGTGGTCCTGGAGTCGGAGAACGGCATCCTGGGCACCGGCCCGTACCCGACCGAGGAGCAGGTCGACCCGGATCTGATCAACGCGGGCAAGGAGACCGTCACGGTCCTGCCCGGCGCCTCCTACTTCGACTCGGCGCTGTCGTTCGGGATGATCCGCGGCGGGCACATCGATGTCGCGGTCCTCGGCGCGATGCAGGTCTCGGCGGGCGGCGACCTGGCGAACTGGGCCGTGCCCGGCAAGATGATCACCGGGATCGGCGGGGCCATGGACCTGGTGCACGGCGCCCGTACGGTGATCGTGGTGATGACCCACACCGCCAAGGACGGGTCGCCGAAGGTCCTCGACACGTGCACGCTGCCGCTGACCGGCAAAGCCTGTGTCGACCGTGTGATCACCGACCTGGGTGTCCTGGACGTCACGGACGAGGCCCTGGTACTCGTCGAGACGGCGCCCGGTGTCACGGTCGACGAGGTCGTGGCGAAGACTGCCGCCAAGGTTCGTATCGCCGAAGAGCTCGTCGAGGAGCTCACCGAGGAGAAGCAGCCGTGAAGGACGTCTACATCGTCGACGCCGTCCGTACCCCGTTCGGCAAGTACAACGGAAGCCTCGCCGCCGTCCGCCCGGACGACCTGGCGGCCCATGCCCTGCGTGAACTCCTCGCCCGTACACCGGACCTGGACCCCGCCCGGATCGACGACGTGTACTTCGGCAACGCGAACGGCGCCGGCGAGGAGAACCGCAACGTCGCCCGCATGGCCTCGCTGCTCGCGGGTCTGCCCACCTCCGTGCCGGGCGTGAGCGTCAACCGGCTGTGCGCCTCCGGTCTTGAGGCCGTCATCCAGGCCGCCCGCGCCATCGCGCTCGGCGACGCCTCGATCGCCCTCGCCGGCGGTGTCGAGTCGATGACCCGCGCCCCCTATGTCCTGCCGAAGAGCGACCGGCCCTTCCCCGCCGGGCACACCGAGCTGTACTCCACGACGCTCGGCTGGCGCATGGTCAACCCGAGGATGGACCCGCAGTGGACCATCCCGCTCGGCGAGTCCGCCGAACTCATCGCCGACAAGCACAAGATCAGCCGTGAGCAGCAGGACGAGTTCGCCCTCGCCAGTCACCACAAGGCCGCCGCCGCCCAGGCCGCGGGCCTGTTCGACGGCGAGATCGCGCCGGTCTCCGTTCCGCAGCGCAAGGGCGACCCGCTGTCCTTCGCCGCCGACGAATGCGTACGCGCCGACGCCTCCCTCCCGGCGATGGCCAGGCTCAAGCCTTCGTTCCGGACCGACGGCGGCACGGTCACCGCGGGCAACGCCTCCCCCCTCAACGACGGCGCGGCGGCCCTGCTGCTCGTCGACGAGGAAGGCCTCGCCGCCACCGGCCGCGAACCCCTCGCCCGGGTGTCCGCGTCCGGCGTCTCCGCGCTCGACCCCGACTACTTCGGCCTCGCGCCGGTGGAAGCCGTCAACCGCGCACTCGCCAGGGCGGGCAAGACATTTGACGACCTGTCAACTCTCGAACTCAACGAGGCCTTCGCCGCGCAGGTGCTGGGCTGTGTCGCCGAGTGGCCCGAGTTCGACCCGGCCGTCCTCAACCCGCAGGGCGGGGCCATCGCCCTGGGCCACCCCCTCGGCGCCTCCGGTGCCCGCCTGGCCGGGACCGTCGCCCACCAACTGGCGCGCAAGGGCTCGGGAGTCGGCGTCGCCACCCTCTGCATCGGCGTCGGCCAGGGCCTCGCCCTCGTACTGGAGCGTTAGGAACCCTCATGGCTCTCTCCCAGTCGGACATCGACATAGAGATCAAGGACCAGCAGGACGCGTACGACAAGGCGGTCGCCGGTGGCGCCCCGGTCCTCCACCATCCGCGGCGCGACTACGCCCCGTACCGCAGCTCCCTGTTGCGCCATCCGAAACAGCCGCTGGTCGCCGTGAGCGGGGGCGATCCGGAGACCGTCGAGCTGTCGGGGCCGGTGTTCGGCGTCACCGACATCACCGAGCACGACAGCGATCTGACCATCCATCACCGCGGTGAGCCGATCGGTGAGCGGATGACCGTCTCGGGACGGCTGCTCGACCGTGACGGCCGCCCCGTACGCGGCCAGCTCGTCGAGATATGGCAGGCCAACGCCGCCGGCCGGTACGCCCATCTGCGCGAGCAGCACCCGGCGCCGCTCGACCCCAACTTCACCGGTGTGGGACGGACCCTGACGGACGATCAGGGCCGGTACTCGTTCACCACGATCAAGCCGGGCCCCTACCCGTGGGGCAACCACACCAACGCGTGGCGGCCCGCGCACATCCATTTCTCCGTCTTCGGGACGGCGTTCACCCAGCGGCTCGTGACCCAGATGTACTTCCCGAGCGACCCGCTGTTCCGGTACGACCCGATACTCCGGTCGGTGACGGACACGGCGGCCCGCGAGCGGCTGGTGGCCACCTACGACCACGACCTGTCGAAGCCCGAGTTCTCGATGGGCTACGCCTGGGACATCGTCCTCGACGGTCCGTCCGCCACCTGGATCGAGGAAGGCCGTTGAGCATGGCCGAGCGACCGCTCCCCACCCCGTCCCACACCATCGGCCCGTTCTACGGGCACGCGCTCCCCTTCCCCGACGGCGCCCGGATCGCCCCCCAGGGCCACCCGGACGCGATCAGCCTGCACGGTCACGTGTACGACGGCGCGGGCAACCCGGTCCCCGACGCGCTGCTCGACTTCTGGCAGGCCGCGCCCGACGGCTCCCTGACGGGCGCCCCGGGCTCCATGCGCCGCGATCCGTCGACCGGCGGCTTCCTCGGCCGCAACGGCGTCGACTTCACGGGGTACGGGCGGGTGCCCACGGACGCCGACGGGCACTACGCGCTCCACACGCTGCCGCCGGGCAACGCCGGGCTGCCGTACATCAGCGTGTGCGTGTTCGCGCGCGGGCTGACGCACCACCTCTTCACACGCGCCTACCTCGCCGACGGCCCTGACCCGCTGCTCGACTCGCTGCCGGACGAGCGGCGCGCCACGCTGGTCGCGACCGAGGGGGCGAACGGGATGAAGGGTGCGAAGGGGGCGTACCGTTTCGACATCCGTCTTCAGGGCGAAGGCGAAACGGTCTTCCTGGAGTTTCAGTGACAGCGGTCGAACCTGAAGAACCCGGTGAGCGTGGGCGGCCCGTCGGGCCTGTCGGATCCGCCTGCCTCGACGTGGGGCTTCTCGCGCCCGGGCGGGTCGGGTCCGCCGCCGAGGTCGCGACGGGCGACGCCGCGTTCCTTCGGGCGCTGCTCGACGCGGAGACCGCACTCACACGGGCTCAGGCCTCGCTGGGCCTCGCCCCGGCCGCCGCGGGCGACGCCGTCACCGCCGCCGCCGACGCGGCGCGTTTCGACGTCCACGCGCTCGCGCTGCGCGCGCGGGCCGGCGGCAACCCGGTGATCCCGCTCGTCGCCGACCTGGGCGCGGCGGTCGGCGACGAGCACTCCCCGTACGTCCACCGGGGCGCGACCAGCCAGGACATCATGGACACGGCCGCGATGCTGGTGGCTGTACGGACGCTCGACGTGGTCCTCGCCGACCTCGACCGTACGGAGCGCGCGCTGGCCCGTCTCGCGCGCGACCACCGGGACACGGTCATGCCGGGACGCACGCTCACCCAGCACGCCGTCCCCACCACCTTCGGTCTGAAGGCGGCGGGGTGGCGGTCGCTGGTGCTGGACGCCCGGGACCGCGTGCGGCTCGTACGGGACGGGCTGCCGGTGCAACTCGGCGGTGCGGCGGGCACGTTGGCGGCCTTCGGCGTGTACGGCGCCTCGGACACGGGTGCACTCGTGGAGGCGTACGCCCGTGAACTGGGCCTCTTCGCGCCGGTGTTGCCGTGGCACACCCTCCGGACACCGGTCGCCGACCTCGCGGGCGCCCTCGCCTTCACCGCGGGTGCCCTCGGCAAGACGGCCGTGGATGTCCTGACCCTCTCCCGAACGGAGATCCGGGAGCTGAGCGAGGGCACGGGCGGCGGGTCCTCCGCCATGCCGCACAAGGCGAATCCGGTGCGCGCCACGCTGATCGCGGCGGCGGCCCGGCGGGCGCCGCAGCTCGCGGCGACGCTGTACGGGGCCATGGCGGCCGAGGACGAACGGCCCGCTGGGGCCTGGCACGCCGAGTGGGAGCCGCTGCGCGATCTGCTCCGCCTGGTGGGCGGGGCGGCGCGGGACGCGGCGGAGCTGACCGAGGGGCTTCAGGTCCACGCGGACACGATGCGGGCTCACTTGGACCTCACGCACGGTCTGATCGTCTCCGAGCGGCTGTCGGCCGAGCTCGCGCCGGTGCTGGGGCGGGGCCGTGCCAAGGAAGTGCTCACCCGGGTGGCCCGGCGGGCCGGCGTCGAGGGTCTGCCACTGGTGGAACTCCTCTCGGCGGAGCCCGAGTTGAAGGACCTCGACCTGGTGGCCCTCACCGACCCCACCCAGTACACGGGTTCCGCGGGAGCCCTCACCGATCGTGCTCTGGAGCGACGTTGACCAGTCGGACCGACCAAGCCGCCTCGCCCGAGGCCCCGTTGCTGCACCATCGCGTCGAGGGTGCCGTCTCCGCTCCCCCGCTGTTCCTCGGCCCCTCCCTCGGGACGTCGTTGGCCCTGTGGGACAAGGTCGCGCCCGAACTCTCCGTCGCCCACCGGGTGGTGCGGTGGGACCTGCCGGGGCACGGCGGTTCGTCCGCGTCGCTGATCGGTCCGGGGGCGACCGTCGGCGATCTCGCCGCGCTGGTGCTGGCGCTCGCCGACTCGCTCGGCATCGACCGGTTCTCGTACGCCGGGGTCTCGCTCGGC
This sequence comes from Streptomyces liliiviolaceus, assembly GCF_018070025.1. NCBI lineage: Bacteria > Bacillati > Actinomycetota > Actinomycetes > Kitasatosporales > Streptomycetaceae > Streptomyces > Streptomyces liliiviolaceus. The sequence goes on from NZ_JAGPYQ010000001.1 coordinate 6,694,950, forward strand.
GGTGCGGTGGGGCTGCATCTCGCGGTGCACCACCCCGAGCGGGTGGAGAGGCTCGCCGTGATCTGTTCCTCGGCGCACTTCAGCGGTTCGAAACCGTGGGAGGAGCGGGCCGCGCTCGTACGGGCCGAGGGGCTGGCCGGGCTGGCCGAGGGCGCCGACGCGCGGTGGTTCACGCCCGGGTTCACCGTCCCCGAGCTGGTCGAGGACCATCGGACGGCCGACCCGGACGGGTACGCGGCGTGCTGTGACGCGCTGGCGGCGTTCGACATCCGTGAGCGGTTGTCGCGGATCGGCGCACCGACGCTGCTCGTCGCCGGGCGCGAGGATCCGGCGACGCCGCCGGCGCATCTGCGGGAGATCGCGGACGCGGTGCGCGGGGCCGGGCTCGTGGAGATCCCCGGTGCGTCGCATCTCGCGCCCGCGGAGCGGCCGGAGGCCGTGCTCACCGCGTTGCGCGCGCACTTCGACGGTGACGCGGGGCGGGGGATGGCGGTGCGGCGGCAGGTCCTCGGTGACGAGCACGTGGACCGGGCGCAGGCGCGGCAGTCCGCGTTCACGGCGCGGTTCCAGGACTTCATCTCGCGGTACGCGTGGGGTGAGGTGTGGACGGACGAGACGCTGTCACGGCGTGAGCGCAGCATGATCACGATGACCGCGCTCGTCGCGCACGGGCACTATGACGAGTTGGCGATGCATGTGCGGGCTGCTCGGCGTAACGGGCTTACGCCGGAGGAGATCGGGGCGGTGTTGCTTCAGACGGCGGTGTACTGCGGCGTACCTGCGGCGAACTCGGCGTTCGCAGTGGCCCAGGGGGTCCTCGCCGAGGAGGGTCTAGCCCCGTAAGGGGCGCGCGCAGACGGGCTGCCGGCCCCAGCCCCGTCAGGGGCGCGGGGAACTGCGCGGCCCGCCCCCACTCGGCCGCAGCCAAAAACCGACGGGACCTGCCCCAACACCCCGCACGCGGCCTGCGGGCCCGTCGTGGCCGGTCGCGCAGTTCCCCGCGCCCCTCACGGGGCCCGCGCCATGCACGCCGGGTGCAGGTGCGTGGGGGCTGAGCGCGCCGTTCCCCGCGCCCCTAACCGGGCCCGGTGCAGGTGCGTGGGGAGCACGCCTCGCCGATGCCTGCGGGGCCCAGCCCCATCAGGGGCGCGGGGAACTGCGCGGCCCGCCCCCACACAGCCGCAGCCGAAAACCCGACGGGTCCAGCCCCAACACCCCGCACGCGGCCTGCGGGCCGTCGTGGCCGGTCGCGCAGTTCCCCGCGCCCCCTACGGGGCCCGGTGCAGGTGCGTGGGGAGCACGCCTCGGCGATGCCTGCGGGGCCCAGCCCCGTCAGGGGCGCGGGGAACTGCGCGGCCCGCCCCCACTCGGCCGCAGCCGAATCCCCGACGGGTCCTGCCCCAACACCCCGCACGCGGCCTGCGGGCCGTCGTGGCCGGTCGCGCAGTTCCCCGCGCCCCTTACGGGGCCCGCGCCATGCACGCCGGGTGCAGGTGCGTGGGGGCTGAGCGCGCCGTTCCCCGCGCCCCTAACCGGGCCCCGTGCAGGCGGGCTGCCAGCCCCAGCCCCGTCAGGGGCGCGGGGAACTGCGCGACCCGCCCCCACTCGGCCGCAGCCAAAAACCGGACGGGTCCTGCCCCCAACACGCCGCACGCCGCCTGCGGGCACATCGTGGCCGGTCGCGCAGTTCCCCGCGCCCTCTACGGGGCCCCCGGGCCCAGTGCTTCGCGGGCTCGGGTTACCAAGCCGTCCGCTCCGCAGGATTGTGCCAGGGTCAGGCCTCGGTTGATTTCTGTGCGGGAGCGGGACGCGATGCCGTATTCGACGCGGGCCGCGGCGTGCTCGTACGCGCAGGGGGACGCTTCGAGGTACGTGACCGCCTGGGCGTACAGCGCGACCGACCGCTGGCCGGTCTCCAGCGCGGCGGCGCACCGCAGCGCCTCCCCGATGGCCGTGTCGGTCCCGAAGCGCTCCGCCTGGACACGGGCGTCCGCGGCCACCTCGGCCGCCCGGCGCGGGTCCTCGACGGCGAGGGCCCGGGCGAGGTCGCCCGCCCAGGGAGCCATGACCGTGTTGTGGCCGCCGCGGGCCTCGGCCATCTTCTCCGCGGTCTCCAGCTCGTTCACGCCCTCCTCGACACGACCGGTGGCGATGAGCAGCCGGCCCCGTATCGAGTGGGTGTCCGGCAGGACGATCGTGGACGGGTGCGGCGGCTCGAACGAGTACCGTTCGGCGATCTCCTCGGCCTCGACGACATGCCCGCGGGCGAGCAGCGTGTCGATGAGCATGCACGCCGCGGACCAGTGCATGGGCAGTCCACGGCCCACCCGGTCCGCGAGCCGCAGCGCCTCGCGCAGTGACTCGTCCGCTTCCTTGAGCCGTCCCCGCCTGCGGAGCACATATCCGCCGAAGGCGTGCGAGAGGGCCAGATGGCCACCGCTCCAGCCGGCGGACTCGTACGACCGCCGGGCCTCCGTGAAGAGGCTCTCGGCGCGGTCGAGCCGGTCCGCGTACGTGTAGGAGATGCCGAGCATCATCAGGAGCTCGAAGCTCCACTCGGTGTCGGTCCAGCCGAGGCCGGGTGCGAGGCGGCTGTTGACGAGCGAGCGGTCGCAGAGTTCGGCGACCTCCTCCGCGTTCTCCCCGCGGGTCATGGCGTCGAAGGCCCGCAGGATGAGCAGCGCGCGCTCGGAGTTGTCGCGGCCGGTGAGCGGTTTGACCAGCTGGGCGAGTCGGCGGGAGCGGCCGGGCGCGTCCTCCTCGCCGGCGTGGATGCCCTCCCACATGTAGTGCACGGCCTGCAGCCGCATCCGCGCGGGACCCGGTTCGAGCCGCTCGGCCTCCGCGTCGACGACCGCGACGGCCTCCTCCAGCTGGTCGTTGTGGACGAGCGCCGAGGACAGCCGGCAGACCGCGTCGACCCGCAGGTCCGCCTCCAGGCCGTGCACGGTGAGCGCCTGGCGCAGATGGCCGATGGTGGTCGCGGGCGAGGTCAGGAGCGTGGCGCAGCCCAGTTCGTAGAGCACGCGCGCGTGGACCTCGGGGAGCGGCGGTTCCAGCAGGGCGCGCTCCAGGCACCGGCGGGCCGCGTCCGGGGCGCCGACGGCGAGGTGTTCACCGGCGGCCTCGCGCATCTGCTCGACGAGTTCGGGGTCGTCGTCCGGATGCACCTCCAGGAGGTGGCGGGAGGCCGCGGCGGCGCCGAGGCCCGACGCGGTGACGACCGCGGCGGCCACGCCGTGCATCGCGGTGCGCAGCGCGTCCGGGATCGAGCGGTAGACGGCGGTGGCGATCAGCGGATGGACGAACTCCAGCTCCCCGTCCGCCAGTTGGCCGGGGGTCCGGTCGGCCTCGGTGAGGATGCGGGCCACGCTCAGCCGCACGGCACAGCGCTCGGCGTCCTCCCGCTGCATTCCGGCCAGTTCGGCCGCGAGGTCCACGGAGATCTGCGTACCGAGGATGGCGGCGGCCCAGGCGAACTTCGTGGCGTCGACGCCGAGCCCTTCCAGCCGGTCGACCAGTCCTCGGCCGCGCGCCGCGCGGTTCAGCACGCGCAGTTCGGCGGCCGAGTCCTCCACGGGTTCCAGTTCGCTGTCCTGGACCTTGGCGAGCAGTTCCACGCTCTCGTAGGGGTTCCCGCCGGTGACCGCCCAGACCTCGCGGCAGAACGGGGCGTCGGCGTGCGCGCCGAGGGTGGCGCGGGTGAGTCCGGCCGTGGCCTCCGGGGTCAGCGCGCGCAGGCTGGGCAGCGGGCGGGACAGCGCGCCGAGCGTGTCGAGGTGGCGGGCGCTCTCGCCGGTGGCGTCCCCGGGGCGGCGGGCCACCACGACGAGGACGGGCAGATCGTCGAGGCGCTCGGCGAAGGCCGCCAGCCAGTGCAGGGTCTCCTGGTCGGCCCAGTGGGCGTCGTCGATGAGCAGCACCAGGGGCCACTCGCGCCGGGCGAGCCTGCGCACGGCGGCGACCAGTCCGTCGCACACGCCCTGCGGGTCCGCCTGGCGTGCGCCCGGTTCGGCTATGCCCAGTGCGGGTCCGGCTATGTCGTACCAGTCGCCGAAGTACTCGCGCGCCTCGTCGGGCATCAGTGCCACGAGCGCGGGCTGGAGCAACTGCCGGACGACGTTGAACGGAACGGACGTGATGGTCTCGCCGCCGCGGGCCGACCAGACCGTGCAGCGGCCCTCCGCGAGGACGCGGACCTGGTTGAGCAATGCCGTCTTGCCGATGCCCGCGTCACCGGTGAACACCAGCAGGCTGCCTGCGGCGGAGCCGGCGCACAGGGCGTCGACGGCCTCCGTGACCGCGGCGAGTTCCGCGTCGCGCTCCCAGAGCGGTGCCGAGGCGGCCGCACCCGGCCGTACCTCCGTCATCCCGCTACCTCCCCAGGTCGGCCCAACGACGTGCAGACTTCGAGCCTAGTCCTCCGGAAGGCGCGATGGAGCGTGGTCGGAACACCTGTTGCCGTCAGGGGTGACTGCCGGGTAAGGGAGTCGACGGACCTGCGCGCCGACCGGCGTGGGTGAAAGTCATTGACTGTCAGCAACCGCAAACTGAAACCAACTTTCGGCATCGTCGGCACACCCCAGTACGGGAGGAACGGTATGGATGCCCCGGCGCACGGCTCTGGCCCGCCCACCGACCGGCCGGAGCGTTCCCGAAGAGCGCTGGTCGCGGGGTCGGTCGGCAACTTCATCGAGTGGTACGAGTTCGGTGTCTACGGCTATTTCGCGACGGTCGTCGCGGCCCGGTTCTTCACCCCGGAGGGCGGCTCGGAGGCCGAGGCCCTGGTGAGGACGTACGCGTCGTTCGCGCTCGCGTTCTTCTTCCGGCCCGTCGGCGCCGCGCTCTTCGGCCGGCTCGGCGACCGTGTCGGCCGCCGCCCCGTGCTGATCCTGGTCATCGTCCTCATGACGGCCGCCACGACCCTGATCGGCGTACTGCCCACGTACGCCACGGCGGGCGCCCTCGCCCCCTGGCTGCTCACCCTCCTGCGGGTGGTCCAAGGGCTGTCCGCGGGTGGGGAGTTCGGCGGAGCGGTGTCGGTGATGACGGAGTTCGCACCGCCGGGCAGACGGGGGCTGTACGGGGCGTGGCAGTCCTTCACGGTGGCGCTGGGGCTGCTGGGCGGGGCGGGGGCCGCGGCGCTCCTCGCGACCGTGCTCACCGGGGCACAGCTGAACTCCTGGGGCTGGCGGCTGCCGTTCCTGCTGACGCTGCCGATGGGGCTCGGGGCGCTGTGGCTGCGCCTGCGCCTCGACGAGACACCGTCTTTCCAAGCCCTCCGGACACAGACACAAGCACAGGAACAGGCACAGGAGCAGGCACAGGCACACCAGGCCCGCCAAGCCCTTCCAGCACCCCCGGCGCGCGAGGTGGCGAAGGCGATCGCGCTGGGCGCCGGGCGTGTCATGGGCTGGGCCGCCGCCGGATACACCTTCCTCGTCGTACTCCCCTCCTATCTGCAGAGCTCCCTGAACGCCACCTTCCAGCAGGCCCTGGTGGCCACGGTCCTCGCCAACCTGGGCTTCGCGGCCACGATCATCCCGGCGGGCCTGCTGAGCGACCGGATCGGCAGGCGGCCGGTGATGCTCACGGGCGCGCTGCTGGTCACCGTGCTGGCGGTCCCGCTGCTCAACCTCCTTCAGGACGGCGGTACTTCGACCGGCCTCAAGGGCGCCGCCGTGTTCGTCGCGGGGGCGATCGTGGGCCTGATGGCGGGCCCGGGACCGGCGATGCTCTCGGAGATGTTCCCGACGAGCGTGCGGTACACGGGCCTGGGACTCGCCTACGCCCTGTCCAATGCCGTGTTCTCCGGGTGTGCGGGGCTCATCATCACCAAGACGATCGAGCGGACGGGCAGCGTGGACATCCCGGCGTACTACGCGGCGGCCACCTGCGCGGTGAGCGCACTGGCACTCCTGACACTCCGTGAGACGCGGACGGACGCCGGGGCCGAGCACGTACAGGAACAGAAGAGGCAGGCGGAGAAGGAGAGTTGAGCAGATGCGGGTGATCGGTCTGATGTCCGGCACGTCGTACGACGCCATCGACGCGGCGGCGGCCGATCTGCACCTCGACGGATCGGACCTGGTGCTGAGACCGCTGGGGACGGTGACCGAGGCGTACGACCCCGGTCTGCGCGAGGCCCTCGCGGCGGCGCTGCCCCCGGCGGCCACCACCCTCGCCGAGGTGTGCCGGCTGGACACCCTCATCGGGCAGGCCTTCGCCGCCGCGGCGGTCCGCGCCCAGCACGAACTGTGCGACGGGCGGGCCGAGTTGATCGCCTCGCACGGCCAGACCGTCTTCCACTGGACCGACGAGGGGCAGGTGCGGGGCACCCTTCAGATCGGGCAGCCCGCCTGGATCGCGGAGGCGACCGGGCTGCCCGTGGTCGCCGACTTCCGGCCCCGCGACATCGCCGCGGGCGGCCAGGGCGCGCCCCTGGTCAGCCTGGTCGACCTGATGTGGCTGCGCGGCAGGCCGGGCACGCCGGTCGCGCTGAACCTCGGCGGCATCGCCAACGTCACCGCGCCCGACGGCACCGCGTTCGACGCGGGCCCCGCGGGCGCGCTGATCGACGCGGCGGTACGCCGTGCCACCGGCCGCGCCTTCGACGCCGACGGGGAGCTGGCGGCCCGCGGCATCGTGCACGAGCCGCTGCTGCGGCGCCTGCTCGACGAGCCGTACTACGCGCGGCCCGCGCCGAAGACGACCGGCAAGGAGCTGTTCCACGAGGGCTATCTGCTCGCGGCGCTCGCGGACTGCGCCCCGTCGGCCGACGAGGACGTGACCCTGACCGACGAGGACGTGATCGCGACCCTCACCCGGCTCACCGCCCGGACGGTGGCGGACGCCGTCCGCGGCCTGGGCGCCACCGGGCCCTCGGTCGCCTCCAGGTCCCCGCACGCCCCCGGGCCCCCGCACGCCCCCGACGGCCGACACGTCACGGACGGCCCACACGTCACCGAAGTGATCGCCTCGGGCGGCGGGACCCGCAATCCCGTCCTCATGGCGATGCTCGGCGAGGAACTGGCGGGAGTGCCGCTGCGCCTCTCCGACGGTCTCGGTCTGCCCGCGGCGGCCAAGGAGGCGTACGCCTTCGCCGTGCTCGGGTTCCTGACGGCGCACGGGCTGCCGGGCACCGATCCGCGGAGCACCGGCGCCCGGCACGCCGGCGTGCTCGGCTCGCTCACTCCGGGGCGCAGCGGTTTCCCGCGGATCCGCGCAGGCGCGGAACGGCCGGTGCGCCTGGTGCTGAAGTGACCTGAAACGGGGTCCTCTCATACGGCTTTCACCCACACCTCATACGGTGGGCACATGACGCAGGCGACTCCCCCCGGCTGGTATCCCGACCCCGGGCAGACAAGTGACGGTCCCGCCACGCAACGCTGGTGGGACGGCAGTACATGGACGGACCAGACCCGCCCCGCGGAGTCGGCCGCCGCATGGGGACCTCCGGCGTACCCGCCGGGCACCCCGTACGGAGCCCCGTACGGGGGCGCGAAGCCGGGCGGGCCCCGGCGCGGAGTGCGTACGGCGATAGCCGTGGCCGCCGCCATCGCGGTCCTCGCGGGCATAGGCGGCGGTGTGTACGCGCTGACGGCCGACGACAGCTCCGACAGCACCGAGCAGAGCAACGCCCAGCCGACGCCGTCGCTGCCGGGCGGTCCGCAGGGCCAGGACGGCGGTGGCCAGGGCGGTCCCGGCGGCCAGGACGGCGGCGAGAGCGGGGTCCCGCAACCGCAGCAGTCCGAGGACGGCTTCGCCGCCGACCCGGTCAACGGCATCAGCCTCCCCGTGCCCGACGACTGGAGCGGCTCGACCATCCAGGTGGGCGCCCAGGTGACGTCCAAGGACTCCTACAAGTGCCCGGGCGACGCCTCGGCGACCTGCACGCGCGGCGGCGCCTACTCCGCGCCCGCGCTCGCCCTGGAGCTCAAGGCCACCACCGTGGAGGCCGCGGCCAAGGAGGACATCTCCAAGAACGCCGAGGAGTCCTACGGCGGCAAGAGCTACGGCGAGATCACCTCGCACGAGGAGCTCTCCTCGAAGGCCGTCACCGTGGCGGGCCAGAAGGGCTACGCGGTCCGCTGGAAGGTCATCACGAGCAAGGGCGCCGACGGCTACGTCGAGTCGCTGGTCTTCCCGGCGCCCGCCAACGCCAAGCAGCTCGTCGTCGTGCGCTTCGGCATCGACGTCGGCGCGGACGCGCCCAAGCAGTCCGTGATCGACGACATCACCAAGGGCATCAAGGAGTCCGCGGGCGGCGGCGGCAACGGCCAGGACGTCTAGGACGTCTAGGACACAACCCCGGTCACACGTGCCGGCACACCGGTCGGCCGGGTGGAGCGCCTCTCCGCTCAAGAGGAACCCCACCCGGCCGGGGGGTGCGCGCCGCCCCCGTCCCCACGGTGCGGCGCGATCAGGTCACCGTCCAGTCATCCCTTGGACGGCGGCCTGAGTTCTAAGGGGGGTCGGCGAGCCCCAGGGCGGGCAGCAGCGCCACTTCCACGAAGCGCAGCAGATACTCCGCGTCCGCGGGCCGCCCTTCGAGGATGAGTCTGACCCTGAGCACACCGAGCAGCTGCGCGGGAACGAACTCCAGCACCGGATGGTCGGCGGTGACCTCTCCCCGCTCGACCGCGCGCCGGATCATCGCCCGCAGCGCCTCCAGTTCGGGTTCCACGAGGGCGTCGCGCAGCGCGCGCTTCAGTTCCGGGTCCTGCATCACGGACTGGCCGAGCGCCTGCAGCAGCCTGGTGTCCTCGTCGGACCGCTCGCCCGCCGTGCGGGCGACGGCGCGCAGATCGCCGGCGAGCGAGCCGGTGTCGATCCCGATGAACTTGGGGCAGTGGTTGGCGCGCAGCGCGGCTGCCACGAACTGCGGCTTGGTCTTCCACTGACGGTAGAGCGTGGACTTGCTGCACCGGGTGCTGGCGGCCACCCCCTCCATGGTCAGCGCGTCGTAGCCGCACTCGCGGACCTGGTCGAGCACGGCGTCGAAGAACTCCTGCTCACGCTCCGGCGTGATCTTGGAGCGGCGCGAGGCGGCGACCGTCTCCGGTCCCTCCGCTGCCTGCGACGTCATGGCTCTTCTCCTCACTCGTCCCCGGGTCCGGCCCGGCACCTATCGATACGCCAGTGTACCGGAACGGCTTCGTATCGGTACACTGGCGTATCGATGAGCCTTGGACAGGACCCACCCCTGTGTCGAGTGGATCCCCTCCTGGGCTCACCACGCATCAGCATCGTTGAGACCGTCAAGCAAAGGGGCCGGGGGATGGAACTCCCAACCGAGCCTGCACAGAAGGGATCCGCGGCGATACCGCGGCCACCCCTCGTCCGTGAGGTCCTGCTCGTCGCGGGACTCTTCCTCGTCTACAAACTCGGCCGGCAGCTGGCCACCGGACACACCGCCGAGGCCTTCGACAACGCCCGTCGCGTCTGGGACCTGGAGCGGTTCCTGCACCTGCCCGGCGAAGGCTCCGTACAGTCCGCCGTGCTGCACGGCGACACCCTCGTGCACCTCGTCAACACCTATTACGCGACAGTGCACTTCCCCGCCACGGCGGCCTTCCTGGTGTGGCTGTACCTGCGCCGCCCGGGGCACTACGTGTGGGCCCGCCGGGTGCTCGCCGCGGTCACCGCCGCCGCCCTGGTGGTGCATCTCACATTCCCGCTCGCACCCCCGCGGATGCTCGCCGCGACGGGCCTCGTGGACACCGGCCAGGTGTACGGGCCCACGGTGTACGGCGCCTCCCCCGAGACCGACTCCCTCTCGAACCAGTTCGCGGCGATGCCGTCGCTGCACTTCGGCTGGGCCCTGATGGTCGCGATCGGCCTGATCGCCGCGACCCGCTCCCGGTGGCGGTGGCTGTGGCTGCTGCACCCGCTGCTGACCCTGCTGGTGATCGTCGGGACGGCGAACCACTACTGGCTGGACGCGATCGTGGCCGCCGCCCTCCTCGGTATCGTCCTCGCCGTCGTCCGCCCGCCCCGCAGGGCCGTGGCCGCCGCCGGGTCCGGCGGGAAGAGCGAGGCCGCCGAGGACACAGGGGACGCCGGCCGCCCCGTACCGCATGCGTCCGGTGGGCAGGACGCCGCCGGCCGCGTACCGGAAGTGCCCGACCTCGTGGGAGCGCGGCGATGAGCGCGACCCTTCTCGCCGTCGTCCTGTCGCTGTTCTCCGCCGTCGCCTACGCGGGCGCCGCGGTGGCACAGGAGAGGCTGGCCGCCCGGAGCACGGACTCCGGAGTACTGCGTCTGCTGGGCCGCGGTGCCTGGTGGTGGTCGGTGGGTCTCAACGCCGGGGCCGCGCTGCTGCACGTGGCCGCCCTGAAGTACGGCACCCTCACCCTCGTCCAGCCGCTCGGCGCGCTCACGCTCGTCGCGGCGGTCCCGCTGGGCGCGCGGCTCGCGGGCCGGCGGGTCACCCCGGTCGAGTGGCGCGGTACGGCGCTGACGCTGATCGGGCTCTCGGCGGTGCTCGTGACGGCGTCCGGGCCCGCGCCCGACGACGTGCTGAGCCTTCCGCAGGCGCTGGCCGTGACGGGGGCCACCGCGACCCTCATCGGTGTCCTGGCCCGGCCCGGCGCCCGGCCCGGACTCCGGCACGCGTCCGCGTCCGGCTTCGCCTCGGGGGTCGCCTCGGCGCTCACCCAGACCGTCACGGTCGCCGCCACCGACCGCACGGGTCCGCTGTTCAGCGGGCAGGTGATCGTGGTGGCCCTGCTGGTCGCGGCCTTCGCCGCGGGCGGCCTGCTGCTGTCGCAGACCGCCTACAAGGGCGGGCTGGGCGCGCCGCTCGCCGTGGTGACGCTCGCCAATCCGATCGCCGCCGTGGTCATCGGTCTGACGCTGCTCGGCGAGCAGTTGCAGGGCGGGGTGGCGGGGCTGCTTCTCGCCGGGGCCGGGGGCGCGGTCGCGGCCTGGGGTGTGGTGACGCTGTCGCGTTCCACTCGGGACGCGGTGCCCGCCCCGGCACCGGCGCCGGTGTCTCCGGTGGTGGAGCAGGAGCAGCATCCGGTGGCCGCGGTCCTCGCGCTGGAGCCCGACTCGGCGGCGTACGAACCCTCGATGCTGCCGCGACAGCCGAAGCCGGGGCATCTCACCTCGCTGTGACGCCCCCCGCGCGGGCAGCGGACACAGGAAGGGCGACCACGGATGTCCGTGGTCGCCCTTCGTCCGTTAACCGGGCCGGACCGGCGGTCACCCGAACCCGCGCGAGTCCTGCTTGAGCGCCGTGTCGACCGTCAGCGCCGTCGCGATCACGAGGCTCAGCAGCGGCTCGGGCAGCTGGAAGTGGATCTGCAGGACGTAGTTGTCCGCGGTGGTGAACATCGTCTTCGCGAGGCCTTCCCAGGTCTTGGTGATCCGGGCGACCTCGGTGTCGGAGTGGTCGACGATCGCGAAGTTCCACGCGCGCCAGTTCTCGGCCTTGATCGCGCCGATCTGCTGCCCGTCGACCTTGATCGCGAAGTTGATCTTCCCGAACATGTTCTGCTGGGCGATCTCGCCGACCGGCGTACCGTCCGCACGGGCCACGAGCACCCGGGACTTCAGGAACTTGCGCGGCCGGGTCAGCAGCAGCTGCGGCCGGCCGTACGCGTCACGGATCTCCAGCTTGTGCGTCATGAACTGGTCGAGGCTGGAGACGAAGCGCAGCACCTTCTTCAGCGCGCTCTGGCCGACCTGGACGACCGAGCCGAGCTGGTTGCCCTGCTGGTCCATGACCTTGTACTCGTTGGTCAGCTCGATCAGCTTGGCCTTCTGGTTCACCACCAGGACCGGCTCGGTGAACAGGGTTCCGCTGCCGGCCGCGTTCGGCGCGACACCGGCCTGCTGCTGCACCTGCTTCTGTACGCGCGGGTCGGCGCCCGCCGGCGGCTGCTGCGCCTGGCCCTGCCCCTGGCCCTGATCGGTGTGCTCGGTCCACTGGGTTCCGTCCCAGTACCGCAGGGTCTGGGGCGCACCCTGCGGATCCGGATACCAGCCTGCAACTGTGTTCGAATGCGTGGTCACCGGGGCACACTATCCCGACCCCGCAGGTACATGACCAGTCCGGTCCCCTGTGACCATTGCGGTCCAGGGGGACCAGAGCGGTCGATGTGCCCCTACACCGACGCGATCGCCGGGTCGCTGACGCCCGCCCGGCCGTTCTCGACATGCCCGGCGAAGCGGCGCAGGAACGAGGCGTCCGCGTCGGAGACGACGGTGAGGTCGTACCAGCGCCTGCTCTCCCGCAGATCCACGGTGTGCTTCACGGTCGCGCCGGGCCGCACCTTGAAGGACCGGGGCCTGCCGCCGTAGCCGTCGGTGAGCTTCAGGTTCACCGTGCGGGCGCCCTTGTTGGTGAGGGTCAGCTCGATGTCGTCCCCGTCGTGGCGGGCGGTGACCTCGGGTCCGGCGGTCGTGCCGGGCCCCTTGAAGACGCGCACGAAGCCGTTGGGCCCGTGCACGGTCAGGTCGTACGAGCCGCCCGAGTACGCGGAGTTCCAGGTGTCGAAGACGCTCTTGCCGGCCTCGGTGGTGTACGTCCAGGGGCCGTCGGTACGGCTCCCGGAGGTCACGTGGAAGGAGGCGCCGGCCTTCTTGCCCGAGGCGAAGGTCAGCGTGAACTTCCCGGCCTTCGCGTCCGCCGAGCCATCGATCCAGGGCGCGTACCGCAGGGGGCGGGCGGGCCGCAGACCGCGCTCCTGCCGGGGCAGCTTCGGATCGGCCGGCGGGGTCGGCTTGTAGTCCGGGTGCCGGTCCTTGTCCTGCGGCTCGTACGCGTCGGTGTCCGGGAGCCGGGCCGGCTCGCTGTCCTTGCGGGAGAAGTCGAACGCGGCGGTCAGGTCGCCGCAGACGGCCCGGCGCCAGGGCGAGATGTTGGGCTCCTCGACCCCGAAGCGGCGCTCCAGGAACCGGACGATCGAGGTGTGGTCGAGGGTCTCGGAGCAGACGTAACCGCCCTTGCTCCAGGGCGAGACGACGAGCATCGGCACGCGCGGGCCGAGACCGTAGGGGCCCGCGACGTACTTCGAGCTGCCCGGGAAGAGGTCCGGGCCGACGTCGACCGTCGACTTTCCGCGGTCGGCGGAGGCCGGCGGCAGCGGCGGCACGAGGTGGTCGAAGAAGCCGTCGTTCTCGTCGTACGTGATGAACAGGGCCGTCTTCGCCCAGACCTTCGGGTCGGCGGTGAGCGCCTCCAGGACCTGCGAGATGTACCAGGCGCCGTAGTTGGAGGGCCAGTTGGAGTGCTCGGAGAACGCCTCGGGGGCGGCGATCCAGGAGACCTGCGGCAGCCTGCCGCCCACGACGTCGGCGCGCAGCTGGTCGAAGTAGCCCTCGCCCTTGCGGGCGTCGGTGCCGGTGCGGGCCTTGTCGTACAGCGGGTCGCCGGCCTTGGCGCCCCGGTACTTGTTGAAGTAGAGGAGCGAGTTGTCGCCGTAGTTGCCGCGGTAGGCGTCCGGGATCCAGCCCCAGGAACCGGCCGCGTCCAGGCCGTCGCCGATGTCCTGGTAGACCTTCCAGGAGATCCCGGCCTCCTCCAGGCGCTCGGGGTAGGTCGTCCAGTCGTAGCCCAGCTCGTCGTTGCCGAGGACCGGGCCGCCGCCCTTGCCGTCGTTGCCGGTGAAGCCCGTCCACATGTAGTAGCGGTTCGGGTCGGTGGAGCCGATGAACGAGCAGTGGTACGCGTCGCAGACCGTGAAGGTGTCGGCGAGCGCGTAGTGGAACGGGATGTCCTCACGCGTCAGGTACGCCATGGTCGTGGCACCCTTCGCGGGGACCCACTTGTCGTACTTGCCGCCGTTGTAGGCGGCGTGCCCGTCGGGCCAGCTGTGCGGCAGGCCCTCCAGGAACTGCATACCGAGGTCGTCGGCCTCCGGGTGGAAGGGCAGGAGGTCCTTGGTGCCGTCCGACTGGTGCCAGACGGACTTGCCGTTGTCGAGCGCGACCGGATGCGGGTCGCCGAAACCGCGGACACCCCTGAGCGCACCGAAGTAGTGATCGAAGGAACGGTTCTCCTGCATGAGGACGACGACGTGCTCGACATCCTCGATGGTGCCGCGGTGGTAGCCCGCGGGGATCGAGGCGGCCTTGGCGATGCTCTCCGACAGCGCGGTGAACGCCGCGGTGCCGCCCGCGAGTTGCAGGAAACGGCGCCGATTCACTTCGGTCATGACTGGGTGACCTCTCGTCCTGACGTGTACGGGTGCGACTGACGGACGGACCTGCGCATGCCGGAACCTGCGCTCTCGGAGTGTTCCAAGAGCAACAAACGTCAGGGAAGGGGCGCGTGGCGTCTGTGTGAAAGACGGCGGTACGGGAGGTGCGGGTGCCCTATCGCGGGCACGGAGCCCAAAGTGGTGGGGGCCGGTCGGCCCGTGCTCAGATGTTGATGGTGACCGGCCCGCTCCTTGAGGGAACCTCGTCGTGTTCCTCCAGCAGCTCGCGCAGCCTGTCGGCCTCGGCGTGGCCGAGGACGTCGAGTATCGCGAGCGCCTCGTTCCACGCCCGGCGGGCCTCCTGAGGGGACGTGACGGCGAGTGCTTCACCCCGGTGGACGAGGGTGTCGGCGACCAGCGAGGCGTCGTTGAGGGCGCGGTAGTGGGTGAGCGCGTGGTCGAAGGCCTCCAGCGCCTCGTCCTGCTGTCCGAGGCGGTGATGGGCGACGCCCATGGTGTCCCAGGCCGCCGCCTCGATGTTCCTGTTCCCGGACCGGTGCGCGATACGGACCGCGCGGCGGCAGTCCCCCAGCGCCTCCTCGTACTCGTGCAGGAGCAGGCGGGTCCAGGCCACCTCGTTGGTGACGCTCGCGATGCCGACGTAGGCCCGCGTGCTCGTGTACAGGGAACAGGCGATCTTGTACTGCGCCAGGGCCTCGCGGTGGTCCTGCCGGACGTTCGCCAGGAACGCCAGATACCGGTGGGTCAGTGCCGTGAAGGGGACGTCTCCCATGTCGGTGAACAGTTCCAACGCCCGTTCCAGGTGCGCGGCTCCCCGCGCGTGGTCGTTCGTCCGGACGTGGGCGAAGCCGAGCACACGGTGCATGTGGGCCTCGCCCAGGGTCTCCCCGAGCCGCTGCGCGCCGGCGAGTGCCGTGGTGTGCAGCTCGATCTGCTCCTCACGCCGTCCTCGCCGGTCGAGGACGAGTTCCAGGGTCGCCGCCATGCGCCAGGCGTGCGCGCCCGTGCCGTGACCGCTGTCCCGGGTGATCACCGCCTCCAGCGCCGGCATCTCCCGCACGAGCCACTTCGCCGCGCGGTCCGTGTCGGTGAACGACAGGACCTGCGTGCCGGGGGCGGCGTCGGGCAGCGGGAGGGGTTCGCGGTGCGTGTACAGCTGGGTGGCCGCGCCGCGCGCGCTGTGCAGGTAGTGGTCGAAGAGCCGGCGGCGGGCGTCCTCACGGGCTTCGGACGGGTCCTCGGCCAGGGAGAGCTCCTGGCTGAAGGTCCGCAGCAGTTCGTGCGAGCCGTAGAGACCGGGCGCGGGCTCGGTCCACAGGCTGGCCCGGGTGAGTTCGGACAGCACGGGCCGTGTCTGTGCCGTCGTCAGCCCCGCGAGGCTCGCCACGGCCTGCACGGAGACGCCGTGGGGCGGACACATCCACAGCAGCCGGAACAGCCCGGCCGCTTCCGGGGTCAGCGTGCGGTACGACCAGGAGAAGACCGACCGGGTGTCGGTGGCCGGGTCCCCGACGGCGAAGACGCCGAGGTCGTCGCGGCTCTCCGCCAGTTCCGCGGCGATGTCCGCGAGCGGCGCGGACGGGTGGTCCTCCGCACGGGCGCACACGATCGCCAGGGCGAGGGGCAGCCGGCCGCACTGCTCGGCGATGCCGAGCGCCGCCTGCCGGTCGGCGGCGACGCGCGCCGCGCCCAGCCGCTTCGCCATGAACTCGATGGATTCGGTGACCGTCAGGATGTCCAGGCGCAGGGAACGCGCTCCGTTGGAGGCGACGAGTCCGTGCAGCTGCTCCCGGCTGGTGATCACCGTGACGCACGTCGGTGTCCCCGGCAGGAGAGGACGTACCTGTTCGGCGCTGCGGGCGTTGTCCAGGACCACCAGCACGCGCCGTCCGGCCAGCATGCTGCGGTACAGGGCGGACTGGCCGTCGAGGCTCGGCGGGATGTCCTCGGCCGGTACGCCGAGTGCTTCCAGGAAGTAGCAGATCGCGGTCGACGGGGTGAGCGCGACTCCCGCCGGGTCGTAGCCGCGCAGGTTGACGTAGAGCTGTCCGTCGGGAAAGTGGTGGGTGTTGCGGTGGGCCCAGTGCAGGGCGAGCGTGGTCTTTCCCACGCCCGGCGCGCCGCCGATCGCGCTGATGACGACGGCGGCCGGGGTGCCGCCGTCGGTCGGCAGCAGGTCGCGCATCCAGTCGAGTTCGGCCCTCCTGCCGGTGAACGCGTGCAGGTCCGCGGGGAGTTGGGCGGGGCGCACCCCGGGGGTCGTCCCCGGGCCTGCGCCCGGACCCGCCTGCGGACCCGCGCCCGGACCAGCCACCGGACCAGCCCCCCGACTCGCCTCCGGGGAGAACGCGGCGCGGGTGTCCGCGGCCCGTGTGTCGCCGGAACGGGACGTCCTCGCCGGCGCGACGGTGCCGCGCAGCACGCGGATCTGGGCCTCGCGCAGTTCGGGACCGGGATCGACACCCAGCTCGCTCGTGAGCCGGGACCGGACGACCTGGTAGTGGTCCAGGGCCTGGGCCGCCATCCCCTCGGCGGCGAGGACGAGGATGAGCCGCGCCTGGAGACACTCGTTCAGCGGGTCGCTCTCGGCCGCCTGTCTGACCAGCGGGAGCATCCTGGACGTGTCGCCCGCGGCCAGCGCCGCGTCGGCGGCGTCCCTGGCCGCGTGCAGATACTCGGCGTCGACTCCGGCGAAGACCGTGTGGGAATGCGCCGTGCGGGGAAGCCCTTCCGCGGTCCGTCCCAGCCACAGGGAGAGCGCCCGGACGTACAGACCGGTGGCTTCCGCGGGCCGCCCCGCGGCCGAGGCGGCCCGCGCCGCGTCCCGCAGTCTGCGGAACCTCAGCAGGTCCAGTGCCTCGTCCTCGGTGTTCAGCCGGTAGCCGCCGGCCTCGCTCACCAGGACACGGGCCTCGGTCCTGCGGGTCAGCTCCGGTTCGAGCAGTCTCCTCAGTGCACCGATGTGCCGGTGGACGACGTTGACCGCGTGCTCCGGCGGATCCTCGTCCCATAAGGCGTCGACTATCCGGTGCAGGCGGACCGGCCGGTCCGCCTGCACCAGAAGCAGCGCCAGCAACGACCGCTGCTTGGGCGGTCCCAGGCTGAGTTCCGTCGCGTGCCGCCAGGCCCTGAGAGGCCCGAGCACCGAGAAGCGCAGTGCTGCGTCCGCCGTGGACTCGTTCTCGGGGCTCACTTCTGGTTCTCCCTGCATCTGGTCGTCCGGTGGGTACGTCGGCCCGGCCGAGGGCGCGAAGTGCGCCGCTCATGCGCAGGTACGGAGCAAGATCCTGAAGTCCTCATCCGGTTGCCGCCCCGTGGCACGGCGGCGACGGACCGGAGACACTCCGTACGTGATCCCGACATCCGTACGTGATCCCGGCATCGGGCGGCCTCCCCGACACCGTGGGCCGCCGGCGGGCGACCGCGCCCCACACTCTGCGGGACCCGGCCGGGTGGACACCGGACCCGGCCATTTGCGGCCAGTCGAGAAGAAAACGCGCTCGGCGGTCAAGTCCGGCTCTCCGTGGGCCCACACGCCGAAGGGCCCCACTCGGACGAGTGGGGCCCTTCGGTATGCATGAGTGTGTATCAGTATGTGCACGTATCAACGTGTGTTCGGGGACGGCGGGGTCAGTGCCCCGCGGACGCGCACCGGTTGCGCAGAGCGCGCAGTGCCAGGTGACGACGTGACCTCACCGTGCCCGACGGCACGTCCAGGATGCGTGCGGTCTCCTCCACGCTGCATCCGTAGATGTAGAGGTAGACGAGCACCTTCCGATGGTCCGCCGAGACGCCCCGCAGCAGGGAAACGGCCTCCATGGACGCGTGTGCCGGTTCGGTGTGGTCCTCCTGCGCCGGGTCCCCGCTCTCGGTGGTCACCGTCTCGTACCGGGCGTAGGCACTTCGTGACCGGTCGATGATCAGGTTCCGCGCGACCTTGAACAGCCAGCCGCGTACGGACCCTTCCCGGCTGAGGAGTCTGTCGGCGTGACTCCACGCCTTGACGAACGTCTCCTGGACGATGTCCTCGGCGAGATGGTGGTCCGAGAGCAGTCTGTTCGCGTAGGCGAGGAGTGCGTCCCTGTGCTGCTCCACCAGGCCGTCCACGGGGTCGGGAGCCGGGGAGGTCGTCGATGGAGCGATGCCCGCGAGTAGCGTCATGGTGGCTTGTTCCTGGTTCTGTGTCGCACCGGTGCTGCGTCCGGACAGGCGGGGGACTGTCCGGACGCGGAAGCACACGGGGAGGGATCTGGTTTCGGGACCGACCGTAGGCAGGGGCCAGTGCCGAAAGAGTGACGAGCGGGCCACCACGGTCGTCACTTTCCACCGGCGTCCCGCGCCCTCACCCCTTCGCCGCGGGCACGGTCCTTCCGCGGTCGCTCCGGGGGATGTCCGCCTTGATCGCGAACCACACCCCTCCCACGCCCTGCCCGTTGGTGTCCCCGGGCTTCTTGTCGCCCTTGAAGGTGTACGCGGGCCAGCAGTTGAAGGACTCCTGCCGGCCGCCGCCCGGAGTGGTGAACGGGAACAGGACCTCGGGGTCGAGCCCCGCGGCCTTCGCGTCCGCCGCCGTGACGGGCTCGCTGGGTGTCCACTTCTCCAGGCACTTCGCGTCACAGGCCGTCTTCATCGGCCAGGGCGTGTCCTTCGTGAACAGGTACAGCGTCCGGCCGTTCCCGTCCTGCAGCACCCGGCCGAGCCCCGGGCTGTTCAGGACGCCCAGGGCGGGCCGCTCGGTGCCCGCTCTCGTGCCGTCCGGAGCCGCGGCGTACCAGGTGTCCTTGATGCCCTGCCCGGCCGTGTCACCCTTTTTGCCGGGAGCGTAGGTGTAGAGCGGCTTGCCGGCGATGGTCAGCTGCTCGACCCCGTCGGCACGGGTGATCGAGCCCAGCAGTTCCTGCGCCACCCCCTGGGCGGCCGCCGGTTCCCGCGCGGGCACGGGCAGCCAGGTCTTCGCGCACGCGTCCGTGCAACTCGACCTGCCGGGACGGCTTTCGTCCGCCCTGGAGACGTACACGGTGCTGCCCTTCGAGTCGACCACGACGGAGCCGAGTTCCGCGTCCCGGCGGACCGAGACGCCCTCGGAGCTCAGGGGCACCGCCGACTCCTCGACCACCTCCAGTTCGAACTTCCCCGCCTTCTGCGCCCCGGCCCGCGCATCCTCCTCGCCGGGCCGGTCGGCGCCGCAGGCGGACAGGGCCAGGGCGAGCGCCACGGCCCCCGCGGCGAAAGCGGTCCTCCGGTGGGTCGGGTGTCGGTGCTGGTTCCCGTGATCGTGCTGGTTCCCGTGCCGGTGCATGGCGTCGTGCGTGTGGCTGTACGTGTTCATGCCCTTCCTCTCTTCTTCCTCTCTTCGTCCGCGTGCGGCACACCCTCCGGAGGTGCCGGGGTGCTACTGGGTGGCGAGGAAGAGGTAGTCGGCGGTGTAGGGCACCTTGGCCGTGGGGTGGGCACCGGCGTCGCAGGTGCCGGCCGGGGCCACCCCGCCCTCGGTGTTGAGCCGCAGGACGGTCCGCGTCTTGGCCAGGAGCCCCTTGTCCGCACCCGTCTGCGTCGCCTTCAGGATGAGCTCGGGGATGTTGCCCTCGCCGTTGTCGAACTTGTTGAGGACGCTGCCGGTGACGGAGGAGCCGTCGGGCGCGATCCACTGCGGGGGCCCCGTGGGACCGGGCTTGGCGAAGCTGTGGTCGATGTCGCCCTGGAGGGTGGCTTCGACGTTGTCCTGGGTGAACGCGAAGGTACCGTCGGGCTGCTTGGTGCAGGCATAGACCTGGGACCCCTTGACGACCCCGCGCAGGGCCGAGTCCCGGATCGTGGCCGGCAGATCGACACGGCCGGGGAGGGCGAACGCCTGGCCGCGGACGGCGCCACCGGGGAACTCGCCGGTGTGCAGGTTGAAGTAGAACTTCTCGGGGTGGGCCTTGATGTCCCGCAGCAGCGCGGCGTCCTTCACCTTCACGGTGCCGTAGACGTGCTTGCTGCCGTCCTTGAGCTTCTCGGTGAAGAACGGGACCTTCACATCGCCGTTGACTCCCCGCCCGCCCTGGTGCAGGTGCGCCAGGGTCGGGGTGTCCGTACCGCTCCACGCCAGCGCGAAGGACACGTCCTGGCCCTGGACGCGCATGAGCGCCACGGCGCGGCCGTCCTTGTCACCGACCGCCGGCTTGCCCTCCACCGGCACCTCGTTGTCGCCGGTGAGGACCGAGGCGAAGAACGTGGCCCCGGCCGCGTCCTTGCCGTAGCGGCCGATCGCCCCCGCGGCCTGCGCGGAGTCCGCCGACGCGTGCCCGCCCGCCGACGCGTGGGCCCCGCCCGCGTCGATGTCGTCGCCGTTGCAGGCGGTCAGCATCAGGGCGCCGGTCATCGCGGATGTGGCGATCAGTGCGAAACGCTTGCTGTTCATGAGGTTCTGCCTCCCCGTGGATGTCACCGCGGGTGGGTCCGCGGTCCGACACCTGAGACACGGGATACTCCTGCGCCCAGGGTCACCCGGTGACAGTCCTGAGACGTTCCCGGAACCGGCCGAGGCCAATGCGACAGCCGCCGGCTCCTCCCCGGACTCCGGCCGAGGACGGTCCGAGCAGGTCCTCCACGCCTCCACGCCTCCACGCCTCCACGCCTCCACGTCGGACCTTCCGTGAGACGGAAGAGGTATTGCGCCCCGGTGGCACCCTTCCGGACGATGTCGCCATCGGCCACCGACGGGAGCAGCAAAGATGCCGCACACCACCGCCTTCGCCAGGAACCAGTGGTACGTAGCCGCCTACGCCCATGAGGTCGGGCGGGAGTTGCTCGGGCGGACCGTGCTCGGTGAGCCGCTCGTCCTCTACCGGACCGAGGACGACGGCCGGCCCGTCGCCCTGCACGACCGGTGTGTGCACCGCCGCTATCCGCTGTCCGCCAGCGGGCTCGACGGCGACCGGATCGTCTGCGGGTACCACGGGTTCACGTACGACACGACGGGTGCGTGCGTGTACGTGCCCGGGCAGAAACGGGTCCCCCGCACCGCCCGCGTCGCCGCCTACCCGGTGGTCGAGCAGGACGCCCTGATCTGGGTGTGGATCGGCGACCCCGCCCTCGCCGACCCGGAGGTCATACCGCGGGCCAGGCATCTCGACTCCCCCGGCTGGGTCACCGTCAGCGGGATGGAGCCGATCGACGCCGACTACGGGCTCCTCGTCGACAACCTCCTCGACCTGTCCCACGAGACGTATCTGCACGGCGGTTACATCGGCACCCCCGAGGTCGCCGAGACGCCCATCACCACCGAGGTGGACGAGGGCGCGGGGATCGTGCGGGTCAGCCGGCGCATGGACGACGCCGCATGTCCGCCCTTCTATGCGAAGTCGACCGGTATCAGCGGGCGGATCACCCGCTGGCAGGACATCGAGTACCACGCGCCCTGTCTGTATCTGCTGCACAGCCGGATCGCGCCGGTCGGGGTCGTGCCCGAACCGGACGGCAGCGACCCGAACGGCTTCCACACCGAGATCACGTACGCCATCACCCCGTCCGCCGACGGCGAGGTGTACGACTTCTGGATGGTCTCGCGCGACTGGGCGACCGACGACGCCGAGGTCACCGAGTTCCTGCGGGCCAACAACCACACGGTCGTGATGCAGGACGTCGACGCGCTCAACCTGCTGCAGCGGACGCTCGGTTCCGAGCGGAGCGGCTACCAGGAGCTGAGCATCAACATCGACACCGGCGGTCTGGCCGCCCGCCGTATCCTCGCCCGGCTGGTCGAGGAGGGCGACAAGCCGGTGGAGAAGGTCCTGTGACGAGCCCCACCGGTGAGGTCTACCGCATCGACTGGCTGCCGGGCACCGACGTGCTCCACGGCACCTGCCACTGCGGGGCCGAGCACACCGCCGAGGACCCGGTCGCGATGTGGGAGTGGATGCTCGGCCATCCCGAGGGACACCTGCCTGAGGGGCACCGCTCATGAGCTCGTACGAAGCCTACGAAGCCGAACTCGTCGTAGGCACACGGGACTTGGTCGCCGACGGCGTGCTCGCCCTCACCCTTCGCCATCCGCTCGGCGAGGAGTTGCCCGGCTGGGAACCGGGCGCCCACATCGACGTGATCCTGGGACCGGGTCTGGAGCGGCAGTACTCCCTGTGCGGCAATCCGGCCGACCGGCACGAGTGGCGCGTCGCGGTGCTGCGGGAGCCCGGGGGACGCGGCGGATCCGCCCATGTGCACGAGCAGTTGGAGGCGGGCGGCAAGGTCCGCGTACGCGGTCCGCGCAACCATTTCGCTCTCCTGCCGTCCCCTCGCTACCTCTTCGTCGCGGGCGGCATCGGCATCACCCCGATCCTGCCGATGCTGGCCGCGGCCGAGGCGGCGGGCGCCGACTGGACCCTGCTGTACGGCGGGCGGACCCGTGACTCCATGGCCTTCACCAAGGAGTTGCGGCCCTACGGAGGCCGCGTGCGTGTCGTTCCGCAGGACGAGTACGGGCTGCTCGATCTCGCCGGGGCGCTCGGCGGGACCCCGCAGCCGGACACGCTCGTCTACTGCTGCGGTCCCGGTCCGCTGCTGGACGCCGTGGAGGAGCGGTGCGCGGGGTGGCCGAGCGGCACCCTGCACGTCGAGCGCTTCCAGCCCAGGATCCCAGAAGTGACAGCTAATCAGGAGCCGCCCGCTGAAGCCGAGTTCGAGGTAGTCCTGGAGCGGTCGGGGCGTACCCTCACCGTGCCCGCCGACGCCACCGTGCTCGACACCGTTCGCGCGGCGGGTGTCGAGGTGCTCTACTCCTGCACCGAGGGCACCTGCGGGACCTGTGAGACGGACGTCCTCGACGGCACGCCCGACCACCGGGACTCGGTGCTCACGGACGAGGAGCGGGCGGCCGGCGAGACCATGCTCATCTGTGTGTCCCGGTGCCTCGGGAAGCGCCTCGTGCTCGACCTGTGATCCGCAGGTCCGCCTCGATCCGGGCGACCGTGGCCAGCAGATGGGGCAGCAGGTCACGGCGTACGGACTCCACCGAGTTGCGGCTGGCGTGCACGGGGATGTTGACGGCCGCCACCACCTCGCCGTCCCGGTCGCGCACCGGGACGGCGACCGAGCGCAGTCCCTCCTCCAGTTCCTGGTCGACGATCGCGTACCCCTGGCGGCGTACCCGGCGCAGTTCGGTGCGCAGCAGTTCGGCCGAGACGATCGTGCGGGCGGTCAGGGGGCTGAGGTCCGCGCGGGACAGCCGGGTGTCGATCTCCTCGTCGGGCAGCTGCGCGAGCAGCACCCGCCCCACCGAGGTGACCTGGGCCGGAAAGCGGCTGCCGACGGTGATGGTCGCGGTCATGATGCGGTGCGTGGGCACGCGGGCGACGTACACGATGTCGTCGCCGTCGAGGACGCACAGGGACGACGACTCCCTTATCTGCGCGACGAGTTGCTCCAGATGCGGCTCGGCGATCTCCGGCAGGGTGAAACTGGACAGGTAGGAGTATCCGAGTTCCAGGACGCGCGGGGTGAGCCGGAACATCCTGCCGTCCGTCTCCACGTATCCCAGGTCGAAGAGGGTCAGCAGGAAGCGGCGGGCCGCCGCGCGGGTCAGGTCGCTGACCCGCGCCACCTCGCTGAGCGTCAGCTCCGGGTGGTCGGCGTCGAAGGCGCGGATGACCGCGAGGCCGCGCTCGAAGGAACGGACGAAATGCGGTTCGCGATCTCCAGCAGGCATCGTCGCCTCCACGGGACGCACGGGGGTGCGCTCTGCGCACGCTAAAAGCACAGATCGGCAACTGTCAACGACCGTGCGTGTCAAGGGCATTGACCTGTTCCCGGGCCAGGTTCTACGTTCCCGCTGAGCACTTCTGTGCGGCCTGCGCACAGCCTGTCGAAGAACTGTCCCGATCGTTTCAGTAGGGGGAGTGATGCGTCGTCTGCTCATCGGTCTCGTGACCGGCGCCCTGTTCGTCGCCGCGACGGCCTGCGGTTCGTCCGACTCCTCCGGGTCGGACGACAAGGACAAGGCGTCCGGCGGTACCACCACGGTCAAGGTCGGCGTCATCCCCATCATCGACGTCGCCCCGCTGTACCTGGGCCAGAAGAAGGGCTTCTACAGCGAGCGGGGCATCGAGCTGTCCCTGACGAGCGCGCAGGGCGGTGCGGCGATCGTGCCCGGCGTGGTCTCGGGCCAGTTCGACTTCGGCTTCAGCAACATGACCTCCCTGCTGGTCGCCCAGTCGAAGAACGTACCGGTCAAGGCCGTGGTGAACGGGGTCGCGTCCACCGGCAAGCAGGGTGCCGACTTCGCGGAGCTGGCCGTGAAGAAGGGCAGCCCCCTCAAGTCCGCCAAGGACGTGGAGGGCAAGAAGGTCGCGGCCAACACGCTCAACAACATCTGTGACACCTCGACCAGGGAGTCGGTCCGCAAGGACGGCGGCGACCCGTCCAAGGTGAAGTTCGTGGAGATGCCCTTCGACCAGATGCCGGCCGCGCTCGAAGGCGGCCAGGTGGACGCGGCCTGTGTCGTGGAACCCGCGCTCGCGAGCATCAAGGCCCAGGGCGGCACCTCCATCGCCTCGCTCTTCGTGGACGTGTCCCCCGACCTGACCGTGGCCATGTTCTTCTCCTCGCAGAACTACGTGCAGAAGAACCCGGAGATGGTGAAGAAGTTCGAGGCGGCGACCGTCGAGTCCCTGGAGTACGCGGACAAGCACCCGGCGGAGGTCCGCGACATCATCACCACGTACACGAAGATCCCGAAGCCGCTGGTGGAGTCGCTGGTCCTGCCGCGGTGGCCCGCCGAGCCGGACCGTCGTTCCATCGAGAGGCTGGCCGAACTGGGGCAGCAGGACGGCCTGTTCGAGAAGGAGCCGGACCTGGACAAGCTCCTTCCGTGAGGGGCGCCAACGCCCTGCTGGGCGCCTGCGGGCTCGCGGCCTTCCTCGCCTTCGGCGAGGCGGTGCCGCGGCTCGGCCTGGTCGACGAGGAGTACTTCCCGCCGACCAGCCGCATCGCCGACGCGCTCGCCGGCGAGCTGTCCGACGACGCGTTCTGGACCGCGCTCGGGGACACGCTCACCGGCTGGGCGATCGGGCTCGTGATCGCGGTGGGCGCGGGCATCGTCGCGGGCGTCCTGATCTCGGTCACGCCGTACCTCCGTGAGGCGACCGCCTCGACGATCGAGTTCCTGCGCCCGATCCCGTCGGTGGCGCTGATCCCGCTGGCCGTGCTGCTGTACGGCACCGAACTGCGCTCGGTGCTCCTGCTGGTCGTCTACGCGTCGTTCTGGCAGGTCCTCGTGCAGGTCATGTACGGCGTCCAGGACGTGGACCCGGTCGCCGAGGAGACCGCCCGCTCGTACGGCCTCGGTACCTGGGCGCGGGTCCGCCACGTCCTGTGGCCCACGGCCCTCCCGTACGTCATGACGGGGGTGCGGCTGGCCGCCGCGGTGGCGCTGATCCTCGCCGTGACGGCCGAACTCGTCATCGGGGCACCGGGGCTGGGGGCGCGGATCGCCGTCGCGCAGACCTCGCAGGCGGTGCCGGAGATGTACGCGCTGGTGGTGGTCACCGGTCTGCTGGGGCTGCTCATCAACGTGGGTGCGCGGACCGTCGAGCGTCGGGCGCTGGCCTGGCACCAGTCCGTACGCGGGGAGGTGGCGGTGTGAACGGCCTGGAACGTGTCCTGCTGCGGCTGGTCCTCGTCGTGGCGCTGCCCACGCTCCTCGTCGTGGCGTGGTGGTACGCGTCGGACGGCAGCACGGACGTCTACTGGCCGCCGCTGCGCACCATCCTCAGCACGTTCCCCGACGTCTGGACCGGCGAGCGGCTGCGCGAGGACGTCCTGCCCAGTGTGCTGCGGCTGAGCGCCGGTTACGCGTGCGCGGCCGTCGCGGGCGTGGCGCTGGGCACGGTGATCGGCTCGTACCGCCGGGTGCGGGCGGTGTGCGAGCCGGTGCTCGAATTCCTGCGGGCGGTGCCGCCGCCCGTGCTCGTCCCGGTCATCATGCTGTTCGCGGGCATCGGCGACACGATGAAGGTCGTGGTGATCGCGAGCGGCTGTGTCTGGCCGATCCTGCTGAACACCGTCGAGGGCGTACGGGCGGTCGACCCGGTGATGTCCGAGACGGCCCGCTCCTACGGCATCACGGGCGTGGCGCGGCTGCGGTACCTGGTGCTGCCCGCGGCGAGCCCGCAGATCTTCGCGGGGCTGCGCCAGGCCCTGTCCATCGGCATCATCCTGATGGTCATCAGCGAGATGTTCGCCGCCAGCAACGGGCTCGGCTTCACCATCGTCCAGTTCCAGCGCGGCTTCGCCATCCCCGACATGTGGACCGGGATCCTGCTGCTGGGGCTGCTCGGGTTCGTCCTGTCGGTCGTCTTCCGGCTGGTCGAGCGTCGTGCGCTGGGCTGGTACCACGGTGCGCGCGACGCTTCCCGGCGGTCGTCGTGAACCTCGCGAAAGGGCGGTCCATGCTCGACGTACGCGGCCTGAAGAAGGTCTACGAGGGATCGGGCCGGCGGGTGGAGGCGGTGCGCGACCTCACCTTCACCGTGGACGCCGGTGAACTGGTCTGCCTGGTCGGGCCGTCCGGCTGCGGCAAGACGACCCTGCTGAAGTGCGTGGGCGGCCTGCTCACCCCCACGGCCGGTGAGGTGCTGGTCGGGGGCCGCCGGGTGACCGGACCGCCGCCGGACATGGCGGTCGTCTTCCAGGAGTACGGGCGCAGCCTGTTCCCCTGGATGAGGGTGCGCGAGAACGTCGAACTACCGCTCAAACAGAAGAGGTTGACGGCCGCCAGGCGGCGCGAGCTGGTCGCCGACGCACTCGCCTCCGTCGGTCTCCTGGACGCGGCGGGCGCGTACCCGTGGCAGCTGTCCGGCGGTATGCAGCAGCGGGTGGCGATCGCCCGCGCGCTGGCGTACGAGCCCCAGGTCCTGTTGATGGACGAGCCGTTCGCGGCGGTGGACGCCCAGACCCGGGCCGATCTGGAGGATCTGGTCCGCGGGCTGTGGCGGCAGCGGGGCATCACGATCCTGTTCGTGACGCACGACATCGACGAGGCCGTCTATCTCGGTGAGCGGGTGCTGATCCTGTCCTCCTCCCCGACCGTCGTGCGGGAGCAGCTGAAGGTCGATCTCCCCGCCGACCGGGACCAGTTGCACACCCGGGTGGCGCCGCGCTTCGCCGAACTGCGCACCCATGTGTACGAGCAGATCCAGGCGGCCAAACGCGGCACCCCGTTCACCGACCGGCTGGTGAAGGACCTGACCGACACACCTCCGCCCCCGTCGTAGGGCGGCGCGCGCACGTGTCACCGGCGGTCGACGAGGGGTGCCTCACGTCTCGGTCGCGGGCACCACGCTGAGATGGCCGGCCGCGCGCCGCCCGCGGCCGGGTCTGGTCCGGCGCTTCGCCGGTGCCGGGCGGCGGGCCTCGCGCAGGACCAGTGTCAGCCGTGTGTACCCCATGTCGTGCAGGGTCTTGGGGGTCTCTCCGACGATCCGGCAGGTGCTCCCCCACCGCGGATCGGGGTGCAGCAGCGGCCGTACCGCGCCGTCGTGCTCGACCGCGTGCGGGCCCACCGAGCGGATCCAGTGGGGCAGGCCGTGCCGGTAGGCGGCGTCCATGATCGGGTCCTGGGCGATGTCCCGCAGGATCGACTGGAGTCCGTGGTCGTGGCCGTGCCGCTCCACGGCGGCGGCGAAGTGCGCCAGCATCGGCAGGCACCAGCTCGACTCGTGCTCGGCGAGGACCGTGCCCGCGTCCGGGTGGAACAGGACGAACCGGAGGAAGTTGTCGCCGGGCATGGCGGTGGGGTGCGGGCCGACCGCGCGGAAAAGTGTCTCGAACGCGTCGTTGGCGAGGACGACGTCCCAGCGGTGGTCGACGACGACGGACGGAAAGGTGACGGCGTCCAGAAGTGCTGCGTAGTCCTGGAGGTACGCCTGGGCCTCAAGACTGTCGGGGACGGGCCGCGGCTGCGGCCGGGGCCCTCCTGCCTGGTATGCCATCGGGAGGTCCACCCCTCTTGCCTATGCGGGCTTCACGCGGCGTCGTGATCCTGCTACCCCGGCCGGAGCGGTGTCAACTATCGTGGCATTTGGCGCCCGTTGACGGCTGAATCCCGCCACAGTTGTGGCGAGACCTGGATGCGAGTTCGACCAAAGGGCTACTCTCCGGTCTTCGGGCAGTTCACGCTGCACAACACGGATCCCCACAGGGACTTCACGTCCGAGGGCTCCGGTTCCCCCACAGCGGTCGGTCGATTGAGACGTAGGAGAACTGTCGGTGACGGATGGCTTCGAGGTTCCGGGCGCCACGGCGACGGGTCTGCTGCCGGCCGTCGTGGCCCGAGTCGCCGCTCTGGCGGACCGGCTCGGCGCACCGCACAGCGAGGTGTTCGACGTCCGCCGGCTGTCCGCCGCGTCGGGTGTCCCCGAGGTCGTGGTGGTGTCCCTGCTGAACGGCCGGTCGGCGGGCGAGCCCGATCTCCAGGCCCGGTTCCTGCAGCGCCTTGACCTGCTGCGCCGCACCCGCCTGAAGCCCAACGGCCGCCGGTACACGCAGCAGGAGATCGCCGACGGCGCGGGCATGTCGCGTCAGCAGGCGGGCGCGCTCATCAACGGCGACCGGCGCCCCACGATGGAGCACTGCGACGCCATCCAGCGTTTCTTCCGCGTCCACGCCGGTTTCCTGTCCGCCGAGGACCCCGAGGCGCTCGCCGGGGCCCTGCAGCGCACCGAGCAGGATCTCCTCCAGCGGCTCGCCGACCGGGAGCGGCAGGCGGACCCGGCGACCGCGGACGATCCGCTGGAGCGGCTGCTGCAGGACCACGGGGTCCGCGGCATCGCCTGGCGGGCCGCGCAGCTGCCCACCGACCAGCACCGGGACAAGGTCGCCGAGTGGCTGGACATGCTCCTGGAGAGCGTCAAGCGGCCCGAGTCGTGATCCGGGGGACCTCCGTGGGCGTCGGAAGGGAGATGCGCCGCCTGTGCGGCGAGCTGGTCGACGAACTGTCGCTCCCGGCACCCGCGGAACCCGGGGAGCTGTACGCGGCGCTGTGCGGGGCCATGAGCAGCAGGCGGGGCCGCCCGGTCCGCTTCCGTACGGCCCCCTTCCCGCCGGGCACCGCCAGCGGGCTCTGGCTCGACATGGCGGACTGGGACCTCGTGGTCGTCGAGGAGCGCACCGCGCCCGACCATCAGCTGGTGATTCTCGGCCACGAGCTGTGGCACATGAGCGCGGGCCACCGCGGCCACCATGTCGAGGGCGCGGCCGTCGCCGCCCGGCTGCTGTCGGACGACGCCGATCTGCGGGCGACGGTCCGCAAGGTGGCGGCGCGTACCCGCTTCGACCTGGCCGACGAGAAGGACGCCGAGAGCTTCGGGCTGCTGCTGGCGAGCAGGTGCCGGGGGTGGCTGGCCGGTCCGGGGTCGCGCGGGCCCGTACGGCGCGAGGGTCTCGCGGGCCGCATCGAGGCGTCCCTGGGCTACCGCGGGCCGCAGGACTGAGAGCGCCGGCACACCGTGGACGGGTCCAGCTACTACCTGCCCGCCGTCGCCATGGCGGCCGTCCTGGCCGTCAAGTCCCCCTCTCTGCGGCGCTCCTGGCGCGATCCGCTGCTGCGGTCGGTGTGCTGGCTGCTGGCGCTGACGGGGCTGGTGTTCTTCTTCGCGGCGCCGCCGACCATCGCCGAGGTCAACGACCTCGTCGGCGTCACGAACGTCTCCGCGCCGCTCGTCTACTGTCTGCTGAGCGCGTTCAGCGCGGCCTGTCTGGTGCTGATCGTCAACTGGCGCGGCGGCCCGCCCGAACTGACCCGGCGGACGTCCCGGCGCTGGATCACCGGGTACGGCGTCGTGATCGTGGCGCTGGTCGTGCTGTTCGCCCTCGGTGACACCCCGGTCGAGCGGCTGCGGGACTTCGACACGTACTACGCCGACGAGCCCTTCGTCCGCGAGATGATCGTGCTCTATCTGGGCGCGCTGGCCGTGGCGGGCGTCGCGATGAACGTGATGTGCGGTCGCTGGGCCCTCCAGGTCCACGGCCGGCTGCGGGCCGGGCTGCTGATCATCGTGGCGGGCTATGTGTGCAACATCGCTTATCTGACCGCCAAGTTCACCGCGGTGGTGACGCGCTGGAACGGCGGGAACCTCGACCACCTCAGCACCGACGTGGCTCCGGTGCTGGCCTCGGCCGGGGCGCAGATCAGCGCGGTCGGCTTCTGTCTCCCGCTGGCCTGCCAGCGCGCCGGCGACACCTGGTCGACGTGGTGCACGTACCGCCGTCTGGGGCCGTTGTGGCGGGAACTGGCACCGGTCTCGCCGTACGCGGGCCGCACGGCCCGGATGTCCTGGTGGTCCCCGGCCGAACTCCAGGTCACGCAGCGGGAGTCGGACATCCACGACGGCCTGCTCAGCCTGCACCCGTACTTCGACACCGGGTTACGGGCCCGTGTGCACGCCGAGGCCCTCGCGACGGGCTCGGACCCCGCCCAGGCCCGCGCGGAGGCGGACGCGGCGATGGTGGCGGCGGCGGTACGGGCCCGGACCGCCGACCCGGAGGGCACACGCACCGAACCGACGGAGCCGACCGAGGCACCGCGCGACCTGGTCCGCATGTCCCAGGCCCTGCACCACTCCCCCGTGGTCGAGGCCACCCGCAACGAGGCCCACCGCTGAAGGGGGCACGACCCTTCCTCGAAGAGGACGCACCCTCTTCGCCGCGCGCCCCCTCCTCGAAAGCGGCGCAGCCCTTTCGAGGGGCGCGGGGAACTGCGCGACCGGCCACGACGCACCCGCAGCCGACACTCGACGCACGAACCCCCGACCCCCCGCCCCCGCCCCCGCCCCCGGGCATCAGGTCGCGCTGCGCTCACTCGCCGCCCGCAACTCCCGCTCCAGCGCACGACTGCGCGCCGTGTCCGCCCGCCCCGCCGCGGTCCCGGGCCGCCCGGCCCGCAGCAGCGCACTCCACCGCTCGCGACTCCAGTCGGCGGGACTCGTCCCCTCGACGAACTCCTGCACGAGCGCGAGAAACCGCACGGGGTCCGTGTGGAACGGAAAGTGCCCGGCGCCCTCGAAGATCTCCAGCCGGCTCCCCGGCATCGCCTCGTGCGCCCCGTGGGCGTGCCGTACGGGCACCACGCCGTCGCGGTCGCCCCACACGAGCATCGTGGGCATGCCCTCGGTGAGGTAGCAGCGGTCGAGCATGGTCACCACCTGGCCGCGCCAGTCGACGACCGCCCGCAGGGTGCGGATGAACGCGCTGCGCGAGGTCGCGTCGGGCAGCGCATCCACGAGGGTGAGCAACTCGGGCGCGTCCTGCCCGAGATCGGTGTCGAGCAGCCGCATCAGCTGTACGAACAGCCGGGCCTGGAACGCCATGCCGGGCAGCTGCAGCGCGGACAGCGCGAGCTGGGCCCCGGGCAGGGACACCGCCCGCAGTACGGGGTTGACCTCACGGCCCACGCCTCCCGCGCCGACCAGGATCAGCCGCTCGGTGCGCTCGGGGAACTGGTAGGCGAACTGCATCGCGACACCGCCGCCGAACGAGTGCCCGACGAGCGTGGCCCGTTCGACGCCGAGCGTGGCGAGCAGATCGCGCAGGCCGTTGGCGTAGGCGGCCACGGAGTAGTCGGCCCGGGGCTTGTCCGAGGCGCCGTGGCCCAGCAGGTCGGGTGCGATCACCGTATGGGTGCGGGCCAGACCGGGGATGAGGCCGGCCCAGGTCGCCGAGGAGTCGCCGATGCCGTGGATCAGGACGAGGGCCGGTCCCTCACCGGTCATGCGGTAGGCGCGGCGGTAGCCGTGCACGACGCGGTGGCGCAGCCGCAGTTCGCCGTCGGCCACCGGCCGCAGCCGCAGGGCCCCGCGCGGGCGCCGTCGTGGGGTGTCGGCCACCGGCTCGTCTCCCCTCTCCGGGCCTGCATTCCAGCGTAAGCCCGTTGTCCGACAAGGGGTTTCCGTGAGGTTTCCCCTCGGCTAACCGGGCGAACGAACACGCACGGAAAGGGCATTGTCAGTGGCGGACGGCAAGCTGGACCCAGCGCCACCGCTGTGCGGCGGCGCGCGCAGGACCGAAGAGCGGAAGCCGAGCCGAACCGGGAGAGCCGTCCGATGCCGACAGCCGTACTGACCGATCACGAACGCACCGCCGTGCAGGCCTATCTGCGCCTGCTCCAGACCGTACGAGCAGCGATGGACACCCCGTCCGGTTCGGGGCGGCCGGTCGTCGTGCCGCCCTCGGCCCTCGCGGAGGCGGAGCGCGCACTGGCCGCGGCGGGCCTTGAGGGCAACGAGGAGGCGTTCTTCCGCCTGCTGCACACCTGGTGCCCGGAGGTCTGATGAACCACCGTCAGCCTTCGGGCCGCCCGTCGCCGGGCGGAGCCGCGCTCAGTCCTGCCCGTGCGGCACGGTCACCGAGGTCGCCACGAGTCCCCGGCCCACCGTCCAGCGTCCTTCGAAGCGGCCGATGCGACGGCCGTCCACCACCGGTCCGGGTACGAGGAGTCCGGCGCTCAGGCCGCCGGACGTGGTGTGTCCGGGATCCATGAAGACCTCGATGTCGGCCTCCGAGAAGTCGAGCCATTTCCCGGTGAGGGGGAACCACGCCTTGTAGACCGACTCCTTGGCGCTGAACAGGAGCCGGTCCCAGTGGATCTGCGGATGCTCTCCGGCGAGCTCGTCCAGCCGCCGGACCTCGTCGGGCAGCGCCACCGAGGGCAGCACGTCGGCGGGCAGCGGCAGATGGGGCTCCGCGTCGATGCCGAGGGAGGCCAGGTCGCTCGCCCGGGCCAGCGCGGCGGCGGCGTAGCCCTCGCAGTGCGTCATGCTGCCGATCAGCCCGGCGGGCCACCGCGGGGCTCCCCGGTCGCCGCTGACGACGGCCTGCGGGGGCACGCCGAGCTTCTCCATGGCACGTCTGGCGCACCCGCGGACCACGGTGAACTCACGGCGCCGCTTCTCGACGGCGCGCGCGATCAGCGCCTCTTCCTCGGGATACAGCTCGGGGTACGGCGTCGGGGCGCCGGTGCCCTCGGCGTGGTCGTCAGCGTGCGCCTCCACGGCCACGACCGACTCCGGGAGCAGTTCCTCGATCACCGGATCCGACCTCCATCGGCAGAATACGGCGCAGTGTGCCCGGCGGTTCCGGGCGCTTGCGCCACTCGCGGGGGTAACCCACGGACACCTCTTCGAAGCGGACGCCGTCGAGCCAGGTGGTGCGGGGAATGTGCAGGTGGCCGTAGACCATGACGGCCACGCGGTGGGTGCGGTGCCAGTCCGCGGTGAGCCGGGTGCCGCACCACATGGCGAACTCCGGGTACCAGAGGACTTCCGTGGGGTGCCGGTCCAGCGGGTAGTGGTTCACGAGCACCGTGGGCAGCCCGTCGGGGATCTCCGCGAGTCTGCGTTCGGTCTCGGCCACCCGGGCCCGGCACCAGGCCTCACGGCTGGGGTACGGGTCGGGGTGCAGCACGTGCTCGTCGGTGCAGACGATGCCGGTGCCGTGGGCGTACGCGAGGCCCTCTTCCTTGGTCGCACAGCCCGCGGGCAGGAACGAGTAGTCGTAGAGGAGGAAGAGCGGGGCCACCACGACCGGTCCGTCGGGGCCCTCCCACACGGGGTAGGGGTCCTCGGGGGTGATCACGCCCAGCTCGCGGCAGAGCCGCACGAGGTATTCGTAGCGGGCCACTCCGCGCAGGGTGACGGTGTCCTTCGGGTGGGTCCACAGTTCGTGGTTGCCCGGTGCCCAGATCACCTTCCGGAAGCGCCGGCTGAGCGTTTCGAGGGCCCAGCGGATGTCGGCCACCGTCTCCGCGACGTCGCCGGCCACGAGGAGCCAGTCGTCGTCGGTCTCGGGGCGCATCTCCTCGACGAGGGCCCGGTTCTCGGCGTATCCGATGTGCAGGTCGCTGATGGCCAGCAGCCGGCCCTGACGGTCAGCCGTCGTCACCCTCGCCCCCTCCCCGTGCCGGGACGCCTCACGGCCGCCCGGATGGGAACACAAGAACACACACGCACGGCGCGGTACAAGAGCGACCGCGTGCGGGGTTCGGACCCGGACACCGAGGCGCCGGGTGCCCGGTCGGGGCACCGGCCCGACCGCGCTCCGCCACGCGACTCGGCACGCCCTCCCGGGCGCCGCCCGAGCGGCCCGCACGCTGCGCACGGCCCGGGGCACGCACCCTCGCCCACCGGCGGGCCGCACACCGCCCCTCCACCCGATCGGGCCTCTGGCCGCGTCTCGCCGACGGGCAGGCCCGCCGGTGCGCCGATCAGTCGATTGGCCGATCCGACCATCCGACGGCGGTGATCTGGAGCACCGGCCGCCGGCCGGGCGCACCTCGTGGCGACCGCTCGGCGCCGGCCGGGCGCAGGGCCTCTGACCTGCCGCGCGAGCCCCGGCGGGCCCGTCGGGCGGAGCCGTGCGGTGGACGCGGCGGGTGATTCCGTAACACGCCCGTAGCAGCAGCACTGCTCAGGAACCCCTATGATCGGCCATACACAACCGCGAACTCCCGTTTTCGAACGGCGGTTTTGTGTACCCACTAAACCTCTTGCCGAGCACGGCCTGATTTGACGTGCCCGCAAACCTGAAAGGCGGCCTGCATGGTCTCTCGCGTACGCGTCTGGCTCAACCGCACGTACGCGGAGAACGTGTTCTTCATGGATCAGCTGCGGCGAAATCCGTGTGGCCGCGCGGTCGAGATCCACGCCACCCACGGTGACCCCGACTCCCCGATCCTGGCCGCCGCCGACATCGCCGCGATGGAGCCGGAGGGGCTGTCCCCGGCCGCCTACGTCGAGTACGCGCTCGACCAGTGCGTCCGGAACTCGATCGACGTGTTCGTGCCCGTCCTGCACCAGACCGCCCTGGCCGAGCACCGCGAGGAGTTCGCCGCGGTCGGCACCGCGCTGCTCGCGCCGCCCGCCGAGGCCGTGCACACCTTCCAGGACAAGGTCGTCGCGTACGAGGCCGTCGAGAAGCTCGGTGTGCCGGTGCCCCCGTGGTCGCGGGTCCGCACCGCCGAGGAGCTGATCGCCGCGGTCGACGCACTGGAGGCCGCCGGTCACAAGGCGTGCTTCAAGCCCGCCTCCGGAGCCGGTGGCGTCGGCTTCCGCATCATCACGCGCACCCCGTTCTCGCTCCTGCACCTGAGCGGCTTCCCCAGCCCGTACATGCCGCTGGATCTGGTCGTCCAGGCGCTGCGGCAGGCGGACGGGCCCGTGGACTGGCTCGTCATGCCCCTTCTGGGCGAGCCCGAGGTGTCCGTGGACTGCCTCACCGGCCCGGACGGACGGGTCCGGATGGCGGTGGGCCGTACGAAGAACGGGCGGCGGCGCGGCTTCACGCTCGACCCGTCGTTCATCGAGCCCGCGCGGACCCTCGCGGAGGGCTTCGGGCTGCACTACCTGACGAACATCCAGTTCCGGATGCTCGGTGACGAGCCGGTCCTCATGGACGTCAACACGCGCCCGGCGGGCGGTCTGCACCAGCTCTCGCAGTGCGGGATCAACGCGCCGTGGGCCGCCGTGCGCCTCGCGCTCGGCGAGGAGCCGGGCGATGTCGTCCCGCCGTTCCTCGGCTCGGACTACGCGGTGGTGTCCGGGCCGCGCGCGGTGCGTCCCGTGTCGGCGCCGGAGCAGCACGCGGACCTGGACCTGCCCGCCCACGTGCCGGCGCCGGACGCCGTCTCGGAGGCGCAGCCGGCCCATGCGCCCCACTCGGCCAAGGCGAGTCGTACGGCTCAGGCCGCGCAGTCCTCGGACAGGCCCTTGACCGTCTGATCGGTCCGCAGCACCTCACCGTCGACCTGGACGCGGATCCGCGACCGGCCCTGCCCCGGCGGCACGGTGGTGCCCCGTCAGTCGATCGGATACCCCCACGCCTTGGCCAACTCGTCCAGTTGTGGGGGTAGTTCGACTTTCGGGTCGGCCGGTCGGGCCGGCTGGATGCGGCCCGACCTGATGGTGGGACTCCAGTCGCCGAGCTGCGGCCGGAACGTGCCGTGGTCCTTCTTCCCGTAGTCGAGCATCGCGCTCTCCCAGGGCACGTCAAGGTAGTCGCACAGTCCGCGCGTGGTCCGCTCGGGATCGGCGGTGAGGTCCTCGTACGTCATCACATGGGCGTCGAGCGTGCGGCGGGCCTCGTCGAGCCGTACGCCGTAGTCGAGGACCTCGGCGCGGATCTGCTCGGGGTCGGGGTCGGTGCGGCGGTCGGTGAGGGAGGCGACCACGGCACCGGGGTGGCGCAGCAGCACGATGTAGCGGGCGTTGGGCCAACATCGGTGCAGGCGCGGCCAGATGAGGGTGTTGGGCGGGGTCTTGTCGACGATGATCTGCTTGCCGGAGCGGGCCAGTTCCAGGTGCATCACCCGGTCCCACAGCGTGTGCTCCAGCTCCTCCTTGTCCAGCTCCAGCGCCCGCATGGCGTCGGCGGTGAAGTCGCGGGAGAGATGGACGTGCAGGGTGCGCAGATGCATCTCGTGCGGGGCGCGGATGCTGCTGTGGCTGTTCAGCAGGACCCGCAGGAGGGTCGAGCCCGAGCGGACGCAGGACAGGACGAAGACCGGCGAGTCCACCAGCCGCGGGGCGCGGGGCGCCACATAGCCGTCCCCGGCGCGGGAGCCCTCGGTGTCGCGGGGCGCGGGCACGGCGTCGAGGCCGCGGCGCGGCGGGCTCACCGCCTGGGCCATCAGTCTGCCGCGGCGCCTCAGGCCCTTGCCGATCGCGGACATGCGCGGGTCTCGCACGGTGACACCTTTCTCTCGTACTGCCCTCATCACAGGGGCGCCGAGCGAACCGCAGGTGTCGTGCAGGGAACGGGGACGGGTCACGGCGGGCCGCGCACCCACCGCGAACCCACCGTGACCGGCCCTGACCAGCTCTCTTACCGCTTCCTTAATTGTTCATGGGAAACGGGGTCACCGCTTCCGCATGAACGTGTCCCTCACTTCCCCACGGCCAGGCGCAGTGTCTGGATCTCGAAGGGGCGCAGGGTGACGGGCACGCCGTTCCCGTCCGTGTCCGCCGTCGACAGCGGGCGCTCCAGGAGGTCGGTGATCTCGGCGCCGGCCAGCGGGAAGCTCGTGCGCAGGGTGCCCTGCGCCCGGCCGCCGCGGGACTCGTAGAGGCGTACGACGACATCGCCCGAGGCGTCGTCGGCGAGCTTCACGGCCTCGATGGTGACGCCCTCCCCTTCGACGGAGACGACCGGTTCGGGGGTGCCCGCCGAGTCCGCCACCCGCAGCGGCAGGTTGAGGGAGTAGCCCTCGGCGACCGCGTCCTCGATGGTCGCGCCGGGCAGCAGCGCGTAGGTGAAGTGGTGCCTGCCCTGGTCGGCCGCCGGGTCCGGGATGCGCGGGGCGCGGACCAGGCTGAGCCGGACCGTGGTCGTCGTACCGCCGTCCTCACGGACCGTGCGGGAGACGTCGTGGCCGTAGGTGGAGTCGTTGATGACCGCGACGCCGTAGCCGGGTTCGCCTAGGTGGACCCAGCGGTGGCCGGAGACCTCGAAGCGGGCCGACTCCCAGGTGGTGTTGGTGTGCGTGGGCCGCTGGATGTGGCCGAAGGCGATCTCGGCGGACGAGTGCGCCGCCCGGATGTCCACCGGGAAGCCCGCTTTGAGGAACTTCTCGGCCTCGTGCCAGTCGATGTCCGTCTCGAAGTCGATCCGGGGGCTGCCGGCGCGCAGGCTGATCGTCTGCGTGATGCGCGAGCCGTTGCCGAAGGAGCGCTCCACGCGGATCGCCCCGAGCAGCGGGTCGTCCTCGACGACCGTCACGTACTCGGCGTCCAGCAGGTCCGTGTAGCGGTTCTTGTAGTGCTTGTCGACGTCCCAGGCGTCCCAGTAGTTGGGGAGGTCGGTGTGGAGGCGGAGCAGGTTGCCCTTGTCCGCGAGGACCTCACGGCCGCCGGCGCGCAGATCGCGTACGGAGGACAGGGTGCCGTCCTCGGCGATCTCGACGCGGACCAGGCCGTTGTCGAGGACGCGGCCGGTGACGGTCACGGGGTGCGGCACCTCCCCGGAGCCGGAGCCGCTGCCGAGGGGCGCGCTGCCGTTCGCCGGGACGACCGTGTGGGCCAGGGCGCCGTCGGCGGTCCGTACGACCTCCCGGCGTTCGACGGGGCTCGTGTTGAAGACGCGGGGGTCGCCCGCGCCGAGCGCGGTGACGGCCTCGGCGGTCAGTGCCTCGACCTCCTCGGCGACGCGCGCGTACTCGGCCTCCGCCTCGCGGTGCACCCAGGCGATCGAGGAGCCCGGCAGGATGTCGTGGAACTGGTGGAGCAGGACCGTCTTCCAGAGCCGGTCCAGCTTCTCGTGCGGGTAGGCGTAGCCGGGCGCGTGCAGCGCGGCCGTCGTGGCCCACAGCTCGGCCTCGCGGAGCTTGTGCTCGCTGCGGCGGTTGCCCTGCTTGGTGCGGGCCTGCGAGGTGTAGGTGGCCCGGTGCAGCTCCAGGTACAGCTCGCCGACCCAGACCGGGGCGTCGGGGTACTCCGCGCGGGCCTTGGCGAAGAAGTCGTCGGGGTGCTCGACGACGACCTTGGGCGAGCCCTCCAGGTCGGCGAGCCGGCGCGCCCGCTCCATGATCTCGCGGGTGGGGCCGCCGCCCCCGTCGCCCCAGCCGAAGGGGGCCAGCGAGCGGGTGCCGACACCCTTCTCCTGGTAGTTGTTGGTGGCGCGGGCCATCTCCTCGCCGCTGAAGCGGGCGTTGTAGGTGTCGACGGGCGGGAAGTGGGTGAAGATCCGCGTGCCGTCGATGCCCTCCCACCAGAAGGTGTGGTGCGGGAACTTGTTGGTCTGGTTCCAGGAGATCTTCTGGGTCAGGAACCACTCGTTGCCGGCCAGCTTGGCGAGCTGCGGGTAGGACGCGGTGTAGCCGAAGGAGTCCGGCAGCCACACGCCCTTGGTCTCGACGCCGAAGTGCTCGATGAAGAACCGCTTGCCGTGGACGAACTGGCGGGCGACGGCCTCGCCGCCGGGCAGGTTGCCGTCGGCCTCCACCCACATGCCGCCGACCGGCGCCCACTGGCCCTTCTTGACGGACTCCTGGATGCGGGCCCAGACCTTCGGGTAGTTGTCGCGCACCCACTCGTACTGCTGGGCCTGCGAGCAGGCGAAGATGAAGTCCTCGTACTCGTCGGCCAGCGAGGTGACGTTCGAGAAGGTGCGGGACGTCTTGCGCTTGGTCTCGCGGATCGGCCAGAGCCAGGCGGAATCGATGTGCGCGTGGCCGACGCCGGAGACGATGTGGGCGCTGGCGTTGGCAGGCCTGGCCAGCGCGGGCTTCAGCGCGGCCCGTACGTCGGCGGCCGAGCCGGCGACGTCGTCGAGGTCCAGCAGATCCAGGGCCCGGTCCAGGGCATGGGTGATCTCGTGCCGGCGGGGGTCGTGCTCGCCCAGCTCCAGCATCAGCTCGCGCAGGACCTGGATGTCGAGGTCGAGGTGCCAGACCTCCTCGTCGAGGACGGCGATGTCCGCGCGCCGGAAGGTGTAGAGCGGCTTGTCGCCCGCGGTGCGGACGTCGCCCATCGGCGTGACCTTGGAGAAGTCGTCGGCGAGGATGTCCGGGTTGGAGGCCGCCTCGACCAGGTAGTCGATCTCCTCGCCGCCGACGGCGGGGTTGGCGATCGCCACGTACTGGTTGAGCGGGTTGACCGCCTTCAGCGGGGTGCCGTCGGTGAGGTGGACGAGTGCTTCGGCCTGGTTGCCGGGCCAGTCGCCGACGAAGCCGAGGTCGATGACCGCCTCGACGCGCCGCCCCGCCCACTCGGCGGGCACCCGCCCGCGCATCCGGAACCAGGTCGTCCCCCAGGGCGGCCCCCAGGGGGTGCCCATCTCGAAGGGCGTGTACGGGGCGGACGCGGCCTCCTCGAAGGGGACGGGCTCCCCCGGGGCCTGCCATGCCTCGATCTCGAAGGGCACGGCGGCGGCGTAGATCGCGGCCTTGATGCGCTGGTCGTGGAGGCGCTGGACGCGCTCCTCGATTCGCCGGCGTTCGTCGTGCATGAAAGTCTCCAGGTAACGAGCGGGGAAAGCGCTTACTTGAGGTAGGCGAGACCAGGATGGACCGCGGTGTACCCGTCCACCAGGTTGCGGGCCACATTCACCGAGTCGACCAGCGGATGGAGCGCGAAGGCCTTCACGGCCGTGGCGCGCGATCCCGACCCGGCGGCGGCCAGCACCTCCCGCTCCACGGCCTTCACCGCGCACACCAGACCGGTGGCGTGGCCGGGCAGCGGGGCGACCGCGACCGGGTGCGCGCCGTTGGCGTCGACGAGGCAGGGCACCTCGATGACGGCGTCCGCGTCGAGCGCCGCGAGGGTGCCCTGGTTGCGGACGTTGAGGATGAGCGTGGTCCGCTCGTCACGGGCGATGGCCCGCATCAGGGCGAGCGCCACCTTCTCGTAGCCGCCGGAGAGGTCGTCGGCGTCGCGCTCGCCCGCCCCGGCCGTCTCCCGGTTCTCGGACATGTACGTGGCCTCGCGCTCGGCCCTCGTACGGTCCCAGGCGGTGAGAGCGGCACTGTCCGGACGGCTCATCTCCTCGTAGAAGTGGGCCTGCTGGTCGCGCAGGAACGCGCCGCGGGTCTTCTCGGCCTGGCTGTAGGCGCGGACGGCCTCGCGGTTGAAGTAGTAGTAGTGCAGATACTCGTTCGGGATGGCGCCGAGCGACTGGAGCCAGTCGGTGCCGAAGAGCTTGCCCTCCTCGAAGGAGCCGAGCAGGTCGGTGTCCGCGAGCAGCCGCGGGAGTTCGTCGCGGCCTGCGACATGGAGTCCGCGGACCCAGCCGAGGTGGTTGAGGCCGACGTAGTCGATCCAGGCCTCGCGCGGGTTCGCGCCCAGCACCCGGGCGATGCGGCGGCCGAGGCCGACCGGGGAGTCGCAGATGCCGATGACGCGGTCGCCGAGGTGGCGGGACATGGCCTCGGTGACCAGGCCCGCCGGGTTGGTGAAGTTGATCAGCCAGGCGTCGGGCGCGAGGCGGGCGACGCGCCGGGCGATGTCGACGGCCACGGGCACCGTGCGCAGGCCGTAGGCGATGCCGCCGGCGCCGACGGTCTCCTGGCCGAGGACGCCCTGGTCGAGGGCGACCCGCTCGTCGGCGGCGCGGCCTTCGAGACCGCCGACGCGGATCGCGGAGAAGATGAAGTCGGCGCCGCGCAGCGCCTCGTCGAGATCCGTGGTGGCGGTCACGGACGGCGCGTCCGGGTGCGCCGCCGCCTGCTCGGCGAGGACCCGGGCGACGGCCGAGAGCCGTCCCTGGTCCAGGTCGTGCAGGACGACGTCGGTGACGCGGCCCTCGCCGCGGTCGCCCAGGAGCGCCCCGTACACGAGCGGCACGCGGAATCCGCCGCCGCCCAGAATCGTCAGCTTCACGCAACTGCCCTTTCGCTGTTCCTCGGGGTCATCAGGGTCGACGGGGCCGGCAGCGCGACCGGAGCGGCCGGTGCCGGCAGGGCCACTGGTGTCGCAGGGGCCGCCAGGGCCACCGGTGCCACAGGGGCCGCCGGTGCCGTCGCGGTCCCGGAGCCCGCCGTCGGGTTCCCGCGCACGCCGGGGGTCGTCGACCCCTCGCGTGCGCCGCTCACGTGAGCACCACGCGTACGCCCGCCTCTTCCAGGGCGGCCCGCGTCCCGGCGTCCGCCGGTGCGTTGGTCACCACGACGTCCAGGTCCTCTGGCCCGCAGACCTTCGCCATCCCCGTCCCCGGGAACTTGGCGCGGTCGGCGAGCAGGACGACCCGGTCGGCCGCCTTGATCATGGCGCGCTTCACCGGCACCTCGACGACGGTCGTGTCCATCACCTGCCCTCCCGGCCGTACCCCGCTCGTTCCCAGGAACAGCCAGTCCGCATGCAGCTGGCGCAGATTGTCCTCGGTGAGGAAGCCGACCAGGGAGCGGTACTCGCGGCGGACCATGCCGCCGAGCAGCACCAGCTCGATGGCCTCGTCGTCCACCAGCTCCTCGTAGACCACGAGGTTGCTGGTGATCACGGTGATCCGGCGGCCGT
The DNA here is from genome assembly GCF_018070025.1 of Streptomyces liliiviolaceus. Taxonomy (NCBI): domain Bacteria; kingdom Bacillati; phylum Actinomycetota; class Actinomycetes; order Kitasatosporales; family Streptomycetaceae; genus Streptomyces; species Streptomyces liliiviolaceus. Next base: position 6,737,092 of record NZ_JAGPYQ010000001.1, read on the forward strand.
GCAGCTGCCGGGCCAGCCGGTAGGCGGTGGTGCCGATGTCGAGCAGCACGGACTGGCCGTCCTCGACGAGGGCCGCCGCACGCGCCGCTATGGCGTCCTTCTCGGCCACGCGCACCTCGGCGACCTCGGCGAAGGGCTGGTCGCCCTCCTCGGCGACCGCCCCGCCGTGCACCCGGGTGAGCAGGCCCTCCTCCTCCAGCTTGAGCAGGTCGCGCCGGACGGTGGCGGGGCTCACGCCGAGCTGCTCCGAGAGGTCGGTCACGGCCGCGGGGCCGCCGGAGCGCAGGGCCCGCAGGATGAGTTGATGTCGTCTCTCTGCCAGCACGAGCTGAACAATAGTCGTCATCGCCCATCATTTCTATGCTCTGTTCTGCTCAACTCTTGCCAAATGTGCCGGAGGCGCGCACGATCCTGTCCACCGAAACACGATTCGGTGCACCGAAAATGAAGAGTTTTGACGAGAGGATGCGCTCGTGGGTGAGACACGGCCCGACGCGCGGCCCGATGTGCTGCTGACCGGGCTGCTCTTCTACGACCTCGTCCTGACCGGTCTGGGCAAGCCGCCGACCCCCGGCGAGGAGATCTGGACCGACGGGATGGGCACGAGCCCGGGCGGCATCGCCAACCTGGCCGTGGCCGCGGCCCGTTACGGCCTCAGGACCTCGCTGGCCACCGTGTTCGGCGACGACTACTACGGCGCGTACAGCCGTGGGATCCTCGCCGGCCAGGAGCACATCGACCTCTCGCTCTCCCGTACGGCGGACGGCTGGCACACCCCGGTCACCGTCTCGATCGCGTACGGCCACGACCGGGCCCTGGTCACCCACGGCCAGGAGCCCCCGTACTCGCAGGACGCGCTGATGGGCGACCCGCCCGCCGCGCGCACGGCCCTCGTGCACATCGAGGCCGAACCCCGCGACTGGATCGCCAAGGCCGCCGCGAACGGCACGAAGATCTACGCGGACGTCGGCTGGGACCCCACCCAGCAGTGGTCCTCGGCTCTCCTCGACCAGCTCGCCCTGTGCCACGCCTTCGTCCCGAACGACACCGAGGCGATGGCGTACACCCGCACCGACACCGCGGCCGACGCGCTCTCCAGGCTCTCCGAGCTGGTGCCGGTGGCCGTGGTCACCCGCGGCCGGGACGGCGCGATCGCCGTCGACCAGACCACGGGCGAGCACGCCGACGTGCCCGCCCTCGCCACCGACGTCCTGGACGCGACGGGTGCCGGGGACGTCTTCGGCGCGAGCTTCGTCGCGGCCTCGCTGGAAGGCTGGCCCCTGGAGGAGCGGCTGCGCTTCGCGGTGCTGGCCGCCGGACTCTCCGTACAGCGGCACAGCGGGGCGCTCGCCGCGCCCGGCTGGTACGGCATCCACCAGTGGTGGCGCTCCCTCAAGAATCCCGAACTGCGGCGCGCGTACGGCTTCCTGACGGACCGTATGCCCGTCGATCCCGGCCCTCCGGTTCCCCACGCCCCGGTGACTCCACCTGCCCCCACGGCACTCCCGATCTCCCCCGACGCATCTCCCGCGACGCATCCCTTCTGATGCCTGGCTCACCGATGCGTCTCTCCTGATGCGAAGACCGAACACATCCGAAAGGCGGTGGGAGCTGTGCGGCTCTCACGAAGGGGCCTGCTCCGCGCGGGACTGGCCGGTACGGCCGCGACCGCGCTCGGCGGCCTGGCGTCCGGCTGCGCCGTACCGACCGGCTCGACGGGCCGGAACATGGTGCTCTGGTACTGGAGCGGCGGCCTGAGCGACACCGTCGTCAAGAAGGCCAAGGCCCGTTACGACAGCGCCGTGGACCTGGACGCGATCCAGATCGGCGGCTACTACCGCTCCAAGCTCATCACCACGATGACCGGCCAGGCCCATGTCCCCGACATCGCGGGGCTCAAGGGCGAGGACATGGCGTCGTACCTGCCGAACGCCGACCAGTTCGTGGACCTGCGCACACTCGGCGCGGAGAAGCTCAAGAGCCAGTACCTGGACTGGAAGTGGCAGCAGGGCGTGGCCCCCGACGGCAGCCTCGTCGGCTTCCCCATCGACGTGGGACCCGTCGTGCAGTACTACCAGCCGGCCGTCTACGAGAAGGCCGGGCTCGCGTACGAACCGGACGACGTCTCCAAGGAGATGGGCACCTGGGACCAGTTCTTCGCGGCGGGCGAGCAGCTCAAGAAGCGGGTGCGCGGGGCGTTCATCCTGACCGACATCACCAGCGTCTTCGAGATGTCGATCGGACAGGGCACCCAGCGGTTCGTCGACGAGGACAAGCACTTCATCGGCGACCAGGAACATGTGCGGGTCTGCTGGGACCGTGCCGTGGAGGCCAAGCGGCGCGGCCTCGCGTCGAGCATCGTGACCGGCACGCCCGACTCGATCTCGGCCACCGAGAGCGGCGAGCTGCCCAGCCAGCTCAACGCCTCGTGGGCCGCGGGCGACCTCAAGCTCCAGTACCCGAAGACCAAGGGCAGATGGCGGGTCGCGAACTGTCCCGGTGGCCCCTCGAACGTCGGCGGCTCGTTCCTCGCGATCACCAAGGCCTGCCGTGAACCCGAGAAGGCCTTCGAGATCATCACCTGGCTGCTCAACGCGGACAACCAGGCCCAGGGCTTCATGGACGCGGGACTCTTCCCCTCGACCCCCGCCTCGTACGAGCTGAAGAAGCTGCGGGAGAACGACCCGTTCTTCGGCGACCAGATCACGATGGACGTGTACGGGCCGGCCGCGGAGAAGATCCCGGTCGCCTTCAACAGCCCGTACGACGTGGCGCTCGGGCAGCCGATCAGGGACGAGATCAAGAACGTCGGCGTCCTCGGCAAGAACCCCGAGAAAGCCTGGAAGGACGCCATGAGCAAGTGCCGGCGTATCGCCGACCATCTGGGGGTGAGCTACTGATGGCTACCGCCCCCCTGGTCGAGAAGCCCCCGGCGCCCGTCGCCGAGCCGCCCGCGGCCCACCCCAAGAAGGGCATCCTGAGCTACTGGCGGCTGTACGCCGCGATCTCGCCCTTCTATCTCCTCTTCCTCGCCTTCGGTCTGATCCCGGTCGGCTTCTCGCTCTATCTGTCGTTCCACCGGTGGGACGGCCTCGGCTCGATGGAGTACGCGGGCCTGTCGCAGTACCGCTATCTGCTGAGCGACACCGACTTCTGGAGCTCGATCGGCAACACGCTGATCATCTGGGCGCTGGCCACCTTCCCCATGATCTTCCTCGCGATGATCACGGCCGTGATGCTCAACTCGGCGGTCCGCTTCAAGAACGTCTACCGCTTCGCGTACTTCCTGCCCAACGTCACCTCGGTGGTCGCCGTCGCGATCATCTTCGGCTCGGTCTTCTCCACCAACTTCGGCCTGGTGAACGCCCTGTTGCAGGCGGTCGGACTCGACCAGATCGCCTGGCTGAACACCCCGTGGGGCATCAAGGTCGCCATCGCCACCCTGATGACCTGGCAGTGGACCGGCTACAACGCGATCATCTTCCTCGCCGGACTCCAGACGATCCCCGGCGAGCTGTACGAGGCGGCGCGGATGGACGGCGCCGGACCCGTGCAGACCTTCTTCCGGATCACGCTCCCGCTGATGCGGCCCGTGCTGCTGTTCGTGCTCGTCATCTCGACCGTCACCGGACTGCAGAGCTTCTCCGAACCGCAGGTGCTGCTGCAGTCCACCGCCAACGAGTCCACGTTCTCCGGCGGTCCCGACCACGCCGGCCGGACGATGGTCCTCTACTTCTTCCAGCAGACCTTCGACAACAACGACTTCGGTTACGGCGCGGCCGTGGCCTGGGGCATCTTCCTCGTCGTCGTCATCTTCTCGATCGTCAACTGGCGCCTGGTGCAGCGCCGGGGCGAGGACTAGGGAGGCCCGTCACCATGGCTGTCACCACACAGACCGAGCCCGCCCCCACCGAGCCGCCCCGTACCGAGCCCGCCAAGGGCACGCGCATCCGGGGCACCCAGCGCAGAGGCATCGCGCTGCACGTCTCCCTGCTGTTCGGGGTGCTGCTCTCCGCGTTCCCGTTCTACTGGGCCGTGATCATGTCGACGCACACGTCGACGGAGATCTTCTCCTACCCGCCGAAGCTGCTGCCCGGCTCGCACTTCGGCGACAACCTGAGCAAGCTGTTCGACAGCATCGACTTCTTCGGGTCGATGTTCAACTCGCTGCTCGTCGCCGTCTCCGTGACGTTCCTCGTGCTGTTCTTCGACTCGCTGGCCGCCTTCGTCTTCGCCAAGTTCAGCTTTCCCGGCCGCCGGACGCTGTTCGCGATGATGATGGCGATCTTCATGGTGCCCGCGCAGCTCGCGGCCATCCCGCAGTTCGTGATCATGGCGAAGCTGGGCTGGATCGGCTCGATGACCTCGCTGATCGTGCCAGCCGCCGCGAACGCCTTCGGCATCTTCTGGATGCGGCAGTACATGAAGAGCGCCATCCACGACGAACTGTTGGACGCCTCGAAGATCGACGGGGCGAGCTTCCTGCGCCAGTACTGGCACGTGGCCCTGCCCGTGGTCCGCCCCGGGCTCGCCTTCCTCGGCATCTTCACGTTCATGGGCCAGTGGAACGACTACGCCTGGCCGCTGATCGCCCTCACCAACCCGGACAACGTGACCCTCCAGGTCGCCCTGTCCCAGCTCAACGGCGTCCATGGCACCACGGACTACGGAATGGTCATGACGGGTGCCGTCCTGGCCCTGATCCCCCTGCTGATCGTCTTCGCGATCGGCGCCAAGCAGATCATCGCCGACCTCGGAAAGGGAGCGATCCGCTGATGGGACGCGATCACCTGCTCTCGCTGCGGCCCTGGGAGTCCCCCGAGACGACCTCCTGGCAGCGGCTGCCGATGAACGCGGTGGACCGGCGCTCCGGCGCGCTGTCCCTGGACGGCTCCTGGCACTTCCAGCTGCTGCCCTCACCGACCGGCGCGTCGGGCGAGTGGACCCTCGCCGACGTGCCGGGCGTGTGGACCATGCAGAGCCCCCACGACCTGCCCCAGTACACGAACGTCCAAATGCCGTTCGGCGACGTCCCGCCGCACACCCCCGCCGCGAACCCGACGGGCGTCTACGAGCGGTCCGTGGACATCCCCGCCGAGTGGGCGGGCCGCCGGATCGTCCTCCAGGTCGGCGCGGCCGAGAGCGTGCTGCTCGTCCATGTGAACGGCCGGCAGGTCGGCATCTCCAAGGACTCCCACCTGGCGGCCGAGTTCGACCTCACGGCCGTCGTGCGCCCCGGGGATCCGGCGACCGTACGGTTCACCGTCGTCAAGTGGTCCGACGCCTCGCACATCGAGGACCAGGACCAGTGGTGGCACGCGGGCATCACCCGCTCGGTGCTGCTGTACACCACCGACCCGCTGCACCTCGCGGACGTGACCGTGCGCGCTCCCCGGGACGGGCGGCTGCGGGTCGACTGCACCGTGCGCGACACGGCGGGACCGCTGCCCGAGGGCTGGTACGTCACCGCGGCCCTGGACGGCCAACTCCTCTCCCAGGACACGGAGTTCGACCGCCTCAACGCCGAGGACATGCGGGTGTCCGACTTCTACGGCGAGGCACGGCTGCGGACCGTCGTCCGGGACGTCCGCCCCTGGACCGCGGAGACACCCGAGCTGTACGAACTGGCCGTGCGGCTGCACCGCTCCGACGGTTCGATCGCCGACAGCTCGCACCACCGGGTCGGGTTCCGGGACGTCGAGATCGTCGGCCGGGACCTGCTGGTCAACGGTGAGCGCGTCTTCATCCGGGGCGCCAACCGGCACGACTTCCACCCGCTGACCGGCCGCACGGTCACCGCGGACGACATGCGCGCCGACCTCGTCGTCCTCAAGCGGTTCGGCTTCAACGCGGTGCGCACCTCCCACTACCCGAACGACCCGACGCTGTACGACCTCGCCGACGAGCTGGGTCTGTACGTGGTGGACGAGGCGAACATCGAGTCGCACGACCACGCCCACGAGATCGCCGACGACCCCCGCTATCTGCCCGCGTTCGTGGACCGCGTCTCCCGCATGGTCCTGCGGGACAAGAACCACCCCTCGATCATCGTCTGGTCACTGGGCAACGAGTCCGACTACGGCGCCAACCACGACGCGGCGGCGGGCTGGGTACGGCGCCACGACCCGACCCGGCCGATCCAGTACGAGGGAGCAGCCAAGATCGACTGGACGGACGAGAAGCTCGCCTCCGACATCGCCTGCCCCATGTACGCGCCCATCGAGGACTGCGTCGCGCACGCCCTGTCCGGCAGGCAGACCAAGCCGCTCATCCAGTGCGAGTACTCGCACGCCATGGGCAACAGCAACGGAACGCTCGCCGACACCTGGGCCGCCATCGAGTCCACCCCGGGTCTTCAGGGCGGCTTCATCTGGGAGTTCTGGGACCACGGCATCCTCCAGCGGGTGAACGACGGACGACCGGCCGGCCGAGGCGGCGTGGGCCTGTACGACAACGGTGTCACCGCCCCCGGCCACCGCTGGGCGTACGGCGGCGACTTCGGCGAGGCGATCCACGACGGGGCCTTCATCGCGGACGGCGTGGTGTTCCCCGACCGCACCCCCAAGCCCGTGATGTACGAGCACCGGGAGATCGCGGGCCCGGTCCGGCTGACGTACGACGAAGGGGTCCTCCGGATCCACAACCGGCAGCACTTCCGGGGCCTTGAGTGGCTGGCGGCCGAGTGGCTGCTCGTGGGCGCCGACGGTACGACGCTGCGCGCGCCGGCCTCGCTGCCGGAGGTGGAGCCGGGCGGGTCGACGCAGGTGCCGCTGCCCTTCCCGCCGCCCGAGCCCTCCGCCGGCGAGACCTGGCTGACCCTGCGGGTGACGACCGCCGACGACGAGGCGTGGGCGCCGCTCGGCACGGAGGTGTGTGTGCCGCAGGTCCGGCTGGCCGCCGCGGCCACCGACACGCCCCCGGAGCCCGCGACCGGACCGGCCGTCACGCTGGACGCGGACGCGCTGCTGGTGCACCCGCTGCTGACGTCCGCGCCGCGGCTCTCGCTCTGGCGGGCGCCCACCGACAACGACGAGCTGGGCGGCATGGCGGCCCGCTGGCACGACTGGGGCCTCGACGCGCTCGTACGCAAGGTCGTGGACGTACGCGAGGAGGGCTCCCGGGTCGTCGTGCTCAGTGAGTACGCGACCGGGGCCGGGCCCGTCCGCCACGAGCAGGTGTTCACCCCGGTCACCGGCGGCATCCGGGTCGAGGAGTCGGCCGAACTCCCGGCGGGGCTGGACGACGCGGCCAGGGTCGGCACGGTCTTCGAGACGGTCCCCGGCCTCGACGTCCTGGACTGGTACGGGCAGGGCCCCTGGGAGTCCTACCCGGACCGCAGCACGGGCGCGCCCGTGGGACACCACTCGCTACCGGTGGACGAGTTGTTCACTCCCTACCTGCGCCCGCAGGAGAGCGGCGGGCGGCACGGGGTGCGGCGGTTCACGCTGTCGGCGCCGGACGCCACGGGGCTCGCCGTGGAACTGGGGGCGCCGGGGCAGGTCTCCGTCAACCGCTACCGGGCCGAGGACCTGGCCGCCGCCACGCACCACGACGAGCTGGTACCGCGACCGGGCTGTGTCGTGCACCTCGACGCGGCGCACCGGGGGCTCGGCACGGCGTCGTGCGGGCCGGACACCTCGGCCGGGTATCTCGTGGCGCCGGGGACGCATCGGTGGGAGTGGACGCTGCGGGTGCTCTGACCGTCCGGAACCGGCGGGGCAGCGGAACCGGCGGAGGTTAGGCGCGTTCGTTTTCGGGTGCGGGTGCGGGTGCGTGGGGGCTGGTCGCGGAGTTCCCCGCGCCCCTTGGGGGCTGCGCCCCCTGAAAGGCGAAAGACGGTGATCGGCGGGCGTACCGTGGGTGGGTGACCAGTGACGAGGCGTTGCGGCCCCAGTCCCTCATGTTGTCCTTTCTCGGTGACCAGGTGCTCGGTCGGGATGTCTGTGTGTACTCGGGGAGTGTCATCGACGTCTTCGGGCGAGCGGGGGTCGGCGAGCACGCGACCCGGTCCACCCTGACGCGCATGGTCGGCCGCGATCTGCTGCGGCGGCAGCGCGAGGGGCGCCGGATGTACTTCGGACTGACCGAGCGCTCGGAGGCCGTGCTGCGGGACGGTGAGCAGCGGATCTGGGAGCAGGGGGCCGTCAACCGCCGGTGGGACGGCACCTGGACCCTGCTCGGCTTCTCACTGCCCGAGTCCTGGCAGCGCCAACGGCACGACCTGCGGGCCCAGTTGACGTGGAACGGCTTCGGCCCGCTGTTCGGCGGGCTGTGGATCGCGCCGGGCGAGACCGATGTCTCCGGACTCGTCGCCGAACTCGGTCTGTCCGCCCATGTGAAGATCTTCCGCGCCCACGCGGACGCCGGCATGGACATCGGCGCGATGATCGAGGAGACCTGGGAACTGGACGAACTCGCCACGCGCTACCGGGCGTTCGTGGACCGCTGGCAGCGCTGGGAGACCGTCGACCCCGAGGCCGACGAGGCCCTCGCGCTGCGACTGCGCCTGTCGACGCAGTGGCTGCAGGTCGTCCGCCGCGACCCGCGCCTGCCGGTCGGACACCTCCCGGACGACTGGCCCGCCGACCAGGCCGAAAAGACGTTCCGAACGGTGTACACCCGCCTGACCCCCCTGGCCCAGCAGTCGGCGGACCACCTCTTGGACCTGGTCCCGGTGAGACCGCCCGTCTAGGGGCGCGGGGAACGGCGCAATCCTTTCGTCTTCAGGGGCGCGGGGAACTGCGCGACCAGCCACGACGGACCCGCACCCGACCACGCACCGGACACCCCCGTCACACATGGGGTCACACATAGAACTGGGACAAACTCTCCATGTGGACCCCTAGTGAGAATCGGCCCCGTACCGCAGGCGGACCCGGGATTTGAGCAGCTTGCCGGAGGCGGTCCGTGGCAGTTCGTCCGCGAGCACCACCGACCTCGGGATCTTGTACTTGGCGAGGTGCCCGGTGAGGGACGCGAGGACCTCGTCGGGGTCCAGCTCGACGCCCTCGCGCGCGACGACGACCGCGCGCGGCACCTCGCCCCAGGTCTCGTCGGGCACGCCGATGACCGCGCACTCGGCGATACCGGGGTGGGCGAGGAGCCGGTCCTCTATCTCGGCGGGATAGATGTTCTCGCCGCCCGAGATGATCATGTCCTTGATGCGGTCGACGACGGTCACATAGCCGTCCTCGTCGATCCGGGCGGCGTCCCCGCTGCGGAACCAGCCGTCGCTGAACACGGCCGCGGTCTCCTCGGGCAACCCCCAGTAACCGGGCATGACATGGGGCCCGCGTACGACGATCTCGCCGGTCTCCCCGACGTCGGCGAGGTCGGCCGGGGCGAGGCCGGGCCGTACGACGCGTACGTCGCTGAAGAAGTGCGGTACGCCCGCCGAGCCCGCCTTGGTCACCGCGTGCTCGGCGTCCAGGAAGAGCGCTCCCGGTGAGGCCTCGGTCATGCCGTAGCCCTGGAGGAAGGTGAGGCCCCGCTCCTGGTAGGCGGCGATGAGCGGGGTCGGCACGGGTGAGCCGCCACAGCTGAGCATGCGCAGCGAGGACAGGTCGGCGTCGGCCCAGCCCGGCTGGCGGGCCACCTGCTCGAACATGGTGGGCACGCCGAACATGAAGGTGATCCGGTGCCGTTCGATCAGATCGAGGGTGGTCGCCGGGTCGAACGCCTCGACCAGGACACAGGTACCACCCTTGAGGAGGACGGGGAGGGTGAGCATGTTGAGCCCGGCCGTGTGGAACAACGGGGCCGACACCAGGGCGCGTTCGTCCGCGATCAGGTCCTGGTCGACGAGGACGTTGACGGCGTTCCACGTCAGATTGCCGTGGGTGAGCATCGCGCCCTTGGGGCGGCCCGTCGTCCCCGAGGTGTACATGATGACGCAGGTGTCGTCGGCGGTGACGGGTTCGTCGATCGCCTCGTCGGCGGCCGAGGCGAGCAACTGGTCGTAGGCGGCGCCCACTTCGACGTACGTACGCACGTCGCAGGTGCCCGGCAGGCCGGCGATCAGCTCTTCGGACGCCGGTCCGTGCACGAGGGCCTTCGCGCCGGAGTCTTCGAGCTGGTAGGCGATCTCGGGCCCGGCGAGACGGGTGTTGAGCGGGACGAAGACCGCGCCGAGCGTGCCGGCCGCGAACAGCGTCTCCAGGTAGGAGGGGTGGTTCGGGCCGAGGTAGGCGATCCGGTCGCCGCGCCGCACCCCGCGGGCGCGCAGGGCGTGGGCGAGGCGGGTGGTGCGCTCGTACAGGCCGCCGTACGTGAGTGTCGTGCCGTGGTGGATCAGGGCGGTGCGGTGCGGGGTCTTGCGGGCCCGGCGGGCGGGCCACGACCCCAGTCCCTCGTTGCGCATGCCATACCCCTTACGGCTCGGTGTGTGCGGTCATGGCTCGGTGTGTGCTCATGGCCCGATGAGGCCGGTCATGGCCCGATGAGGCGGGTCATGGCTTGGTGAGGCCGAGCAGCCGGGCCGCGTTCTCCTTGAGGATCTTCGACCGGACCTCGTCCTTGACGGGCAGTTTCGCGAAGTCGGCGAGCCAGCGGTCCGGCGTGAGGACCGGGTAGTCGGAGCCGAACAGGACCTTGTCCTTGAGGAGGGTGTTCGCGTACTGCACGAGCTGCGGCGGGAAGTACTTCGGCGACCAGCCGGACAGGTCGATGTGGACGCCCGGCTTGTGCGTGGCGACCGCGAGGGCCTCGTCCTGCCAGGGGAAGGACGGATGCGCCAGGATGATCTTCAGGTGCGGGAAGTCGGCAGCCACGTCGTCGACGTGCAGCGGGTTGGAGTACTTGAGGCGGATGCCTCCCCCGCCGGGCACGCCCGCGCCGATGCCGGTCTGGCCGGTGTGGAAGAGGGCGATGGCGCCGCTCTCCTCGATGACCTCGTACAACTCGTACGCCACGGAACGGTCGTTGGGGAAGAAGCCCTGGATGCTCGGGTGGAACTTGAAGCCCTTCACCCCGTACTCCTCGACCAGTCGGCGGGCCCGCTTCACTCCCGCCCTGCCGCGGAAGGGGTCGATGGAGGCGAACGGGATCAGGACGTCGGGGTTGGCGGCGGCGGCCTCGGCGACCTCCTCGTTCGGGACGGGTTCGGTGCCGGTCGCGGACTCGGCGTCGACCGTGAAGATCACGGCGGCCATCCTCCGCTCCCGGTAGTACGCGGCCGTCTCCTCCAGCGTCGGCTTCCGCTTGCCCTCCACCTTGAAGTAGGCGCTGGAGGCCGCGTGCAGGTCGTCGTCGAGCGAGGAGGTGCCTTTGGAGGAGACCTCGGCGTGGGTGTGGACGTCGATGGCGACCAGGTCGTCGACGTTCATCGTCACCGGAAGGGTCATGACGCCTCAGCGGCCTTGGGCGCGGCGGCGGGCGCGGGGATGCCGACCGTCTGCGGTTCGGCGCCGACGGTGGTGTGCCAGACGTCGGCGAGCGCTCCGGGGGTCCAGCCGCCGTCGGCGTACGCGGCGCTGATCTCCTGGGGGTGGGACCACAGGGTGACCTTGTCGCCGCCGATGCCGATGGCCTGGCCGGCCACTCCGCGGGCGGCGTCGGAGGCCAGGAACGGGACGAGGGCCGCGCAGTCCTCGGGGGTGCCGAAGCCCTCGCCCTTGCGCAGGAAGTCGGGGAGCGGTTCGCCCTGTTTCATGGCCTCGATGTAGGGGGCGAAGGCCGGGATGGTCTCGGTCATCGCGGTCGCGGCCACCGGCACGATCGCGTTGACGGTGATGCCCGCGCGGCCCAGCTCCATCGACCAGGTACGGGCCATGGCGGCGATACCGGCCTTGGCCGCCGCGTAGTTGGTCTGGCCGAAGTTGCCGCGCTGCCCGGCCGGCGAGCCGACGAGGATCAGCGTGCCCCCGTCACCCTGCTCCCGCATGCGTACGGCGGCGGCGCGGGCGCAGGTGAAGGTGCCCTTCAGATGGGTGGTGAGCACCGCGTCGAAGTCGTCGTCGGTCATCTTCCACAGGACCTTGTCGCGCAGGATGCCCGCGTTGGTGACCAGGACGTCGAGGCGGCCGAACTCCGCGACCGCGCGGCCCACCAGGCAGTCCGCGGCCTCGGCGGTGCCGACCGCGACCACCTCGGCCACGGCGGTGCCGCCCGCGCCGGTGATCGCCTCGACGGCCTGTTCGGCGACCTCCTCGTCCACGTCGTTGACGACCACGGAGGCGCCGGCGGCGGCGAGGGCGTGCGCGTAGGCCAGGCCGAGGCCGCGGCCGGAGCCCGTGACCACGGCGACCTTGCCGCTGAGATCGATGCTGGACACGAGGGATCCCTTCAGGGCGATGGCGGCGATCGAGGTGATGGAGGCGATGGCGCGACGAGATCGAAGCTAAGGACAATGATTGTTGACGTCAATAGTTGTTGCGGTCAGATCGGTGCGCCATGCTGGTCCCGTACGGACGCAGTACCGAGCCCCTCGCGGGGTCACGACCAGGGAGCCCGCCATCGCCCGCCAGCCGCATGTCACCGACGCCCCGCCCACGGATGCCGCGCCGATCGACGCCCAGGAACCGTGGATGCGCGGACTGCACGCGGACACCGGTTATCTGCTGTACCGGATGGGCCTGCGCTCGGGGCAGATGTTCAACTCGTTCCTCCAGGAGTCGGGGCTGCGGCTGCGGCACTACGCGCTGCTGCGTTTCCTGGCCACCTCCGAGGGCGCGCTCCAGCGGGAGCTGAGTTCGCGGCTCGGCTACGACCCGAGCGCGATCGTCGGCCTGGTCGACGACCTGGAGAAGCTCGGGTTCGCCGAACGCCGCCCCTCCCCCGACGACCGCCGCAGCCGGATCGTCGTACTGACCGGGGACGGGCGTGCCTTCCTGCGCGACACCGACGAGGCGGGGCTGCGGGTGACGGACGGCCTGCTCGGGCCGCTCGACCCCGCCGAGCGGGAGATCCTGCACACGCTGCTGCGACGCGTCGCCGAGACCGAGCTCGACTCCGGCGCGTAGAACGGCGCGGGCCATGACCTCCCTGTCCGCGCCCGACCGGCTGCTGGCCGTGCTCGCCGCCTTCGACCACGACCACCCGGCGCTCTCCCTCACGGACATCAGCCGCCGGGCCGGGCTCTCCCTCACCACCGCGCACCGGCTCGTGGGGGCGCTCAGCGACTGGGGCGCCCTGGAACGCGACGCGGACGGGATCTACCACGTGGGTCTGCGGCTGTGGGAGCTGGCCGCGCTCTCCCCGCGCGGGCTCGCGCTGCGGCAGATCGCACTGCCGTATCTGGAGGACCTCTACGAAGCCACGCACGAGAACGTGCAGTTGGCCGTGCGCGACGGCTTCGAGGTCGTCTACATCGAGTGGATCTCGGGCCGTTCGGCCGTCGGTGTGAAGATCCAGGTGGGCGCGCGCTGGCCGCTGCACGCGACCGGTGTGGGCCTCGCGCTGCTCGCCCACTGCGAACCGGCGTTCCAGGAGGCGTACTGCGGCCGGCCGCTCGCCGCCTTCACGCCGCACACCCTCACCGATCCGGCCGACCTGCGCCGCGCACTCGCCGAAGTCCGGCGCTTCGGAGTGGCGGTGAGTGTCCGTCAGATTACCGAGGACGCGCTGTCGGTGGCCGCTCCGGTACGCGGTCCGGGCGGCCCGGTGGCCGCGGCGGTCTCGGTCGTGGTGCCCGAACACGACACGCACACACCGGCGTTGATCCCCGCGGTACGGCTCGCCGCGCGCGGGATCTCCCGGGCGCTGGGATGGCAGCCGGAGCCGTCGGGAGGGTGAGAGTCGGTGGGAGCCGATCGATATCCCTCTCACCGGTGAGGACGCGGCCCCGGCCCCGCGCCGATACTGGCACGGCCCCGTCCCCGAGGAGCCGCCCATGCCCGCCTCGTCCGCCTCCCCCTGGATCAGCCCCGCCGTCGCCCGCCTGCGCACGGCCAACCCGTACGTCGTCGACATCGCGCTCGCCGTGCTCGTCCTGTTCGCCGCGTCGCTGCAGTGGATGTTTCCCGACGAGGGCGACGACCGCCTGACCTGGCAGGGGTTCCTGCTGGGTGTCGGTACGGCGCTGCCGCTGGTGTGGCGGCGCCGGGCACCGTTCCTCGCGGCCTGCGGGGTCTCGGTGTTCACCCCCGCCATGGCCGTCTACCACGCGCCGCCGCCGGACATCATGTACGCCGGCCTGGTCGTCCTCTACACCATGGCCGCGGTCGGTGTGCCCTGGCAGCGGCGGTTCATGCTGGTCGGGTGGCTGGCCGGGGTCTCGCTGACCATGACGCACAAGGAGGACGCGCAACCCTTCGAGTACGCCTTCCAGTTGCTGAGCTGTGTCAGCGCCTACGGCTTCGGGGTGCTGTCCCGTCTCCAGCGGGCCTACACGGCGGCGCTGGAGGACCGGGCCCGCCGCCTGGAGCGCGAACGGGCCGCCGACACCGCGCGGGCCGCCGCCAGGGAACGGGCCAGTATCGCCCGGGACATGCACGACGTCCTGGCCCACGCGGTGAGCCTGATGGTGGTGCAGGCCGAGGCCGGGCCCGTGGTCGTGCGCAGCGATCCCGAGCGCGCGGAAGGGGCGTTCGACGCCATCGCCGGTGCCGGGCGCGACGCGATGGTCCAGCTGCGGCGGATCCTCGGCGTCCTCAAGGAGGAACCCCTGAACGGCAGTTCGGACCGGCTGCCGCAGCCCGGGGTCGCGGCCCTCACCGGTCTGGTCCGACAGGTCGGCGACACGACCGGCCTGCGGGTCGAGCTCCGGCGCACCGGGGAGCCGCGCCCGCTGCACCGGGACACCGAGGTCGCCGCGTACCGCGTGGTCCAGGAAGCCCTGACCAACACCGTCAAGCACGCGTACGCTTCCTGCGCGCGGGTCGAACTGGAGTGGACGGAGACCGAGTTGACGCTCACGGTGACGGACGACGGGCGGGGCCCGGCGGACCCCGCCCCGGGCGGGGGCGGGCACGGGCTGATCGGGATTCGTGAGCGGGCCGCCGCCTGCGGGGGCACCGCCCGTACGGAGCCCGGCCGTGACGGTGGTTTCCGCGTCGTCGTACGCCTGCCCGTGGCGGGCGACCGGCAGGTGGCGCCGGGGTGAGCATCCGGGTGGTGGTCGCCGACGACCAGGAGCTGGTCCGCAGCGGCTTCAGCATGATCCTGGAGGCGCAGCCCGACATCGACGTCGTGGCGGAGGCGGGGGACGGCGTGGCGGCGGTGGCCGCCGTGCAGCGGCACACGCCGGACGTGCTGCTGCTCGACATCCGGATGCCGCGGATGGACGGGCTGGAGGCGGCGAGGCTGGTGTGCGCGCAGTCCGCGTGCCGGGTGGTCATGCTGACGACGTTCGACCTCGACGAGTACGTGTACGAGGCGTTGTACGCGGGGGCGAGCGGGTTCCTGCTCAAGGATGTGCGGCGGGACGACCTGGTGCACGCGGTGCGGGTGGTGGCGGCGGGGGACTCGTTGCTCGCGCCGTCGGTGACGCGGCGGCTGGTCGCCGACATCATCCAGCGGCGGCGGGCGGGGAGCGCGCCCTCGTCCGCGCGGCTCGATGTCCTCACGGCGCGTGAGGAGGAGACGTTGCGGCTGCTGGCTCGGGGGTTGTCCAACGCGGAGATCGCTCGGACGTTGTTCGTGAGCGAGCACACGGTGAAGACGCACGTCAGCAATGTGCTCAGCAAGTTGGGGCTGCGGGATCGGGTCCAGGCGGTCATCTGCGCGTACGAGTCGGGAGTGGTGACCCCCGGCTCGAACTGACCTGCTCCCCGACGCACTCCACCTGCGGGCCGGTGGGGGCGTGTCGCGCAGTTCCCCGCGCCCCTGAAAGGCAGGGGCTCAGGCCGACTGCATCCTGCGGGCCGGTGGGGGCGGGCCGCGCCGTTCCCCGCGCCCCTGGGAAGCGGGGGCTTGGGACGTCTGCATCCTGCGGGCCGGTGGGGGCGGGCCGCGCCGTTCCCCGCGCCCCTGGAAGGCGGGGGCTCAGGCCGACTGTTTCCTGTGGGCCGGTGGGGGTTGGCCGCGCCGTTCCCCGCGGCCATGGGAGGCGGGGGCTTGGGTCGTCTGCGTCCTGCGGGCCGTCGTGGGCTGAGCGCGCCGTTCCCCGCGCCCCTTGGAAGCGGGGGCGCAGCCCCGTCTTTCAGGGGCGCGGGGAACTGCGCGAACGGCCCCCACCGGCCCGCAGGAGTGGTCCGGGCCAGAACTCCCCCGTGCGGCGGAGGCGCGGGCGCGTTCTCGCCCGTGCGAGGGAGTCGTCGAAACCCCTCGTCCCGGCGATCCGCCGACCCACCGCCCGAGGCGAACCTGAGGCGACCAGATACCCGCCAACCCGCCGGGAGGCACCCCGTGCTCAACAGGATCGCCAGGGCGTCGACACGCCGGCCACTGACCGTGATCGGCCTCTGGCTGCTGTTCCTGCTGCTCGGCTTCGGCCTCGGCACAGGCGTCTTCGCCCGCCTCAGCGACTCCGTACCGGACGTCCCCGGCACCGAGTCGGACCGCGCGTCGGAGTACCTCGACGGCATCGACCCGGCCGGCGAGTCGATCACCGCGGTGGTCGCGGGAAAGGCCGTCTCGGACAACGCACTGCGCACCCAGGTGGAAGCCGCCGTCACCGACCTCCGCGGCATCGCGAACATCGCCGCCGTACCGGATCCGTACACCACGCGGGGCCTCCTGGCGGAGGACGGCCGGGCACTCGTCATCCCGGTCACCCTGAAGGGCGGTCTCGACGACGACGCCGAGGAACAGGTCCTGGACGCCGCCAGTGACCGTATCCACCAGATCAGGGCACCCGACGTCCACGTGAGCGGCGGCCCCCTGCTCGGGCAGCAGCTCGGCGAACGGGCCCAGCAGGACGTGGCCCGCGCGGAGATCATCTCCCTGCCCGTGGTCCTCGTCCTGCTGCTCCTGATCTTCGGCGGCTTCCGCGCCGCCGGGCTGCCCCTGGTGGTCGCGGTCAGCGGCGTCGCGGGCGCGTTCCTGGCCCTGTTCGGCTTCAGCCAGTTCACCGACATCTCCGTGTACGCGATCCAGGTGACCACGATGCTCGGCCTCGGACTCGCCGTGGACTACGCCCTGTTGATGGTGGTCCGCTTCCGCGAGGAACGCCGGAGCACCGACGACGTCGTGGAGGCCGTGCACCGCACGGTGGCCGGCGCCGGACGCACGGTCCTGTTCTCCGGTCTGACCGTGGCCGTCAGCCTCACCGGTCTGCTGGTCTTCCCCAGCATCTTCCTGCGCAGCATGGGCTTCGCCGTGGCCGCCGTGGTGGTCATCGACATGCTGGCCGCGCTCACCCTGCTCCCCGCCCTGCTGGCCCGCTTCGGCGGAAAGATCGCCCCCGCCAGGGACAAGCCGGCCGAGGAGGAGGGCCGGGTCTTCGCCCGGCTGGCCCGGTTCGCCACCGGCCGCCCGGTCGTCGTCACCGTCGCCTCCGTCGCCGCCCTGCTCGTCCTGGCCCTGCCCGCCACCGGTATGAAGATCAATATCGGGGACGCCCAGCAGTTGCCGACGAGCACGGAGGCACGCCGACTGGACGACACCATCGGGGCCCACTTCCCTCCGGGCACCGGCGTCTCGAAGGTGACCGTGGTCCTGGAACCGGGCACCGACACCGCGACGGCCGAGCGGATCAGGGCGCTCTCCCCCGGCACCGGGTCGCGTGAACTGCCGGGCGGCACCACGGTGCTGAGCATGCAGCCCAGCGGCAGCGCGGACGGGAAGGCGGCGACCGACCTCGTCCAGCGGGTACGGGAGGTGCGCGGCGACGAGCCCGTACAGGTCACCGGTGTCGCGGCCCGGCTCGTGGACTTCCGGGCGATGCTCGGCGACCGGGCACCCTGGGCCGCCGTCACCGTCCTCGCCGGGATCTTCCTCCTGCTCTTCGCGTTCACCGGCTCGGTCCTGATCCCGCTGCGCACGATCTTCACGACCCTGCTCAGCCTGGGCGCCGCGCTGGGTGTGGTGGTCTGGGTGTTCCAGGACGGGCATCTGGCCTCGGCGCTGGGCTCGCAGGAACTCGGCGCGCTGAGCCTGACGGCACCCCCGCTGATCATCGCGATCGCCTTCGGACTGGCCATGGACTACGAGTTGTTCATCCTGGCCCGGATGCGCGAGACCTGGCTGCGCACGGGGGACGCGCAGGACGCGGTCGTCACCGGTCTGCGCCGCTCCGGCCGGGTCGTGAGCTGTGCGGCGCTGCTGCTCGCGGTCGTCTTCGGCGCCTTCATGACGGGAGGCTTCGCCCCCATCCTGCAGATCGGCCTCGGTCTGACGCTCGCCGTGCTGATCGACGCGACGCTCGTCCGGATGCTGCTCGTCCCGGCGACGATGGCGCTGCTGGGCCGGCGCGCCTGGTGGGCGCCGAAGCGTCTGCGCCGGGCGCATGACCGTTTCGGCCTGCACGAGGAGGCTCCGCCCGCCGCACCCGAACTCACCAAGCAGCACTGAGACAGCGGCAGTCGTCGGCCCCGGTTCCTCCCGGACCGGGGCCCTCGCCATGGCCTGGCCCGGCCCCCAAGGCGGCTATCCCCCGGCGATCAGCCGTCTCTTGTCCGGCTTCCCCGCGGGCGTGACCGGTACCTCCCCGATGAGGTTCAGGCGGGTCGGCGCGCTCGCCTCCTCCAGGTGTGCCGTCACCCACGCGCGCAGTTCGGGCAGCTCCGGGAGGTGTCCCTCGGCGGGTACGACGAAGGCGTGGACCGCTTCGCCGGTGTCGTCGTCGGGGACGCCGACGACGTACGCCTCGGCCACCGAGGGATGGGTGGCGAGCAGTCGTTCGACGGGGCCGGCGTAGTAGAGGTTGGCGTTGACGATGATCACGTCGCGGGTCCTGCCCGTGAGCCACAGCCGGCCCTCCGGGTCGAGCCGGCCGAGGTCGCGGGTGCGGACCCAGCCGTCGGTGAACACCTCGGCGGTGAGGGCGGGTTCGCGCCAGTAGCCGACGCTCTGTCCCGGGGTCCGGACGAAGAGTTCGCCGTCGGTGCCGGGCGGGACGGGGCGGCCCGAGGCGTCCCGGATCTCCAGGTCGACGGGCGGCACGCCCAGCGAACCCGGCTCGTCCTCGGGGGTGGCCATGGAGATCATGCCGGTCTCGGTCTGGCCGTATCCGTGGAAGACGACCGGGCCGAGTACGTCGGAGGCCTCACGGAGTCGGCCCGGCTCCAGTGGGGAGCCTGACACCATCAGGGCGCGCAGGCTGGTGAGGTCGGCGGGTGACGTGCGCTGGCCTGCCGTGAGTTTCCGCAGGCGGGCCACGGTGATGACGCTCGCGGTGGCGCGGTGGCGCTCGATACCGTCGCGGAGATCCGGCTGTCCGGCGGTCACCAGGGTGCCGCCGGCGGCGAGGGTGAGGAGTCCGTACTCCATCATCACCTGGCTGGCCAGGGTGCCGAACACCAGGAAGCGGTCCAGCCGTGCGGCGAGCGCGCGGACGGCGGGCGGCCAGGCCTGCGGTCGGAGCGCCCAGGCCGCGGTCATCGCCGCATAGGTCTGCGCGCACGCCTTCGGGACGCCGGTGCTGCCGCTGGTGTGGATGAGCCGGGCGATGTCCTCCGGCCGGGCCAAGGGTCGTGGACGGAGGCCGTCGTCCGGTGCCGACAGCAGGTCGTCCAGGGCGAGGACCTTCCCCGGCCGGTCCGTGTTTGTGCTTGTGTCCGTGTCCGCGTCCGTGCCGGCCGTCCGGTCGGTGACCGTGAAGTCGGTGTCAGCGAGCAGGTGTTGTCGCTGACGTGGCGTCAGGCCGGGTCGTACGCCCACGACACGGGCGCCGACGGCGTGCGCCGCGACGATCGCGGCGAACGCCTCCGGGCTCACGCCGAGCAGCAGGGCGACTTCGTCACCGGGGCCGATGCCGTGCGCGCGCAGCCCGTTGGTCGCGCGCCGTACCGTTGCGAGCAGTTCGGCCGCGGTGACGACCCGGTCGGCGTGCTCGAACACCGGACGGCGGCCCGCCGTTTCGAGGAGGTCGAGGAGCCGGCCGGGGAACTGCTCAGTCAAGGCAGGCCTTCACGAACGCCGCGAGCGGCTGGTGGTGGACCGCCGGGATGTCCCACTCGTTCTCCAGGTTCTCCGCCAGATGGTGGGTGGCGCTCAGGACACCGTCGCGGTAGTGGCGTACGACGGGGTGGAGATAGCTGGAGTCCATCGCGTGCTCGACGTCGTTCTCGGTCACGCGCGGGACGGTGACGTCGAACGGGTCGACGCCGTCGTGGTCGGCCCCGTACTCCAGGTCGACGACGAACCGGTGTGCGGCGGGTCCGAGGCCGCCGTCGGCGGCGTACGCGAGCGGGACCTCCTCCTGGTAGGTGGCCCGGTCGGCGTCCACGGTGATCACGTCGCCGAGGACTCCGAACTGCTGCCACAGGGCGGAGGAGCGGTTGACGCGGGCTACGACGGCGTCGGCGATCGCGTCCGGTGCCGCGGTGAGCGACCGGGCAGGCCAGGGCTCGTCGTGGTGGCGGGTACCGAGGATGCGGTACAGGGCGCGCACCCCGTAGCGGAAGCCGTGGACGAAGCCGCTGGTGCCCCTCTTGAAGTCGCGCTGCTGGGTGAGCGTGCCGGCGAAGTGGAGGTCTGGTACGTTCACCGACTCGTAGGCGGAGTTCTGTTCGGGGAAGCGCCCGTCGATGACGAGGGCGGGACGGCAGGTCTCGTCGAAGGCGTCGGCGTCGAAGCGGAATCCGGCGCACAGGATGATCCGGTCGTAGAGCAGTTCGCGCAGCCGTTCCGTGGTGCGGGCATAGCGGAAGGTGACGTGGAACCTGCCGTCGGACGTCTTCTCGATGTTCTCCACGGTTCCGTCCAGGACGGCGTTCTGCGACTTGAGCTGGTAGCTGTCCAGGAAGTTGTTGTTCACCGCGCGCAGATGCCCGACGAAGTGGGTCTTCCACGCCATCTTGAGGGAGTGCGGGCCTGCCACGTGGATGACCGCGGCCTTCGTCATGAGGCCCTCGGCGGTCTCGAAGGCGGAGTTGCCCTTGCCGACGACGAGCACCCGTTGGTTGACGAGGGAGGCCGGGTCGGGGTCGAACTCGTCGTACCGCTCGGCGAGTTCGATGCCGGGGATGGCCGGCTCGTTGAGGCGGGAGACGCCGGTCGCCACGACGAGCCGCCGTGCCTGCCAGTCCTGGCCTGCGGCGTCGCGGAGCGTGAACACGCCGTCCGCGCGGGAGACCCGGACGACGTCCGTGCCGTACTCGACCCGGACGCCGGTACGGTCGGCGAAGTCGGCCAGGTAGCGTACGAAATCGTCGGCTCGGGGGAAGTACTCCTCGCTGTACCGGGTGAACAGCAGGTCCGGGTCGCCGCTGAGGAGCGAGTTCCAGTCCATCCGGAGGTTGAGTTCGGGGTCGGTGTAGCCGGTGTTCACCTTGTTGATCGATATCAGCTGTCGATGTCGGGGGAACCTGGTGAAGAACGTGCCGGGCCCCTCTCCCCGCTCCAGGACGAGGTAGTCCCGTCCGTCACGTTCCAGGAGAGCGGCGAGCTGAAGTCCGGCCGGTCCGGCCCCGATGATCAGGTAATCGCGCACCATGGGCGGGACGTTAGTGCCGCCAGATCAGAAGGCTCTGAGATTGCCGGCCGACGACTGCCGACTGTCGGCTGTCGGCTGCCGGTTGCCGGTTGCCGGTTGCCGGTTGCCGACTGTCGGCTGCCGGCCGTCGCGGCCCGGGCCGCGGCGGATCAGGCGTGCACGGGCCCGCCGCGGATCAGGCGTGCACGGACCCCGCCCCGGTCGAGGTCGAGGAGGGGGCCTCCGTGTCGGCGGTCTTCTCCGTCGGGGACATACGGCGTTCGATGTGCTCGGGCAGGGCCAGCCGGTACAGCGGCACGGCACCCGCGGTGGTGAGCACCGCGACCAGGACGAGCATGGAGAAGACGTTCTTGTTGATCATGCCTTGGGCGAGGCCGATGTTGATGAAGATCAGGATCATCAGGCCGCGGGCGTTCATCAGGGCGCCCACCGCCCACGACTCACGCCGGCTGAAACCGATGCCGCGCATGGCGAGGGCGCACCCGATGTACTTGCCGGTGAACCCGGCCGCGAGGATCAGCAGGAACATGCCGAACATGGCCCAGCCGGTGACTCCGCCCAGTTCGGTGTTGAGGCCGGAGAAGGTGAAGAAGACGGGCAGGAGCAGCACGCAGACGAGGTCCATCATGCGGCTGTGCAGAGCCTGGCGGAAAGCCTCGTTCCTGGGCATGGCCAGTCCGGCGACGAAGCCTCCGAAGACCGAGTAGATGCCGATCCAATCGGTGAACCAGCCGGCGAGCAGCACGATGCCGACGACGAGGTACATCTGGTCGAAGCCGAACAGGCCGGTGCGCTCGACCCGTTCGCCCATCGGACGCAGCAGCCGCGCCACGACGGTGAGCATCACGACGGTGAAGAGGACGGTGAGGCCGATGGTCCGCAGGGCGTGCGGCAGTCCGGCGCCGGTGTGCATGGCGGACAGCACGGCGAGGAAGCACCAGGCCGCGGCGTCGTCGACGGAGGCGCCCAGGAGGGTCATGCGGCCGAGCGGCGAGTTCTCCAGTCCGCGTTCGTAGAGGATGCGGGCGAGCATCGGGAAGGCGGTGATGGACAGGGCGCCGCCGAGGAAGAGGGCGAACTCGAAGGAGGAGACGTCGGGTTCGGAGAGGCGGTCGTGGAGGAGATAGCCCGTCGCGGCGCCGAGCAGCAGCGAGGGGACGATGCCGGACACGGCCAGCACGGCCGCGTTCTTGGTGTCCTTCCTGCCGTTTCCCGCCGTGCGGTCGAGGCCGACGCCGACCAGGAACATGAAGAGGGTCAGGCCGAGGGTGCTCAGCACGTACAGGATGGGTTTCACCTCTGGGGTGAAGACGGCTTTCTGGGCCTCGGGGAAGAGGGCGCCGAACAGCGTGGGGCCCAGCAGGACGCCGGCCACCATCTCGCCGAGCACGCGTGGCTGCTTCACCCACAGGGCGAGACGGCCGCAGACGGCGGACGCGGCGAGGATGATCACGATGGCGGGCAGGACGCGCAGGACGAGTTCGAGGTTCTTGTCGGTGGTGGCTGCCAGGAAGGTCGTGGACACGGCGGGCTCCTGTGGTCGTCAGCGACGTGCGGGGACGTGCGGCGAGGGCCCGGGACCACGGCCTCGGTCGGCCGGGCAGCCGCCGGGCGGATGCTCTTCGAAGTAGCGGCCCGCGAGTCGCTGCCGGCGGGCGTGCAGCACCATGACCGTGCCCAGGACCAGTTGCCGGACGCCGCGGGTGACGTCCTCCACCGCGTTCCGCGTCCGCACATAGCGGCGCAGGGCGTCGAGTCGGCGTGGCTGGGGAGACAGGTCACGGGGGATGAGCAGACAGGGGGCGCGGTGCGGGATCGACCGGGTGTGCGGGGCGGTCGAGTCCAGCCGGAACCGGCGCAGCACCTCCCGTACCGCGGCGCGCAGCACCAGCGGGGACAGCCGCCAGGCCGGGCAGGGCCGGTTCGCCGCCACGCCGTACGGGATGTGGTGGGCGTCCTTGACGGAGAGGGCGGCCCAGCGGTCCGGGTCGAACGCGTCGGGCCGGTCGTAGCCGGTGGCGTGGTAGCCGGGGTAGCTGAAACAGACCACGGTGCCGGGCGGCAGCACGGTGTCCTCGTCGAGCGGGATCTCGCCGGTGGTGATGCGGTGCGCGATGCCGAACAGCGGGTACAGCCGCATCGTCTCGTCGAGCACCCGCGTCAAGTACCGGTCGTCCTCGGTGTCGTCCAGGACGCGCCGCTGCACCTCGGGGTGGCGGGCCAGCGCGAGCAGGACGTGCGCGGTCGCCTCCGACAGCTGCACGACGGCCGTGTTGAACATCGTTCCTTGCAGGTAGTGCACCTGCTCCGCCGCCGACAGCGTCTTCGGCAGCGGGTACGGCACCTCGCCGGCCGCGACTTTCGCGCTCAGGTACTCCGTCAGCCGGGCCCGGCGCCTCGGATGGCGCAGCCCGGTGCATTTCAGCGCGCTGACCACGTCGTCGGCGTGTGCGGTGATCAGGTCCCGGGCGCGGGGCGGGCACGGCTCCTTGAACACCAGCTCGTAGCAGAACTCGGCCCAGGCGGGCATCACCAGGTCCCGCAGGCGTATGAGGCTGATGCGCCCGTCCGGGACCGTGTCCAGGGTCCGGGCGACGGCGCGCGTGGCCGCCGCCGTGAGGTCGTCCGAGGTTCCGGCCAGCATCCGCCGGGTCGTGGCGGCCACGTCCTCGTACCGCTCACCGGGTTCCAGGTGTTCCTGGTGCACCTCGGGGCCCGGGGACAGCCAGTACCAGAACAGATCGGACAGGCCCGCCCCGGCGCTGCGCCCGTTCGCCGCCGGGTGCGCGTAGACGCGTTCGAACACCTCCGGCCCGTGGACGGCGCTGGGCAGGGTCACCGCGCGGTCGCCGTTGGCCCTCTCGAAGATGCGGCCGCGCAGTGCCACCACCCCGCGCGGCAGCCACCAGGTGTCCGCCGTGGCCGGCTTCGTGCCGCCTCTCACCGTGTCTCTCCCCTGCGGACGACCATGTCCTTCGTCAGATCGGCGTTGCGGCGCCCTCCGCACAGCGCGAGCGTGTGGTCGTACTCGTCGCGCAGTGTCGCCAGCACCGCGCGGACCCCGGCCTCTCCCTCGGCGGCCAGGCCCCACATCACGGGGCGTCCCACGCCGACGGCCGTCGCGCCCAGTGCCAGCGCGACGGCGATGTCGCTGCCACGGCGCACCCCGCCGTCCATCAGCACGGGGGTCCTGCCCGCGACGGCGTCGACGACCGCCGGCAGGCAGTCCAGGGCGGCCGGGACGGCGTCGCACTGACGGCCCCCGTGGTTGGAGACGATCACCCCGCTCGCGCCGTGCCCGAGGGCCAGCCGCGCGTCCGCCGGGTGCAGGATTCCCTTGACCAGTACGGGGAGCGCTGTCATGCGCGCCAGCTCGGCGAAGTCCCGCCAGGTCGGTGCCGCCGACATGGGGATGTCCGTGAGGGTGCCGGGCGGGGCGCCGGGCAGATCGCGCATGTTCTCCGCGGCGTGGCCCGGCGGCAGATCGGTGAAGCCGTTGCGCAGATCCCTGGTGTGCCGGCCGAACACCGCCGAGTCGACGGTGACCACCAGGGCCGTGCAGCCCGCCTGTTCGGCGCGCCGCACGAGCGCTTCGGTGACCTCCCGGCGGGGGTGCAGGTACAGCTGGAACCACACCGCCGGGTCCGGGGCCGCCTCGCGGGCCGCGGCGACGACGGCGTCGACGGCCGTGGTGGCGGCCGTACCCGTCACCAGGACGGCTCCTTCGGCCGCGGCGGCACGGGCCGTGGCGCGCTCGCCGTCCGGATGCATCAGCCGGTGGAAGGCGGTGGGCGCGACGAACACCGGCGCGGCCCGCCGGGCACCCGGCAGCCGGACGGTGGTGTCCCGTGTCTCGCTGCCGCACAGGATCCGGGGCAGCAGCAGATACCGGTCGAAGGCCGACTCGTTGGCGGACAGGACGCGTTCCTCGTCCGCCCCGCCCGCCACGTAGTCGTAGTGGACGGGGTCCAGCGTCTTGCGTGCCGCGTCGTGCAGCGCGCGCAGGGTCACGGTGTCACCGGGGCGACGGCGGCGAGGCGGTCGGCGAGGAACGCGAGCAGGGGCGCGCGGTGGAACTCCTCACTGTCCCACTCGTTCTCCAGGTTCTCCGTCATGTGGTGCTCGGCGACGAACGCACCGGCCCGGTACCAGCGGACGACCGGATGCAGGTACCGGCCGTCCAGACCGCCCGTGTCCTGCTGCGACTTGCGCGCCGCGGTGACGTCGAAGGGGTCCACCCGGTCGTGGTCGGCCCCGTACTCCAGGGTGATCACCGCGTGGGCGTCCACCTGCCCGAAGTCTCCCGCGCGTACGGCGCCGGGCACATGGCGGACCGGTACCTCCTCCGCGTAGCGCAGGGTGCCGTCCGGGTCGACGAGCAGCAGGTCGCCCAGGACGGCGAACTGCTGCCACAGCGCCGAGGACCGGTTGACGCGGGCGACGACCGCGTCGGCGGCCCGCTCGGCGGTCTCGCCCAGCTCCGTCACCGGCCAGGCCTCGCCGTGGTGGCGGGTACGCAGCACGCGGTGCAGGGCGCGGACCGCGTAGCGGAAACCGTGGATGAAGCCGGTGGTGGACTTCTTGAAGTCGGGGCCCTGTGTCAGTGTCCCGGCGAAGTACAGGCCGGGCACGTTGGTCGACTCCCCGACCGGGGTGAGGGCGGGGAAGCGTCCGTCGACGATCAGTTCGGGGACAGAGCCGGCGTCGAAGATCGAGGCGTCGAAGCGGAATCCGGTGGCGACGATCACCCGGTCGTAGTGGAGGTCCTTGACCACCTCGTCGACCCGCTCGAAGGACACCGGCACGCAGAAGCCGTCCGCCTCCCGGCGGATCTCCAGCACCCGGCCGTCGAGGAGCGCGTTCTGCGACTTGAGCTGATAGCTGTCGAGGAAGTTGTTGTTCACCGCGCGCAGATGACCCACGTAGTGCGACTTCCACGCCAGCCGCAGGGAACCCGATCCGACGAGGTGGATGACCGCCGCGCTCTCCATCAGGCTGTCGGCCGTCTCGAACGCGGAGTTGCCCCGCCCGATGATCAGTACGCGCTGATCGGTGAAGGAGTCCGGGTCCGGGTCGAACGTGTCGTAGCGCTCGGCCAGTTCGACGCCCGGCACGGTCGGCAGGTTCGGCTGGGAGACTCCGGTGGCGACCACGACCCGCCTGGCGCGCCACACCGTGCCGGTGTGATCGGTGACGGCGAATCCCCCGTCGCCACCATCCTGCCCGTCTCCACCGCCGTCACCGCCGTCACGGGAGATCCGCGTCACCGTGGTGTCGTACCGCACGCGCACCCCGGTCCGGGCCGCGTAGTCCGACAAGTAGCGGACCAGGTCGTCGGCCGCCGGGAAATAGCGCGGGCTGTACCGGGTGAAGAGCAGCTCCGGATCGTCGCTCAGCAGGGAGTTCCAGTCCATGCGCAGCCGTAGCTCGGGATCGTCGTAGCCGGTGTGCACCTTGTTGATCGAGATCAGTTGGCGATGCCGGGGAAAGCGTGTGAAGAACGCGCCCGGAACGCTGCCGCGCTCCAGGACGACGTAGTCCGCACCGTCACGCTCCAGGGAGGCGGCGAGCTGTAGTCCCGCGGGCCCCGCTCCGATGATCAGGTAGTCGTGCGCCATGGCCCGGAAGCTATCCACCGGATTTCAGAGCGCTCTGAGATTCCCCGCCTAGCTTCTCGGGTGTGCTCACCACCCTGGACACCGTCTCGCTGACCGGGCCGCTGGACTCCGCGGTCCTGCGCCGCGCGGCCGCGCCGCTCACCGTCACGGTCGACGACGTGACCCGTGCGCGCATCGACCACAGCCGGCGGCTCTTCCGCGATCTGCTGCACGGCGACGGGGACAGCCGAATCTACGGCGCCACCACGGGTTTCGGCGCGCTCGTCGGCTATGCCGGCCGTGCCGACGAGGCCGACCAGTGCGACAACACCCTGGCCCATCTCGGCGCGGGCCAGGGCCCGGACCTGCCGCCGGCGATCGTACGCGCGGCCCTGCTGCTGCGCGCCCGGTCCCTCGCGCAGGGGCTGTCCGGTGTGTCCGCCGAGGTCGTCGAACGGCTCACCGCCCTGTTCGCCACGACGTTCACCCCCGCCGTCCCGCGCTACGGCTCGGTGGGGGCGAGCGGCGACCTGATCCCGCTCGCCTATGCCACTCAGGCGCTGCGGGGCCGCGGACACGCCTATCTGGACGGCCGCCGCATGCCGGCCGCCGAGGCCCTGACCACCGCAGGTCTGCGCCCGCTGGCCCTCGACGGCCGGGACGCGCTCGCCCTGGTCAACGGCACCTCCGTCACCACCGCCGCCACGGCGCTGGCCCTAGACGGCGTCCGCGCCGCTCACCGCGCGCTGGCCACACTCACCTGTCTGCTGGCCGACCTCCTCGGCTGCGACCCCGGCTTCCTCGACGAGGATCTGCTGCGCGCCTACGGGCACCCCGGCGCGGTCCACGTCGGCGCCCGCATGCGGCACACCCTCACCGGCGTGACACCGTCCGGGACCCGGCCCCTTCAGGAGCCGTACAGCATCCGCTGTGCCCCGCAGCTGCTCGGCGCCGCGGAGGACGCCCTGCGGTACGTCGACGGCGTGGTCGCCGCGGATCTCGGCGGCGTCAGTGACAACCCGCTGTTCTTCCCCGCCGACCGGGGGACGGGGAAGGACACGGGGGCGGCCGGGGGAACGGACAGGGGGACGGACAGGGGCGCGGACGCAGGACAGGTCACCGGGCCGGGAGAAGGCGCCCGGCCGGGAGCAGGCGCCGGGCCGGGAAAGGTGGTGCACGGCGGGAACTTCTTCGGGCAGCCCGCCGCCTTCGCCGCCGACCTGTTGGCGTCCGTCACCGCCCAGCTGGGCAATCTGGCCGAGCGCCAGCTCGACCTGCTGGTGGATCCGGCGCGCAACGGCGGGCTGCCGCCGATGCTCGCCACGGCGCCGGGCCGGGAGCACGGACTGCAGGGCGTGCAGCTGGCCACCACCTCGCTCGTCGCCGAGATCCGCCGCGCGGCGACACCGGCCGGGATGCAGAGCCTGCCGACCAACCTCCACAACCAGGACGTCGTCCCGTTCGGCACCCAGGCCGCCCTGCGCTCCTACGACATGGCGGAGCTGCTCGGCCTGCTGTGCGGGTCCCTCGCCGTCGGGCTGCGCCAGGCCGTGCACGTCGGGGCGCGCCGCCCCACCGCGCCCGGGTGCGGCGAACTGCTCGACGCCCTCGTCGCAACGGTTCCGGCGGTCGAGCGGGACCGGCCGCTGGACGCCGACGTCCGGGCCGCGGCCCGGCTGCTCCTCACCACCGACCTGCCGTGACCGCGGGCGCCGGATCCGGGACGCCCGACGAGGCGCACTCCGGCAGCCGGATCGTGAACCGCGCGCCACGCCCCGGGCGGCCGGTGGCGGCCACCGTGCCGCCGTGATGGGCGATGACCTCCCGCAGCAGCGCGAGTCCCAGACCGTACTGTCCGCCCGCGTCGCCCCGGTGGAACCTCTCGAACAGCCGCTCCGCCTCGGCGGGATCGAAGCCGGACCCGGTGTCGGTGACGGTGAGCTGCACCGTCCCGTCGGCCTGCGCGAGGTCCACCTCGATCCGCCCGCCCGCCGGGGTGTGTCCGATCGCGTTCACCAGCAGCTCGCCGACCGCGCGGCGCAGCGCGGACTCGATGCCGTCGACGCACAGCGGATACGACGGACCGTTCACGACCACCGTGAGGCCGCTGTCGCGTGTGCGGTCCGACTCCTCGGCGACCACCGACCGGGCCAGCGTCACCAGTTCGACATGGCGGTGCTCCGACCGCCGCGCCGGGTCCGCCGCGAGGCTCGCGGACAGCAGCAGGTCGTCCAGGACCTCGCCGAGGCGGCCGACCGAACCGACCAGCCGGGCCAGTCCGTCCCGGTGCCGGGCCGGCAGATCGTCGGCGACCGCCTGCCGGGCCAGCACCTGCGCCCGCGTGTACACCTGGGTGATCGGGGTGCGCAGCTCGTGGCTGGCGTCCGCGACGAACCGGCGCTGCCGGGTGAGGGCGTCGGCCAGCGGGGCCACCGCCCGGCGCCCCAGGACGGCACCGGTCGCGGTCGCGGCAAGCAGTCCCACGACCTCGGCGACGCCCAGCGCCGACCACAGGTACCTCCGGTCGGCGAGCTGGAAACGCAGGTCGAACACCGCCTGCACCAGCTCGCCGTCCGCCCTGACCTGCGTCCGCACGAGGTAGACCGTGCCGTTGCGCCGTACGGTGCGTTCCACGGCCTCCCGGGTCCGCAGCGCCCGGTCCATGTCGGCGCGCACCGGGAAGCCGTCCGGGCTGTTCGCGAGCGGGATCGCGCCCGGTGTGTACAGCCAGGTGCAGACCGGGGGGCTCGACAGGTCGCCGCGCGACGCGCCGTAGCGCAGCTCCCGCCGGACCTGCTCGTCCTGCGCGTGGGTCATGACCGTGTGGGCCACGCCGCCGACGAGCGTGATCAGCAGGGTGATGGTGGCGCCGGTGATCACCGAGATCCGCAGGCGTGCCCGGCGCACCGCCGCCCATTCCCCGTACGCCGACGCCCTCACAGCGCCCCCAGGCGGTAGCCCAGGCCACGGACCGTGCGCACCACCTGCCGGCCGAGTTTGCGGCGCAGGTAGTAGACGTAGGTGTCGACGATGGAGGTCGCGGGCGTCTCGTGGAAGACGGCCCGGCGCAGCTCCGCCCGCGAGTACACGGTTGCGGGGCGGGAGGCCAGCACCCACAGCAGTTCGAACTCCCGCGCGGCGAGGGCGATCCGCTCGCCGTCGGCCAGTTCCACCTCGCGCCGGCTGACGTGCAGGTGCCCCGAGCCGATCCTCAGCACGTCGGCCACATCGAGTGCCCGGCGGCACAGAGCCCGTAATCGGGCGCTGAACTCGTCCAGCTCGAAGGGCTTGACCAGGTAGTCGTCGGCACCCGCGTCCAGGCCGTCGACCCGGTCGTGGACCGTGCCCATCGCGGTCAGCAGCATGACCGGTGTACGGACCGCGCGAGAGCGCAGCCGGCCCAGCAGGTCGAGGCCGTCGAGCACGGGCAGGCGCCGGTCGACGACGAGCACGTCGTACTGCCGGGCGAGGCCGAGGTGCAGGCCGCGCTGACCGTCCGTCGCCACGTCGACCGCGTATCCCTCGTCCCGCAACACCTCGGAGAGCATCGTGCCCAACTCCTGGTCGTCCTCGACCAGGAGCAGCCGCCAAGGGTCTTGCACACGCTCTTGCGCCACCGTCCCATTCCCCTCGCCCCGGTGCCCGTCAACGCCTCTGCGTGACACGCGAGTTCCGTGTACGGGAAGGCGCGGCCGAACGAGGATTCGATCGGCACGATCAAGCTAGCGCGTGGCCCCTCGGAAGGCGCTCGGGAGAAAGGATCCGTTTTCTGTTCACACCCGCTGCGCAAGCGTTCACCGACCCGCGCCCGGCAGCCCAGGAGCCACAGCGAACCAGCGGCTCAGCGGCGCGGCTGCTCCTCACAGGAATCTCAGCCGGGACCCCACCCGTTCACAGCACGAACCCAGACAAGAGGAGCAGGCTGCACCCACACCAGTGGTCACCTCAGGAAGGCATCTCGTGGGCGTCTCGCACCTATCCGACGGGCCGGAGCCATGGTCCCGGCGGGGCGTTCTCGCCGTGCTCGCAGCCGTACCGGCCGCCGTGCTCACGGGCTGCGGCTCCCGGGCCGACGCCTCGGACGCGACCTCCGGCAGCACCCCCGCGGCCTCCACGGCCGCCTCCACCGCCACCGCTTCCGCCTCCGCCACGGCGAAGGCCCCCACTCTCACCCTCACCCCCGCCGACGGCAGCCGGAACGCCGACTTCACCAGCCCGGTCAAGGTCACCGCCTCCTCCGGCACGCTCTCCCACGTGCGGGTCACGGCCTCCGACGGCGCCGCCCTCGCCGGGTCCTTCGACGAGTCCCGTACGACGTGGACCTCCGACCGGAACCCGTACTCCGGCACCGCGTACACGGTCACGGCCGCGGTCGCAGCCGGGGCCGGGACCCAGGACGCCACCGAGCAGGCCCTCTCCTTCACCACCAGGACGCCCGCGAACACCTTCGTCGGGCGGTTCACCCCCGAGGCGGGGTCCACCTCCGGCGTCGGCATGCCCGTGTCCGTCACCTTCACGCACGCCGTGACGGACCGCGCCGCCGTCGAGAAGGCGATCACGGTGACCGCGGACCCGCAGGTCGAGGTCGTGGGGCACTGGTTCAGCGACACCCGGCTCGACTTCCGGCCCGAGGAGTACTGGGCGGCGGGCACGAAGATCACCCTCGCCCTGCGGCTGAAGGACGTCGAGGGCGCGTCCGGTGTCTACGGCACCCAGTCCAAGGACGTCACCTTCCACATCGGCCGCGAGCAGATCAGTACGGTCGACCTGGCGGCGAAGACGATGACGGTACGGCGGGACGGGCGGACCCTCGCCACGTACCCCGTGTCGGGCGGGGACGCCGAGCACACCACCTGGTCCGGGATCATGGTGATCAGCGAGCGGTTCGAGAAGACACGGATGGAGTCGTCCACGGTCGGGCTCGGCGACGAGTACGACATCGGCGACGTGCCGCACGCACAGCGCCTGACGACCTCGGGCACGTTCATCCACGGCAACTACTGGGCGTCGTCGTCCGTCTTCGGCGACAGCAACACCACGCACGGCTGCATCGGGCTGCGCGACGCCAAGGGCGGGGGCGACACCGCCGAGCCCGGCCACGCCTTCTACAAGAGCTCCATGCTCGGAGACGTGGTCGTGGTGGAGAACTCGGGCGAGGACACGGTGGATCCGGCGAACGGCCTCAACGGCTGGAACATGTCGTGGGCCAACTGGCGTGCGGGAAGCGCTTTCTGACGTCCCGTCCGATCCGCCCCTTCTTCATGGAGTGAACTCCCCGGCCCGCCGTGGGCAATCTCTGCTTTACCTCTTGACGCCCGGAGTGCCGAAGAGCACATTGGCCGCGCAGCTGTGATGAGAGCGCTCTCAAAGCTCTCGAAAAGCATCCGCGCACCCCCACTCCGTACCTAAGAGGCACCCATGAGGGAAACTTCCGGCACACCTGCAAGACCCGGCCGAATACGGCGCTCGGTCATCGCGCTCGTCGGCGTACTGAGCCTGGCGGCGGCCGGGGCCTCGGCGGCACAGGCCGACGCGCCCACGCCGCCCAGCGGCTGGACCCAGGTCTTCGTCGACGACTTCAACGGCACGGCCGGCACCGGCGTCAACACCGCGAACTGGCAGTACTCGACCGGCCACGGCTACCCGGGCGGCCCCACCAACTGGGGCACCGGCGAGATCGAGAACATGACGTCCAGCACCAACAACGTGGCGCTGGACGGGGCCGGGAACCTCCGGATCACCCCGCGGCGCGACGCCTCGGGCAACTGGACCTCGGGCCGTATCGAGACCAACCGCACCGACTTCCAGCCGCCCGCCGGGGGCAAGCTGCGCGTCCAGTCCCGTATCCAGATGCCCAATGTCACGGGCACGGCCGCCCGCGGGTACTGGCCGGCGTTCTGGATGCTGGGCGCGCCCTACCGCGGCAACTACCAGAACTGGCCGGCCGTCGGCGAGCTGGACATCATGGAGAACGTCCAGGGCCTCAACACCGTGTGGTCCACGATGCACTGCGGCACCAACCCGGGCGGCCCGTGCAACGAGACGACCGGCATCGGCGGCTCGACCGCCTGTCCCGGCACGACCTGCCAGGCGGGCTTCCACACCTACGGCCTGGAGTGGGACCGCTCTACGAGCGTGGAGGAGATCCGCTTCTACGTCGACGGCGTCAACTACCACACCGTACGGGCCAACCAGGTCGACGCGACGACCTGGGCGAACGCCACGAACCACGGGTACTTCATCATCCTGAACGTGGCGATGGGCGGCGGCTTCGTGGACGCCTTCGGCGGTGGCCCGGACGGTGCCACGGTGCCGGGCAACCCGATGGTCGTGGACTACGTGCAGGTGCTCACCTCAGGCGGCGGCACCACCCCTCCGCCGACCGGCAACCGCGACGCGTACAGCGCGATCCAGGCCGAGTCGTTCGACGGCCAGAGCGGCACGATCACCGAGACCACCACCGACTCGGGCGGCGGCCAGAACATCGGCGCGCTCGCCAACGGCGACTGGGTGCAGTACAAGGGCGTCAACTTCGGCTCCACGGCGGCCAAGCAGTTCGTCGCCCGGGTCGCGAGCGGCGCGGGCAACGCCGTCAGCGGTCTGGTGGAGGTCCGCCTCGACAGCCGTACGAGCACGCCCGTCGGCAGCTTCGCGCTGGCCAACACCGGTGGCTGGCAGAGCTGGCGGACCGTACCCGCGAACATCAGCAACGTCACCGGCACACACGACGTCTATCTGACCTTCACGAGCGGCCAGCCGGCGGACTTCGTGAACGTGAACTGGTTCAACTTCGGTCACTGAGGCCGTAGTCACGGCAGTCAGGCACCGGTGGAGGGGCGGCCCGGTCGGGCCGCCCCTCCACCGGCGTCTCCGCGTGACCCCGGCGTCTCAGCGCAGCTCCGCCCGGAACGCCACCGGTGTCGTGCCCGTGTGCTGGGTGAAGAACTTGGAGAAGTTGGCCGCGTCCGGGAAGCCCACGACGGCGCCGATGCGGCCGATCGGCATGTCCGTGTGGGCCAGCAGGCGCTTGGCCTCCAGGACGACCCGTTTGTCGATGAAGCCCTTGGGGGTCTCGCCGGTGGCGGCGCGGACCGCGCGGACGAGGGTGCGCCGGGAGTAGCCGAGGGCGTCGGCGTAGGCGCTGACGCTGTGGTTGGTGACGAAGCCCTTCTCGACGGCCTCGCGGAAGCGGGTGAAGGTGCTGTCCGCCCGCGCGTGGGCCGCGTCGGCGGCACCGGCCGCCAGATGGGCCAGGCGCAGCAGGAACGCGGTCAGGGTGTGCCGCAGCACGGCGGTGTGCAGGCTGAGCGGCAGGGTGCGCGTGTCGACGTACTCGCGTTCCAGCTGGGCGAGGGAGTTCTCCAGTCCGGTGAGCTGGTCGCGGTCGGGGCGCAGCAGCGGGGGCAGGTCGTAGCGGTAGAGGCCGGTCGCCTCGACGGTGGCGCGGGGCAGGAAGCCCGGC
Source organism: Streptomyces liliiviolaceus (assembly GCF_018070025.1). Taxonomy (NCBI): domain Bacteria; kingdom Bacillati; phylum Actinomycetota; class Actinomycetes; order Kitasatosporales; family Streptomycetaceae; genus Streptomyces; species Streptomyces liliiviolaceus. Next base: position 6,771,626 of record NZ_JAGPYQ010000001.1, read on the forward strand.
TGCATGATCAGGGCGGTGCCGCGGTAGTCCGCCGCCGAGGAGAAGCGGTGCACCTGACCGGGCCGGATCCACAGGATCTCGCCGTCCCCGGCCTCGTACTCGTCGAAGTCGATCATGTGGCGGACGGGGCCGCCCCGGAAGAACAGGACCACGTGGAAGTCGATGCGGTGGACGCGCTCGATCTGTTCACCCGAATGCCAGCTGCGGCCTGCTTCCATCGGGCCCACCTGCATGCCTACGCCGAGGACGCTGAGGTCGACGGGGAAGGGAAAGGTCTTGATCCCGGTCCGGCCGCCGTCATGTCCGCTCTCACGTCCATCCTCGTGCCCGACTTCGTACCCGCCCTCGTACCCGTCTTCGTGTCCGCCCTTGAATCCGTCCTCGAATTGGGTGTTTGTGTCCGCCATGTCCTTCTCTTACCGGCTCGGTCCCGCGATCGTTGTCCCACTTTCACCAAAGGCTGACACAGGGGTACCTTCCCCAGAAAAAGTCTGACTTTTAAGGTTGAAGGCATCAGAGCAGTTATCGGGCTTCCGGTGAGGATTTGTTGAAGATGAGCGCGCAGACACCTGACAGCTTGGAGTGGACCGACCTGGACCGCCGAGCCGTCGACACTGCCAGGCTGCTTGCGGCGGACGCCGTGCAGAAGGTCGGCAACGGCCACCCCGGCACCGCGATGAGTCTGGCCCCGGCCGCGTACACCCTCTTTCAGAAGGTGATGCGTCACGACCCCGCCGACCCGGAGTGGACCGGCCGCGACCGCTTCGTCCTCTCCCCCGGCCACACCTCGCTGACGCTCTACACCCAGCTCTTCCTCTCCGGCTACGAGCTGGAGCTGGACGACCTGAAGGCGTTCCGCACCCATGGCTCGAAGACGCCGGGACACCCCGAGTACGGCCACACGGCCGGGGTTGAGACCACCACGGGCCCGCTGGGCCAGGGCGTGGCCAACGCGGTGGGCATGGCGATGGCCGCCCGCTACGAGCGCGGCCTCTTCGACCCGGACGCCCCCGAGGGCGAGTCCCCCTTCGACCACACCGTCTGGGGCATCGTCTCCGACGGCGACCTGGAGGAGGGCATCTCCGCCGAGGCGTCCTCCCTCGCCGGCCACCAGAAGCTCGGCAACCTCGTCTTCCTCTACGACGACAACCACATCTCGATCGAGGGCGACACCGCCACGGCCTTCTCCGAGGACGTGCTGAAGCGGTACGAGGCCTACGGCTGGCACGTCCAGCGCGTCGAGCCCTCGACGGACGGCGACTCGGCCGGCGACATCGACGTACCCGCGCTGTACGAGGCCCTGACCGCCGCCAGGAACGAGACCGGGCGGCCCTCGATCATCGCGATGCGCACGATCATCGCCTGGCCCGCCCCGAACGCGCGGAACACCGAGGCCTCGCACGGCTCGGCGCTCGGCGCGGAGGAGATCGCGGCCACCAAGCGCCTCCTGGGCTTCGACCCCGAGCGGTCCTTCGAGGTGTCGGACGAGGTCCTGGACCACGCCCGTCGCGCCCTCGACCGCGGCGCCGAGGCCCACGCCGCCTGGAACAAGCAGCTCGCCGAGTGGCGCACCGCGCGGCCCGAGCAGGCGAAGCTCTTCGACCGGATCGTGGCCGGCCAGCTGCCCGAGGGCTGGGAGAACGCGCTCCCGGTGTTCGAGACCGGCACGTCCGTGGCGACCCGCGCGGCCTCCGGCAAGGTCCTCCAGGCCCTCGGCGGTGTGCTGCCCGAACTGTGGGGCGGCTCCGCCGACCTCGCGGGCTCCAACAACACCACCATCGACAAGACGTCGTCGTTCCTCCCGGCGGGCAACCCGCTCCCCGAGGCCGACCCGTACGGCCGCACGATCCACTTCGGTATCCGCGAGCACTCCATGGCGGCGGAGATGAACGGCATCGCGCTGCACGGCAACACCCGTATCTACGGCGGCACCTTCCTGGTGTTCTCCGACTACATGCGCAACGCCGTCCGCCTGTCCGCCCTGATGCAGCTCCCCGTCACCTACGTGTGGACGCACGACTCCATCGGTCTCGGCGAGGACGGCCCGACCCACCAGCCGGTCGAGCACCTGGCCTCGCTGCGCGCCATCCCCGGGCTGAACATCGTGCGCCCGGCCGACGCCAACGAGACCGCGATCGCCTGGGCCGAGATCACCCGGCGGCACGCGGTGAACCCGGCCCCGCACGGCCTGGCCCTCACCCGTCAGGGTGTACCGACCTACGAGGCCAACACCGACGCGGCCAGGGGCGGCTACGTTCTGCGCGACTCCTCCACCGAGGTGCCCGACGCGATCCTCATCGCGACCGGCTCCGAGGTGCAGCTCGCCGTGGCGGCACGCGAGCAGCTGGAAGCCGAGGGAGTGGGCACCCGCGTGGTGTCGATGCCGTCCGTGGAGTGGTTCGAGGAGCAGTCCGCCGAGTACCGGGAGAGTGTCCTGCCGACAGCCGTGAAGGCCCGTGTGGCGGTCGAGGCGGGCATCGGTCTCACCTGGTACCGGTACGTCGGTGACGCCGGACGCATCGTCTCCCTGGAGCACTTCGGCGCCTCCGCCGACGCCAAGGTCCTGTTCGCCGAGTACGGCTTCACCGCCGAGAACGTCGCCGCGTCCGCGCGGGAATCCGTCGCCGCCGCCCGCGGTTGATCCCACTGCACGAAGGAAGATGATCACTGTGACCCAGACCATCACCACCGCTGAACCCCTCAGGGCCCTTTCCGGCGAAGGCGTCTCCATCTGGCTCGACGACCTGTCCCGCAAGCGCATCACATCGGGCAATCTCGCCGAACTCGTCGAGACGCGGCACGTCGTCGGCGTCACCACCAACCCCTCCATCTTCCAGGCCGCGATCGGCTCCGGCGAGGGCTACGAGGAGCAGCTCGCCGACCTCGCCGCGCGCCGCGTCACGGTCGACGAGGCCGTACGGATGATGACGACCGCCGACGTCCGCGCCGCCGCCGACATACTGCGGCCCGTCCACGACGCGACCGGCGGCCGGGACGGCCGGGTCTCCATCGAGGTCGACCCGCGCCTCGCCCACGACACGAAGGCGACGGTCGCCGAGGCCAAGCAGCTCTTCTGGCTGGTCGACCGCCCGAACGTCATGATCAAGATCCCGGCGACCACGGCCGGACTGCCCGCGATCACCGAGGTCATCGGCCTCGGGATCAGCGTCAACGTCACGCTGATCTTCTCGCTGGAGCGCTACCGCGAGGTCATGGACGCCTACCTGGCCGGCCTGGAGAAGGCGCAGGCCAAGGGCCTGGACCTCGCCACCATCCACTCCGTGGCCTCCTTCTTCGTCTCCCGCGTCGACAGCGAGATCGACAAGCGGCTGACGCAGGTGGGCACGGACGAGGCCCTCGCGCTCAAGGGCAAGGCGGCGCTCGCCAACGCACGGCTCGCGTACGAGGCGTACGAGCAGGTCTTCGACGGTGAGCGCTGGAACGCGCTCGGTGGCGCCCGCGCCAACAAGCAGCGTCCGCTGTGGGCCTCGACCGGCGTCAAGGACCCGTCCTACAAGGACACGCTGTACGTCGACGAGCTGGTCGCGCCCGGCACGGTCAACACGATGCCCGAGGGCACGCTGAACGCCACCGCCGACCACGGCGAGATCCGCGGCGACACGGTGAGCGGCGGTTACGCCCAGGCCCGCGCGGACCTGGACGCCGTCGAGAAGCAGGGCATCTCGTACGACGAGGTCGTCGGACAGCTGGAGACCGAGGGCGTCGCGAAGTTCGCGGTGGCCTGGGACGAGCTGCTGGACGCGGTCACGGTCTCGCTGAACAGCAAGGGAGTTGACGGCGAATGAGCAAGAACCCTCCCGAGGGAGCCGCGTCGGAGACGGCCGGTACGGCACCGGGCGCGTCCGCCTCCGCCGCCCCGACGGCCAAGGCCAAGCGGGCCGCGACCACGAAGAAGGCCGCGGGCGCCAAGGAGAGCGCAGGCGCCACCAAGACCGCCGGCGCCGCGAAGACCGCTGGCGCCAAGAAGACTGCGGGTGCCACGAAGGCCTCGGGCACCAAGAAGACCGCGGCAGCCGCGAAGACCGCCGGTGCCAAGAAGGCCGCGCCGCGTCGTGCGAAGGCCGTCGCTGCCACCGCCGTGGCCGCCGACCCGGCCGCCGCCGATCTCGCGCCGCGGTCGCTCGCCGAGGTGCTGGAGCAGGGCGACGGGTGGGTCAATCCCCTCCGTGACCCCCAGGACCGCCGACTGCCGAAGATCGCCGGGCCCTCCGGTCTCGTCATCTTCGGGGTGACCGGCGACCTGTCGCGCAAGAAGCTCATGCCGGCCGTCTACGATCTGGCCAACCGCGGCCTGCTGCCGCCGGGCTTCTCGCTCGTCGGCTTCGCGCGGCGCGACTGGGAGGACGAGGACTTCGCCCAGATCGTGCACGACTCGGTCCGCGACCACGCGCGCACCGAGTTCCGCGAGGAGGTCTGGCAGCAGCTCGCCGAGGGCATGCGGTTCATCCCGGGCGACTTCGACGACGACCAGGCGTTCGAGCAACTGCGTGCCGCCGTCGACGAGTTGGACAAGTCCCGGGGTACGAGCGGCAACTACGCCTTCTACCTCTCCGTACCGCCGAAGTTCTTCCCCAAGGTCGTCAAGCAGCTCAAGAAGCACGGCCTGGCCGAGGCGCCCGCGGGCTCCTGGCGGCGCGGGGTGATCGAGAAGCCGTTCGGCCGTGACCTGAAGAGCGCGCGCGAGCTGAACCGCGTGGTGCACGAGGTGTTCGACCCGGAGCAGGTGTTCCGGATCGACCACTACCTCGGCAAGGAGACCGTCCAGAACATCCTGGCGCTCCGCTTCGCCAATCAGATGTACGAGCCCATCTGGAACCGGTCGTACGTGGACCACGTACAGATCACGATGGCCGAGGACATCGGCATCGGAGGCCGTGCGGGCTACTACGACGGCATCGGGTCCGCCCGTGACGTCATCCAGAACCACCTCCTCCAGCTGATGGCGCTCACCGCGATGGAGGAGCCCATCGCCTTCGACGCCGACTCGCTGCTCACCGAGAAGCTCAAGGTCCTCAAGTCCGTGAAGCTGCCGGAGAACCTGGGCGAGCACACGGTCCGCGGCCAGTACGCGGCGGGCTGGCAGGGCGGCGAGAAGGTGCGCGGCTACCTCGACGAGGACGGCATCGATCCCGGGTCGACGACCGACACGTACGCGGCCGTCAAGCTGGAGGTCGACAACCGCCGCTGGGCGGGCGTCCCCTTCTACCTGCGCACCGGCAAGCGGCTGGGCCGGCGCGTCACCGAGATCGCGGTCGTCTTCCAGCGCGCCCCGCACTCCCCCTTCGACTCCACCGCCACCGAGGAACTGGGTGCCAACGCGATCGTCATCCGCGTCCAGCCGGACGAGGGCATGACGGTGCGCTTCGGATCGAAGGTGCCGGGTACGTCGATGGAGATCCGGGACGTGTCGATGGACTTCGCGTACGGCGAGTCGTTCACGGAGTCCAGCCCGGAGGCGTACGAACGCCTGATCCTGGATGTACTGCTCGGAGACGCCAACCTCTTCCCCCGCCACCAGGAGGTGGAAGAGTCCTGGAAGATCCTCGACCCGATCGAGGGCTACTGGGACACGCACGGCAAACCCGCGCAGTACGCCTCGGGCACCTGGGGTCCCGGGGAAGCCGACGAGATGCTCGCACGAGACGGACGGAGCTGGCGCAGGCCATGAAGATCGACCTGACCGACACCACGGCAAGCAAGATCAACAAGGCCCTCGTGCAGGGTCGCCGCGCCATCGGCACGCCAGCCGTGGGCATGGTCCTGACGATGGTCATCGTGACGGACGAGGAGAACGCCTACGACTCGATCAAGGCGGCCGAGGAGGCCTCGCACGAGCACCCCTCGCGCACCCTGGTCGTCATCAAGCGGCACGCCCGCACCCCGCGCGACCGCACGAACTCCCATCTCGACGCCGAGGTACGGGTCGGCGCGGACGCCGGCACCGGCGAGACGGTCATCCTGCGCATGTACGGCGAGGTGTCCGACCACGCCGACTCGGTGGTCCTGCCCCTGCTGCTCCCGGACGCGCCCGTCGTCGTCTGGTGGCCGGTGGACGCGCCGAAGATCCCGGTCAAGGACCCGCTGGGCGCCCTCGCGCAGCGCCGGATCACCGACATGTACGCCGTGGAGACCCCGCTGGACGCCCTGGAGGCGCGTGCCGCCGCGTACGCGCCGGGCGACACGGACCTCGCCTGGACCCGGCTGACGCCGTGGCGTTCCATGCTCGCCGCCGCTCTCGACCAGGCCCGCACGAAGATCGTCTCGGCCGCCGTCGAGAGCGAGGCCGAGAACCCGAGCGCCGAACTGCTCGCGCGCTGGCTGGAGGCCCGTCTCCAGGTCACGGTCGACCGGGTCGTCACCGCGGGGCCCGTGGTCACCGCCGTGAAGCTCGGCACCGAGAACGGCGAGATCGTCATCGACCGCCCCGAGGGCCCGCTCGCGACGCTGTCCCTGCCGGGCCAGCCCTCGCGCACCCTCGCACTGAAGGTCCGCAGCACGTCCGAGCTGATCGCCGAGGAACTGCGGCGGCTCGACGCGGACGAGATGTACGCCGTCGCCCTGCGCGGGGACGACGCCCAGAGGGAGAGCCGTGTCTGACTCACCGAAGCTCACCCGCCGCCCGGAGTGGACCGCTCTGGAGGACCACCGGGCCGGGCCGTTCCTGCACGCGCATCTGCGTGAGCTGTTCGCGACGGACCCGGAGCGCGCCGAGCGCTACACCGTGCGCGTGGGCGATCTGCACATCGACTACTCGAAGCACCTGATCACCGACGAGACGCTCGCGCTGCTCCAGGAACTCGCCACCGCCACCGATGTGTTCGGCCTGCGGGACGCGATGTTCAGGGGCGAGCGGATCAACACGACGGAGGACCGGGCGGTCCTGCACACCGCGCTGCGCGCCCCGCGCGACGCGGTCGTGGAGGTCGACGGCGAGAACGTCGTGCCGAAGGTGCACGCCGTGCTCGACCGGATGGCCGGCTTCGCCGACCAGGTCCGCTCCGGCAAGTGGACCGGCCACACCGGCAGCCGCATCCGCACTGTCGTCAACATCGGCATCGGCGGCTCCGACCTGGGCCCGGCGATGGCGTACGACGCGCTGCGCGCCTTCACCGACCGGGATCTGACGGTCCGGTTCGTGTCGAACGTCGACGGGGCCGACCTGCACGAGGCCGTCCGCGACCTCGACCCGGCCGAGACGCTGTTCATCGTCGCCTCGAAGACCTTCACCACCATCGAGACGATCACCAACGCGACCTCGGCGCGGTCCTGGTTGCTCGCCGGACTCGGCGGTGAACCGGCCGCCGTGGCCAAGCACTTCGTGGCGCTGTCGACGAACGCGGAGAAGGTCGCCGACTTCGGCATCGACACCGCGAACATGTTCGAGTTCTGGGACTGGGTCGGCGGACGGTACTCGTTCGACTCCGCCATCGGCCTGTCCCTGATGATCGCGATCGGCCCGGACCGCTTCCGGGAACTGCTCGACGGCTTCCACCTCGTCGACGAGCACTTCCGCACGGCCCCCGCCGAGTCCAACGCCCCCTTGCTGCTCGGCCTGTTGGGCGTCTGGTACGGCAACTTCTTCGACGCGCAGTCGCACGCGGTGCTGCCGTACTCGCACTACCTGTCCAAGTTCACGGCGTACCTGCAGCAGCTCGACATGGAGTCCAACGGCAAGTCCGTGGACCGCGACGGGCACCCCGTGGAGTGGCAGACGGGCCCGGTCGTCTGGGGCACGCCCGGCACCAACGGGCAGCACGCGTACTACCAGTTGATCCACCAGGGCACGAAGACGATCCCGGCCGACCTGATCGGCTTCGTCAACCCGGTCGCCGAACTCGGCGGCGAACTCGCGGCCCAGCACGACCTGTTGATGGCGAACCTCTTCGCCCAGGGCCAGGCGCTCGCCTTCGGCAAGACGCCGGAGGAGGTGCGGGCGGAGGGCGTCGCCGAGGAACTGGTGGCGCACAAGACGTTCAGGGGCAACCACCCGACGACCACGGTCCTCGCGCGCGAACTGACCCCCTCGGTCCTCGGCCAGCTCATCGCCCTCTACGAGCACAAGGTGTTCGTGCAGGGCGCCATCTGGCACATCGACTCCTTCGACCAGTGGGGCGTCGAGCTCGGCAAGGTCCTCGCCAAGCGCGTCGAACCCGCCCTCACCGAGGGCGCCGCCGTCCCCGGCCTCGACTCCTCCACCAGCGCCCTCGTGGCCACGTACCGCACTCTCCGGAAGAAGTGAACTGACATGACTGCGATGCAGCTCGGTCTCATCGGGCTCGGCAAGATGGGCGGCAACATGCGCGAGCGCATCCGCCGCGCGGGCCACACCGTCATCGGCTACGACCGCAACCCGGAGCTCGCCGACGTGAGCAGCCTGGCCGAACTGGTGGGCAAGCTCGAAGGCCCGCGCGTGGTGTGGGTGATGGTTCCCGCCGGTGCCGCGACCCAGGGCGTCATCGACGAACTCGGGGACCTCCTTGAACCCGGTGACGTGGTCGTGGACGGCGGCAACTCGCGCTGGACGGACGACGAGAAGCACTCCGAGGAGCTGGCGGCCAAGGGCATCGGCTTCGTCGACGCCGGCGTCTCGGGCGGTGTCTGGGGCCTGCAGAACGGCTACGCGCTGATGGTCGGCGGCGACGCCGAGCACATCGCCAAGGTCCAGCCGGTCTTCGACGCCCTCAAGCCCGAGGGCGACGCCGGGTTCGTGCACGCGGGCAAGGTCGGCGCCGGGCACTTCTCCAAGATGGTCCACAACGGCATCGAGTACGCCATGATGCAGGCCTACGCCGAGGGCTGGGAACTCCTCCAGGCCGTCGACTCGGTCACCGATGTGCGCGAGGTCTTCCGGTCCTGGCAGGAGGGCACGGTCATCCGTTCCTGGCTGCTGGACCTGGCGGTCAACGCGCTGGACGAGGACGAGCACCTGGAGCGGCTGCGCGGCTTCGCGCAGGACTCCGGCGAGGGCCGCTGGACCGTCGAGGCGGCCATCGACAACGCGGTACCGCTGCCCGCGATCACCGCGTCGCTGTTCGCCCGCTTCGCGTCCCGGCAGGACGACTCGCCGCAGATGAAGATGATCGCGGCACTGCGCAACCAGTTCGGCGGCCACGCCGTCGAGTCCGCGAAGTAGGAGTCATGGGCGACCTTCTCCTCGTCAGACACGGCGAGACCGAGTGGAGCAGGTCAGGACAGCACACCAGCTGGACCGACCTGCCCCTCACCCCCCACGGCGAGGAACAGGCGAAGTCCCTCGTCCCGCTCTTCGCCGGGCGGTCCTGCGCCCTCGTGCTCACCAGTCCGCTCCAGCGCGCGATACGGACCGCGGAGCTGGCGGGACTGACCGGGGCCGTCGTCGACCCCGATCTGCACGAGTGGAACTACGGGGCGTACGAGGGCATCAAGACCGTCGACATCCACAAGACCCGTCCCGACTGGTACCTGTGGAACGACGGGGTGCCGCCCGGCCCGGACGGGCACACCGGCGAGTCGCCCGTCGAGGTGGGCGAGCGGGCCGACCGGGTGCTCGCCCACGCGGCGAAGGCGCTCGACGAGGGTGATGTGGTCCTGGTGGCCCACTCGCACTTCCTGCGCGTCCTGACCGCGCGCCGGCTCGGACTGCCCGCTTCTGACGGGCGGCTGTTCCGGCTGGACACGGCCACGGTGAGCCGGCTCTCGCTGGAGCACGGCCGGCCCGTCCTCGCGGAGTGGAACGCCAAGCCGTAGGCGGTTTCCCCGGATCGCGATCGCTGGGCACCCCGGCCCGGGCTACAGGACGTCTCCGAACTCGCTCAACACCCCTGGTGGAGCGAGGGCGTTGACGTAGTGGCCCGGGCCGTGGTCGTCGAAGGAGTACTTGAACGGGATCGTCCGGGTCAGTGCCAGCCGGGTGGCCAGGAACGCCAGCGGCGCCACCACGGCCAGCCCGGCGAGGGAGTCCATCTGCGGGTAGTGCAGGCCCGGTTCGGCGCTCTCCTGCCAGCCCTCGCTCCGTACCCGCAGCAGGGGTCGCACGGAGCGCCGGAGCGATTCGGCGGTACGAACCGTCAACTCCCCCGCGCGGGCCGCTGGTTGCCGAAGCGGGTTGCTGATCAGGGTCCGCAGCAGTTCGCCCGGCAGGGTCACCGCCTCCAGCGCCGAGTCCGCGGCGAAGGCCAGGGCCGTGTCCATCAACCCGCGCGACCTGCGGTAGTGGAACTCCCGGCCGAACGGCGCGTACGGTCCGACCGGACGGGGCGGCAGGGCCGGTACGACGTCACGGTCGAAGATGTAACGGAGCATCCGCTCACGCAGGGGCCGGGTGCCGTACGGACCGGCGGCCTCCTCGCAGGCCCGTGCGAAGTCGGGTCCGCCGACCATGGGCTGCCCGAAGGTGTAGACGGCCCTCAGCTTGTCGGCGATGCGGCGGTAGCGGGGCTCCATCGTGAGCATCACCCCCATCAGCGCGGCCATCGCACCGCCGAGGCTGTGGCCGGTGATGTAGAGCGCCTCCAGGCCGTGGCCGCGGGTGCCCGTCTCGCCCGGGACCACGGACTCGCCGCGCAGGGCGCGGTCCAGGGCCTCGATGACCAGGTAGCGGGTGGCGCGGACGTTCCGGTAGAAGCCGGCGTGGACCTCGTGGCGCCGGCCGTCCAGCTCGACGTCGAGCGTCTCGGGCCGGACGTCCGCGTCCGTGAGGATGCTGATGACATCCTCGGGCTGGGTGCCGCGGTAGCACAGGACGGCGATCCTGCGGTCGCGGTCCTGGATCAGGTACGCGGCCGACGCGATGTGCATGGCGTCCACGCGCTGCTCGAACACCTGGCAGTCGTTCTCCTCCAGGCCGAGGCGCGTCATGATCATGGCGACGGTGGCGGGGTCCGCGCGCTGGGCGAATCCGGCGTACGCGTAGGCGGCGCAGGTCGCCATGGTGTGCGGGACGACTCCGTCGGGGTCGGGGTGGTCCTTGTCCTCCGCCAGCCGTTCCACGAGGTCCGGGTAGACCGGGAAGCCGGGCTGGTCGGGGGTGGGTTTGAGGGGGCGCAGTTCGGCGAAGCGCGGGCCTTTGGCGTGACGGTCGTTGGGCATACGCGCCCTCCCCTCACCGTCCGCCGAGCACACCACCGTTGCCGTGGCCCGTCAATATGGCTGCGGGCCGGGGGTGCTCGCACCCCTTGGGGGGTGAGGCCTGGCCTTCAACTCCACCTGCGGCCGGGTGAGGGTGGCCCGCGCAGTTCCTCGCGCCCCTAGGGGGTGGGGCCTGGGCCCGGACTTCATCTGCGGGCCGGTGGAGCCTGAGCGCGCAGTTCCTCGCGCCCCTTCAGGGGCAAAGGCTGGGGCGCAGCCCCGCTTTTGAGGGGCGCGGGGAACTGCGCGAACGGCCCCCGCCGGGCCGCAGACGGCGAACGCGCCCGTCCGTGCCGGCGCAAGCGCAGGGCGAGAGTCCCGGCCACCCCCGCCCCCACCGGCTGTGGCTGCTGTGGGGCCGGGGCCTCGCGGGGCGGGCGGGTGGCGGGCGCAGAGGCCCCGCGGCGGCCTGACGTGGGCCGATACGTCGCACCGACGGCCACCGCCAGGGACCGCGCATCGGCGGGAACCACCGCTGCCCCCCACCCCGCCCCGCCGGTAGCGTGCTGCCCCCGTCCCGTACGCACGCATCCGTACGAAGGAAACGACCGATGGCCGATACCGGGCAGTACGATCAGCGGTACGAACACTACGAAGGCGGAAGCCCCGAGGCGGAACGGCTGGTTTTCGATCGGCTGGCCCGGGAGCTGATGGACGTACAGGTCAAGAACCGCCGGGCCGCCGGCGGCGGAACGGCCCGCGCCATCCACGCCAAGGCCCCGCTCGGCGTGGAGAACGCCCGGCTCCGCTTCCACGACGACCTCCCCGCCGCCCTGCGCGTCGGCTTCGCCCGCCCCGGCGCCGACTACCCGGTGACCCTGCGGCTGTCGAACGCGAGCGGCATCCGCCAGGGCGACGGCACCCCCGACCTGCGCGGCGCGGCCCTGCGCGTACGGGTGTCGGACGAGGAGAGCCACGATCTGCTCGCCACCAGCTACCCCGTGTCGCACGCCCGCGACGCCCGCGAGTTCGTGGCCTTCGCCAAGGCGATGGCGGGCGCCCGCAACCCGCTCCAGAAGGCGTTCGGGCTCCTGGTGAAGCTTCCGCTCGCGGTCGGGTTCGAGACCGCCACCCGCATGCGGCGCAATGTCCAGGCAGCCACCCGACAGGCCGTCACCTCCCTTGCCACGCAGACCTATTGGAGCCGAGGCGCGATGCTCTGGGGCGAGGCGGGACCCGTGCGCTATCTGCTGCGCCCGGCCGCCGGAACCCCGCCGGCTCCGCCGCCCGACCGCCGCGACCCCGACTTCCTGCACCACGAGCTGGCCCGCCGGCTCGCCTCGGCCGACGTCTCCTTCGAGCTGTGCGTGCAGCGGTACGTGGACGAGTTGCGCACCCCGGTCGAGGACACCTCGGTGGAGTGGAAGGACGCCGTCTCGCCGCCGATCGCGGTGGCCCGGCTCACCGTACCCGGCCAGGATCTGGACGAGGCCGAGGCGCGGGCGGCGGCCCGGCGGGTGGAGGACCTGGTCTTCAACCCCTGGTACACCACCGACGAGTTCCGTCCGCTCGGCAATCTCAACCGGGCCCGCAAGGCCGCGTACCAGGCGAGCGGCGCGCACCGGCTCGGGCTGCGTTTCGTCACCGAGGAGCCGCTGCGCAACCGGATCCTCGGCCGGCCCGTCGGCGCCGCCCTGACCCGGCTGAACCGGTATGTGCCCTGGCACCGGCTGCCGTTGCAGCTGAGCCTGCTCAACCTGGTGTTCCTGCGGAAGGTGCTGCGCCGGTTCAACCTCATCGACTCCGAGGTGCGCGAGGCCCCGCCCAGGGCCCAGCCCGTACCGCGGCCGATCGAGGAGCGGCTGCGTACCGAGCGCTCGTACGACGGGTCGTACAACGATCTGTCCGAGCCGCGGATGGGCGCGGTGGGCGCGGCCTTCGGGCGGAACCTGAAACCGGACTACCGGCCCGACCAGTTCGACACGCCCAACCCGGTCACGGTCAGCCGTCAGCTGCTGCGGCGGGACAGCTTCCTGCCCGCGACCTCGCTCAATGTGCTGGCGGCGGCCTGGATCCAGTTCCAGGTGCACGACTGGGTCAACCACCGGCGGTACCCGGCCGGCGGCCCGTCCGTCGAGGTGCCGCTGCCGCCCGGCAGCGACCCCTGGCACAACACGCCGGGCGGGTCGGCGGAGAACGTGATGCGGTTCACCGACAACGAGGGGCTGGCCCAGCCGGGAAACCGCCCGCCGATCCTGTTCGGGAACATGGCCTCGCACTGGTGGGACGGCTCCGAGGTGTACGGCGGCGACGAGGAGACCGCCCGCTTCCTGCGCGAGCCCGACGGCGGCGCCAAACTCCGCCTGGAGGACGGCCACCTGCCGGGCGCGCAGAACGGCATTCCGCTCACCGGGTTCAACGAGAGCTGGTGGATGGGCCTCAGCGCGATGCACACCCTGTTCGCGCGGGAGCACAACGCGGTCTGTGACGCGCTGCGCGCCGAGTATCCGTCGATGAACGAGGAGCGGGTCTACCACACGGCCCGGCTGGTGGTCTCGGCGCTCATCGCGAAGATACACACGGTGGAGTGGACCCCGGCGATCCTCGCCACCAAGGCCATCGACATCGGGCTGAAGACCAACTGGCAGGGCCCGCCGAAGAACTGGCTGAACCAGCTGGGACTGTGGCTGCTGGAGGCGCACTCGCTCAAGGGCATCCCGCAGACCATGCCGGACCACCACGGGACGCCGTACTCACTGACCGAGGACTTCGTCACGGTGTACCGCATGCATCCGCTGGTCCCCGACGACTTCGAGCTGCGCGAGCACCACTTCGGGCACCGGCTGGAGACGGTCGGGTTCATGGACATCCAGGGCGGCGCGGCCGAGTCGCAGATCCGCAAGACGGGACTGGCGAACGCGCTGTACTCGTTCGGGATCGCCCACCCCGGCGCGATCACCCTGCACAACTACCCGCAGGCGCTGCAGCGGTTCGAGCGGGACGGCGAGGTCATCGACCTGTCGGTGGTGGACCTCGTACGGACCCGGCGGCGGGGTGTGCCGCGCTACAACGACTTCCGCGAGGGTCTGCACAAGAAGCGCATCCGGTCCTTCGAGGAGCTGACGCAGAGCACCGAGTCGCTGGCGCGGCTCAAGGAGGTGTACCGCTCGGTCGACGAGATCGACACCGTGGTGGGCCTGTTCGCCGAGAACCCGCCGACGGGCTTCGGCTTCAGCGACACGGCCTTCCGCATCTTCATCCTGATGGCGACCCGACGTCTGCAGAGCGACCGCTTCCTGACCGTCGACTACCGGCCCGAGGTCTACACCCCGCTCGGTATCGACTGGGTCGAGAAGGGCGGCATGGACTCCGTGATCCTGCGGCACTGCCCGGAGCTGGCGGCGCTGCTGCCGCGCGACGCGAGCGCCTTCGCGCCCTGGCGGGCGATCCGCCCGACGGACGACGGCGACGCCGACGGCCACGACCGCGGAGGCAACGGTGAGCCGGGCTGAGCACCGCTCCGGACACCCGGGGCTCGACGATCTGCTGGCGCGGCCTCTCCTGGAGACCCTGTGGCGCCGCCGCACCCACCGGGTCAGCCGGGGCGCGTCGGTGCCGGCCGGGTCCATGAGCCACCGCTCCACGCACTCCCCGCAGCCCCTGTCGGAGCTGGAGGAGGCGGTGCTGATCGCGCTGACCGGCGCCACCGGGCTGACCATGCCGGACCGGCCCTTCGACGATCCGCGGGACGGCAAGCCCATCATGGCCAAGCCCAATCTCACGATGGCGGGCCGGACCGCGGGCAGCCCGGACAACGCTCAGGGCACCCACTTCTTCATGATCAACGACTCGGGCACGTACTACCTGCGCAAGCTGGAGCCCGCCCCGCACGAGCCCTTCGACGCCGCCACGCTGGTCGCGAGGGCCCACCGGGCCAAGGTGCGGATCCTGGACCACCGCCTCGACGTCGCCGAGGGGATGCGCGACTTCCCGGCGTACCTCGACTCGAACCGGTTCCTGTCCAACCTGCCCGGCACGACGCTGTTCCTGCCGGTGGTCGACCTGTCCCACCAGTACGTCAACGCCCTGATGTACCTGCTCACGCAGCCTGACGGGGCCCGCCCGACCTTCGTCGACGACCGCAACCTCTACCGCCCCGCCGGGGTACGCAAGTGGGTGCGCAACGGCTTCCTGAACGGCGACCTGAAGCTGCCGCTGGGCGCGCTCGGCCCGATGCGCACCCAGATCGAGGCGGACCTGCTCCTGCAGAACCTGATGCTCACCGCCGAGGCGATGGGCCTCGGCGCCTGGATCCACGCCTCGATCAACCCGCAGATCGCCCTGGGCGACCCGAAGTTCTCGAAGGCGTACGGCAGGATGCTCGGTTTCACCTTCGTCACCCCGCGCTGGCGGCTCGCCGACGTGTGGCGCTGGCACGTACCGCTGCCCAGGTACGCGAACCTGCGCTCGCACCCGGTGGGTCTCACCTCCCCCGACGGCGAGCCCCTGATCGAGGCCGCCTGCCCGCCCGCGCACCCCTCGATGTCGGCGGCCGTGGACGCGGTCATCGAGGCCAAGTTCGGGCCCGGCGGCACGTACACGGACAAGGAGGTCTTCACCCGGATCTACAAGGAGGACTACGGGCAGCGCTATCTCGCCGAGGCCAGTGAGTACGAGTCACGGGTCGTGGACTGCGCCCGTGACGTGTGCGAGTACATCATCGGGACGCACCGGCGGTTCCCGGCCCACACGGACGCCATCCATGTCCCGGGGGTCTGGCTGCAGGCGCACCACGTCGAGGAGGAGTACTACGACCGCTTCTTCGTGAACGGTCTGACGCCGGCGCACCGCGAGCACACCGGCGTCTGGGACGACTGAGTCCACTGCGGCACGAGGTCGGGGACAGGGACGGAGACGGGGACGGGGACGGGGTTCAGGCCAGCGGTGGTACGACGCACTCGACGAGACAGGGACCGGGCTCCTCCAGGGCCCGGTCCAGCAGGACGGTGAACTGCTCCGCGGTCACGGCCCGTTCGGCGGGTACGCCCATGCCGCGGGCCAGGGCCACGAAGTCCAGGTCGGGACGGGACAGGTCGAGGAGATCGTTGGCCCGGGGGCCCGCGGCGGTCGCGCCGACGGACTGGAGCTCCAGGTTGAGGACCGAATAGGCGCGGTTGTCGAAGAGCACGACGGTGACGTCGAGCTGCTCGCGGGCCATGGTCCACAGTGCCTGAAGGGTGTACATGGCACTGCCGTCCGCCTCCAGGGCGAGCACGGGCCGGTCGGGCGCGGCGAGCGCGGCACCGACGGCCGCGGGCAGGCCCTGCCCGATCGCTCCGCCGGTGAGGGTGAGCCAGTCGTGGGGCGGGGCGCCCGCCGTCGCGGCGGGCAGCCAGATGCCCGAGGTGTTCGCCTCGTCGACGACGACCGCGTGTTCCGGGAGCAGTGCGCCGATCGCCGCGGCGGCGCTCTCACCGGTCAGGGCGCCGGTGGGCCGCTCGGGCCGCAGGGGCGCCTGCGGTACGGGGGTCACGTCGCTCTTCACCAGCTCCGCGAGGGCTTCGAGTGCGGCTGTCACGTCCTCGGTTCCGGTGGCCGCCGACAGCACCCGGCACCCGTCGGGGACGATCCGGCCGTTCTGCCCCGGGTACGCGAAGAACGTCACCGGCTCGGCCGCTCCGGCGAGCAACAGCAGGCGTGTGCCCGCCAGTTGGGCGGAGGCGTCCGCCTCCCGGTAGGCGAGGCGCCCGACCGTGGGCAGTCCCGCGCCGCGTTCGAGGCGGGCCGGGAAGGTCTCGCACAGCAGCCGGGCGCCGGTCGCGGCGGCGATCCGGGCGGCGGCGCGCAGCCCGCGGCCGTGCGTGGCCGCACCGCCGAGGAGCAGCGCGGCGGGCTCGGTGGAGCGCAGCATCCCGGCCGCCTCCTCGACGGCCGCCGCGGACACGGCTCCGGGGCGGGGCCCGGTCCGTACCGGTGGCCGGCCGGACTTGCCCGCCTCCGTCCAGGACACGTCGGCGGGCACCAGCAGGGTCGCCACCGAGCCGGGCGGCCCGTACGCGGCGGCGACGGCCTCGGCCGCGTCGCTCGCGAGGTCGGTGGCGCGATACGTACGCCGGGTCCAGCCGGAGACCGTACGGGCGAGGGACCCGATGTCGGACTCCAGGGGCGCGTCGAGCCGTTTGTGGTGCAGGGCGTGGTCGCCGACGACGTTCACGACGGGGGTGCCGGCGCGGCGGGCGTTGTGCAGATTGGCCAGGCCGTTGGCGAGTCCGGGGCCCAGGTGCAGGAGCGTCGAGGCGGGTTTGCCCGCCATGCGCCCGTAGCCGTCGGCCGCGCCCGTGGCCACGCCTTCGAAGAGGCAGAGCACTCCGCGCAGGCCCGGTACGTCGTCCAGGGCGGCCACGAAGTGCATCTCGGAGGTGCCGGGGTTGGCGAAACACACGTCGACGCCCGCGTCCACGAGGCCTTCCACGAGGGTCTGCGCTCCGTTCGGCATGACGGTCCGCCTCCGCTGCTCGTGCCTGTCAGGGGGTGCGCCTGCCAGTCTCACCAGCTTCGGAACGGGGCGTCAGTCAAAATTCCGGACATCCGGACCGCCGGGGAGCCTTGTGACCGACCACCGCGGCTCAGCGCACGGGCCTGCGTACGTGCTGCGCCGCCAGCCGCACCGGGGCGTTCTGGGCGCCGTAGCCGCGGTAGCCCGCGTCGCGCTGGACCAGTTCGAAGAAGACCCGGCCGACCGTCTCCGTATAACAGTGGCGGAAGGCGCCGTCCGCGTCGCGGTCGTAGAGGATGCCGAGTTCGCGGAAGGTCTCCAGCTCGCCGTCGGCGAACTCGTACCTGGCCGCGAGGTCGTCGTAGTAGTTGGCGGGGATCGTCAGCAGCCGGCCGCCCGTGGCACGGAAGCGGCGGGCCGCCGTCACGAGGTCGTCGGTGGCGAGCGCGATGTGCTGGGCCCGGTCGCCGTCGTCGGCGCTCGGGGCCGGCCCGACACCGAGGGCGATACGGACGCTGCCGTCGGCGTTGGTGACGGCCCGGCTGCGCAGCAGCCCGTACGGATCGGCGACGTCCACGCTGTCCAGGGCGCCGAGCCCCAGGACACTGCGGTGGAAGAGGGCGGCCTCGTCGAACTGGTGCCAGGGCTGGGTGAGGGCGAGGTGGTCGATGCGGTGGAGGCCACCGGCGGTCCCGGATGCCGGGGGTTCGACCAGCGCTCCTGGCTCTGCGGGCTCTGTGTGCTCTGCGGGCTCTGCGGGGACGAAGTCGGTTGTCCAGTCGGGCAGTCCGGGGCGGCCGGTGGCGCAGAAGAAGAGTTCCGTGCCGTCGGGTGCGGCGACGGCGTCCAGGGGCACGTCCTCGGGGGTGCGGCGGCGCGGCAGCACGGGGGCGAGCAGCGACTCGGCGCGCTCGGCAGCGCCCGCCGGGTCCGGTGACTCCAGCCCGACGGCGGCGAGTTGCGTCCCGTCGCGGCGGGCGCCCGGACCGGTGTTGAGCAGCACGCGGGCCTCGCCCTGCTGCCACAGGTCGACCGGTTTGCCGCGGTGCCGGGCGGTCCGGGTGAAGCCGAGTGCTTCGAGGAGTTCGGAGACCGGTTCGACGTCGGGGCTGACCAGTTCGGCGAAGGCGATACCGGTCGGCACGACGGGCGCGGGCGGCGCGGTGAGACCGACGCTCTCCTGCAGCACGAGGAGCGAGCGCCGCGCGTCGACGGCGGTCGGCCCGGCCTCGGCCTGCCGGAAGACGTCGTTGAAGACTTCGAGGGAGAGCGGCCCCTGATAGCCGGCCTTGATCACCTGCCGGAGGAGCCCGGCGACGTCGAAGCCGCCCTGGCCGGGGAAGCAGCGGTAGTGGCGGCTCCACTGCAACACGTCCATCGCCATAAGGGGCGCGTCGGCCAGTTGCAGGAAGAAGATCTTCTCGCCGGGGATCTCCGCGATCCCTTCGAGATCCCCGGGATCGGTGGTGCGGGCGAGGATGTGGAAACTGTCCAGGCAGGTGCCGAGCGCCGGATGGTCGGCGGCTTCGACGATGCGCCAGGCGTGGTCGTACGTGCTGACGTGGCGGCCCCACGCCAGCGCCTCGTAGGCGACGCGGATGCCGTGGCCGTCGGCGAGTTCGGCGAGGCGGCGCAGGTGGAAGGCGGCGAGGGCGTCGTCGTCGACGGCGAGCGGCGAGACGCTGGAGCACACCAGGACGGTGTCGGCGCCGAGCCGCTCCATGAGCCGGAACTTGTGCTCGGCGCGGCGCAGATTGCGCCGGAACTCGTCCGGCGGCACGGCCTCGATGTCACGCATCGGCTGGTAGAGATCGATGCTCAGTCCGAGATCGGCACAGCGCGCCCTGATCTCCTCCGGTGCGAGAGGACTGGCCAGCAGATCGTTCTCGAAGACCTCGACCCCGTCGAACCCGGCCCGGGCAGCGGCGGTGAGCTTCTCGGTGAGGGCTCCACTGAGACACACGGTTGCGATGGACGTACGCACGTCGATCCCTTTCCACTCGCACTTCACAACACGGAGGGGGCTGCGCCCCGGGCCCCGTAAGGGGCGCGGGGAACTACGCGCTCAGCCCCCACGGACCCGCAGTCGGCATACGGCGTGCCGGGGCAGGACCTGTCGCGTCAGGGCCCGTCCCGTTTCGACCGCGGACGCGTGGGGGCGGGCCGCGCAGTTCCCCGCGCCCCTTACGGGGCCCGCAAAGCTCCGGCCCCGGCCAGCTCGGAGATGTCCATCAACATCCGGGGCGCATCCGCCTCCCTCCCCGTGAACAGCCGAAACGCGTCCGCGGCCTGGAAAACGGCCATCCCCCCACCATCGAGCACCGCACACCCCGTCCCCCGCGCCACGCGCAACAGCTCGGTCTCCAGCGGCCGGTAGACCACCTCTGCCACCCACAACCCCGGCCGCAGCAACTCGGAGGCGAACGGCAGCCCGGGATGCGCGGCCATCCCCATGGGCGTGGCGTGCACGACTCCGTCGGCCCCGGCGAGCAGCGCGGGCAACCGCTCCGGGCCGCCGGCGTCCACCCGCCCCGTCCCGAACTGCCGGTTGAGCTGAGCGGCCAGCGCCCCGGCCCGGTCCGGCAGCGCGTCGACCACGGTGACGGACCCCGCCCCGAGCGTCAGCAGGGCGTGCGCGACGGCGGCCCCCGCACCCCCCGCGCCCAGCTGGACCACCCGCTCCAGCCGAGCGTCGGGCAGCCCGCGCGCGAAGCTGGCCGCGAACCCGGTGACATCCGTGTTGTGCCCGATGGCGCGCCCGCCGTCGAAGACGACGGTGTTCACCGCGCCGAGCGCCTCGGCCTGCGGGGAGAGCGCGTCCAGGTGCTCGATGACGAGCTGCTTGCAGGGGTGGGTGATGTTCAGCCCGTCGAAACCGAGGTCGCGGGCCGCGCGTACCAGGTCGCCCACGGCCTCCGGCGCGACACCGAGCGCGTCGATGTCGATGAGCCGGTACAGATAGCGCAGGCCCTGCCGGTCGGCCTCCCGCTCGTGCAGGGCCGGGCTGAGCGACGGGCCGATGCCCGCGCCGATCAGTCCGACGAGATACGAGTCCTTGACCACGGCGACCACGACGGACCTCCCGAGCAGCTCACTAATGTACGAACCAGTACGTTAGCTATACCAGCATCCCGCGGTCACGGAAAGGCCTGCCGGACACCCGGAGCCGCGCGCCGCCGCCTGCTTCTAGAATCGCGGGGCACCGGCCCCGAGCCCGGGAGCGCCCGTACGAGCCCGACCGAACCGGAAAGAACCCGAAGGAACCCGATGACCAGCGTCGAAGAACCGGCAAGGCCGAACGGACGCATCCGTGACGCCGTCCGCACGAGGGCCGAGATCCTCGACGTGGCGACCCAGGAGTTCGCCCGGGCCGGCTACGACGGGGCCAGGGTCGACGAGATCGCCGCCCGCACCCGCACCACGAAGCGGATGATCTATTACTACTTCGGCGGCAAGGAGCAGCTGTTCACCGCCGTGCTGGAGCGGTCGTACGGCGTGATCCGCGAGGCGGAGCAGGGGCTCGACGTCGAACATCTGGACCCGGTCGCGGCCATCAGGCGGCTGGCGGAGCTGACCTTCGACCACCACGAGGCGCACCCGGACTTCATCCGCCTGGTCAGCATCGAGAACATCCACGGGGCCGCGCACATCGCGGGCTCCGAGAAGCTCGGCAGGATCGGCTCGCCCGCGCTCGACGTGATCCGCCGCATCCTGGAGTCGGGTCGGGAGTCGGGCCTGTTCACGGCCGACGTCGACGCCGTGGACCTGCACGCGATGATCAGCTCGTTCTGCTTCTTCCGGGTCGCCAACCGGCACACCTTCGGCGCCCTGTTCGGCCGCGACCTGGTCGACCCCGCACAGCGTGAGCACTACCGAAGCATGCTCGGCGACATGGTCATCGCCTATCTGACGGCGGACCGCACGGCCGGCTGAGTATCGGCAAGATCCTTCGGCACGACCTCTTGACACCCGGGAAACGTCAGCGCAACATCCGTAGCCAAGCGCTACTAACTACCCAGTGGGTTAATTAGCCGGGCAGCACCCGGCACGGCCGTCCCACCACCCCAGGGATCCGCCGCTTCTCCCCCGCCCGCTTCGCCGACGCCCCTCCTCCCGCTCACTCCGCTTACGTTGGAGTTCCCCCGAAGGAGCACCGCCGTGTCCGTCCCCGCAGCACCCCTCGACGCGCCACCGGGCCAGCCCAGGAAGGCCGCGACAGCCGCCTGGATCGGCAGCGCGCTGGAGTACTACGACTTCTTCATCTACGGCAGCGCGGCAGCGCTGATCTTCCCGGAGGTGTTCTTCGACGAGTCCGACCCGGCCACGGCGACCCTGCTGTCGCTGGCCACGTTCGGGGTCGCGTACGCGGCCCGCCCGGTCGGGGCCCTGTTCCTCGGGCACTTCGGCGACAAGGTCGGCCGCAAGAAGATCATGGTCTTCACGCTGATCCTGATGGGCCTGTCGACGTTCCTCATCGGCTGTCTGCCCACGCGCGACCAGGTCGGCACACTGGCGCCGGTCCTGCTGGTCCTGTGCCGGATCCTGCAGGGCATCTCGGCCGCCGGGGAGCAGGCCAGCGCCAACTCCATGTCGCTGGAACACGCGCCACCGGACAAACGCGGCTTCTTCACCAGCTTCACGCTCAGCGGCACCCAGGGCGGCCAGCTGCTCGCCACGCTGGTGTTCATCCCGGTCGCCGCGATGCCCGAGGACCAGTTGCTCGCCTGGGGCTGGCGCATCCCGTTCTGGATGAGCATCGCGGTCGCCGTCGTGGGGTACGTGATCCGGCGCACCCTCCAGGAGACGCCGACCTTCACGCAGCAGGCCGCCACCGAGGGCGTCGCGAAGATGCCCCTGGCCGTGCTGATGCGCGAGCACTGGGCGGACGTCCTGCGGGTGGTGGCGGCGGCCCTGGTCGCCTCGGTCAGCACGATCTTCACGGTGTGGGCGCTGGCGTACGCGACCAGTGACGCGGTCGGCATGGACCGCACGTCGATGCTGTGGGTGGGCGCGCTGGCCAACCTGGTCGCGCTCGGCGCGATCCCGCTGTGGGCCACCCTGTCCGACCGCATCGGCCGCCGCCCGGTCTTCCTGATCGGCGCCGCGGGCAGCGGCGTCATGATGTTCCTCTACCTGTGGGCCATCTCCACCGGCTCCTACCCGCTGGTCCTGGTCCTCGGCATCGTCACCTTCGGTGTCGTCTACAGCGCCGCGAACGGTGTCTGGCCGTCCTTCTACGGCGAGATGTTCTCCACCCGTGTCCGCCTGTCGGGCATGGCCATCGGCACGCAGATCGGCTTCGCGATAGCCGGTTTCGCGGTGACGTTCGCCGCGCAGATCGCGGGCCCGGACGGAGACGACTGGCTGTCGGTGGCCCTGTTCACGGCCGCGCTGTGCGTCCCCCCGGTGATCGCCGCACTGACGGCCCGAGAGACCCACAAGATCCCGACGGACCAACTGGGCGAGCGCACGGATCAGAAGTCACCGGACATCCTCACCCCGTCGGGCGTCTGAGACCCGCCGGTAACACTTCAGCCCGTCCGGCGTTTGAGGACCGGGGGTTCGGGGGCTGGCCCCCGAGTCAGTGACGGGACGGGTAGGGGCGGCGGGGGCGAAAACCCCTCGCCAGCCCCACCCAGCCCCTCCCCCGTCACCCCCGTCAGCTCAACTCCCCCCGGAGGTCAACGTGAGCCCAGGCTCCCCATAGGCATCCGCCGCCCCCAACACAGCGGTGAACACCCCCGCCCGCACCACGAGCCCCTCCCCCTCCCCCCACTCACACACCACACCCAACGGCTCCGCAGCCACAGCCCCGTACCGCACGGCGAACACATCGAGCCCCTCGGGCGAGTCCGCCGAGACCCCCACTTCCAGCGCACTGGTCGCCCGCACATGCCGCCACCCGGCGTCAGGGTCCCCGTACCCCCGAGGATCGGCGGCCAGCTCGAACGCGACCTGCTGCTGCGTGAGTTCGCTCCGCGCATCGAAGGTGTCCGCACCACCGCGCTGCGGATGGGTGAGCCGCAGCTCCCCGACCGCCGCGACGAGCGGAAGGTCGGCCACCCGCCGGAACCGGTCGCCGTCGGCGGTGACGTACGGCATCCCCGCGAGCAGATACCGCTCCCCGCCGAGCCGTTCGACGATGACGGTCATCCACAGCCGCGTCCCGTCCGTGACGTACAACGACCGTACGTGGCGCAGCACATGGTCCCGCCCGACGACGGGCTTGGTCACGAGCTTGGCGGCGAGCCCACCGGCACGATGGTCCGCGACCCGCACCGCGCCCATCGGACGGCACAGCAGGAAACCGTCCGAGGCGAGGCCGACGACGGGCCCGAAACCGTGCTGCCGGTTGACGGCGGCCGCGATGAGCGCCGTACCGCCGGCCTCGATCACCGAGGGGGTCATCCGGTCGTCGAACGACACCGTGACCGTGCCGGAGCGCAGTTGATGGCAGGCGGGTGCCGTGCTCGGGGCGCGGTGCCAGCCCGGGGTGTCCTGGATCTGCCAGACGAGCATGAACGCGAAGTGCCCGTCGACGCCTCCGTCGGCGCCGACCGCGTGCCGGCCCCAGCGCGAGTCCCCGGCGTAACGGCCGATGTCCGCGCCGATACGGCGCCCGAAGTACCGCAGCCCGAGCACCGACTCGAAGGCGGAGTGCTGCTCGCTGTAGCGCGGGCCGCCGATGTCGAAGCCGCTCCCGCAGACCCGCGCGTCGATGTACCGGGCGAGCGTGTCGCCGTCCTGGGCGAAGACCTCCTCGCCGCTGACCCGGTGGGCCTGGGCGAGGAAGGACAGGGAGATGGGCCCGTAGTTGTTGTCGTACGCGCCCCCGTGCTCGGGAGGCAGCGCCGCACCCCGGTCCCGTACGCGCCGGGCCCGGATCTCTTCCAGATACAGCCGCAGGGCCCGCTCGCGAACCGCCCCGCCCTCCTCGGGCGGAAGATGGCGGGCGAGCATCAGCCCGCCGACGACACAGCCGATGGCCTGGTTCGCGGCGTCCTGCGGGTTGAAGACCGTGGCCTCGGTCAGCCAGCGCCAGTAACCTCCTGCCACGCCGAGGAGTTCGCGGTACTGCTCGTCGTCGACGAGCCCGCCGGAGGACGCGTCGAGGACGTTGACGGCCTGGAGCAGCGCCCACACCGTGCTCGGCCAGTCCCCGATGGGATGCGCGCCGGGCTCCAGCACGTAACGGGCGTACGGGAGACCGGAGTCGCGTGCCGTCAGGTTCGGGTAGCCGGGGTTGTCCTCGGTGAAGACGCGCTCGCGCAGATGGAAGCCGAGGCTGCGGCGCACGGCCTCCGGCAGGCGCGGGTCCTTGGTGCGCTGCCAGGCGAGCGCGAGCAGGGAGGTGATGCCGAGCGAGGTGTCGCCGACGTCCTCGCCCGCGGCCGGGTTCTCAAGGTTGCCCTCGGGGGTGAGACGGGCCAGGGCCGTCGCCGTGACGCCGGTCAGGACGGCGTCGTACGCGGCCGGGTCGTCCGCGAGGTCGTGCAGCGGGCCGCGCTGGTGGAGGAGGTGCACGTGCATCTAGCCCTTCATACCGGAGGTGGCCAGGCCTTCCACGAGCCGCTTCTGGAAGATCAGGAAGCAGATGAGGGTGGGCAGCAGAGCGAGCGTCGACATGGCGAACATCGCGCCGTACGAGGAGCCGCTCGTCTGGTCCAGGAACAGGGTCAGGCCGAGGGGGACGGTGAACTTGTCGTTCTGCTGGAGGTAGACGAGCTGGTGCAGGAAATCGTCGTACGTCCAGATGAAGGTGAAGATCGTGGTGGTGATCAGCGCCGGTTTCATCAGGGGCAGGATGATCTTCCAGTAGATCTGGAAGGGGTTGGCGCCGTCCATCATGGCCGCCTGGTCCAGCTCGCGCGGGATGGACCGGATGAACTGGACCATGAGGAAGATGAAGAAGGCGTCCACCGCGAGGAACTTCGGCACGATCAGCGGCAGGAACGTGTTGATCCAGGTCAGGTTGTAGAAGATCGTGTACTGCGGGATCAGCACGGCCTGGGTGGGCAGCATCAGCGTGCCGAGCATGAGGCCGAACCAGATCTTCTTGCCGCGGAACTCGAAGCGCGCGAAGGCGTAGGCGGCCAGCGAGCAGGAGATGACGTTCCCGATCACCGCGCCGATCGTGACGATCAGCGAGTTGGTGATGTAGAGGGAGAAGGAGTTGCCGGAGCCGCTCCAGCCCTCGGAGTAGTTCTCGGGGCGCAGCGAGCCGGGGACGAGCCCCGGCTGGGTGAAGATCTCCGTGTCGGGCTTCAGCGAGCTGCTCAGCATCCACAGCAGCGGATAGAGCATGACGATCGCCACGCCGATGAGCACGGTGTGGAGGAAGACGCGGCGCGATCCGGTGGCCGAACGCAGCTTCCGCAGCGGCTGCTTCGGGTTCCGCGGCGCCGGCTTCGAGGGCCGGGTCGGGGTGATGGCGGACATGGGATGGAAGGCTCCTCGCTCGGACGTCGGTCCGTCGTCGGTCGGACGTCGACCGCCGGTCGTCGTCGGACGTCAGTCGTCATCGGTCGTCATCGGTCATCGGTCGTCAGTCGTCGTAGTGGACCCAGTAGCGGCTGGCGATGAAGTTGACCGCCGTGAACCCGGCGATGACCAGGAACAGCACCCAGGCGAGCGCCGAGGCGTATCCCATCTGGAGGTCGGTGAAGCCCTTCTTGTACAGGTAGAGGCTGTACAGCATGGTCGAGTTGAGGGGTCCGCCGGAGCCGTTGCTGATGACGAAGGCGGGGGTGAACGTCTTGAACGCGTCGATGATCTGCAGGACCACGTTGAAGAAGACGATCGGCGTCAGCAGCGGCAGGGTGATCCGGAAGAACCGCGTGACGGGTGTGACGCCGTCGATCGCGGCCGCCTCGTACACGTCCTTGGGCAGTTGCTTGAGGCCGGCGAGGAAGATGACCATCGGGGTGCCGAACTGCCAGACAGCCAGCAGGATCAGCGTGTAGATCGCGGTGTCGGGGCTGGAGATCCAGTCCTGGCCCTCGATGCCGAACCAGGCGAGGAAGTCGTTGAAGAGGCCGTCGCCGCCGAAGACCTGCCGCCACACGATGGCGATGGCCACCGCGCCGCCGAGCAGGGACGGCAGATAGAAGGCGGCCCGGTACAGACCGATGCCCCGCAGATCGCGGTTGAGCAGCATCGCCACACCCAGGGCGAGGGCCAGCTTCAGCGGCACCGAGACGACGACGTACAGCAGCGTGGCGTGCACCGAGTCCCAGAAGACCGGGTCCTGGGTGAACATCTTGTCGTAGTTGTCCACCCCGACCCACCGCGCGGGCGTCAGCAGGTCGAAGTCGGTGAAGGACAGATACAGCGAGGCCAGCATCGGATAGACCGTCAGCCCGAACAGGCCGATGAACCAGGGGGCCAGGAAGGCGTACGGCCACCAGCCGCCGCCCCGCCGTCTGGCGAGGCGGCGGCGCATACGGTCACGCTCCCGCTGGTCGGACGGGGTCGCAGGAGCAGCCTGCTCCTCGACGACCTCGCCACTCTTCGCAACGGTCATGCTCATCTCTCCCTGACCCTCTCCCGGTCTTCCAGTACTGCGAAGCAACTCGGCCGGCAGCAGCGCCCTCTTGGGGGCGCGGGGAACGGCGCAGTCTTTAGGGGCGCGGGGAACTGCGCGATCAGCCACAGCGGACCCGCAGCTCCAAGCGGCCCACCCCAAGCGGCCCACCCCAAGCGACCCACCCCGAGCGACCCACCCCGAGCGGCAGCGCTACCCCTCAAGAATCCCCGCGGACTGATCGAAGAACGCCCCGAGCTGCGCCTTGATCGACTTCTTCCCGAACGCCACCGCCAGGTTCGACTGGAACAACAGATCCCAGATCTGGTCGGCCCCCTGCGGCGGAGGCGCGGGCGCCGCGAGCGCATCGCTCGCCTTCCCGACCCGCTGCGCGATGTAGTCCGCGTTGGCCATGTTCAGCTTGTCCGTCTCGGTCAGCCCCGAGGCGATCAGCCCCCGCGCCTTCTCCGTCGGCGGAATCCCCCGCAGCAGCTGCATGTCCTTGATCGCGGTCTCGTCCTGCGCGAAGTACGACATGATCTTCACCGAGTCGGCGACCTTCTTGCTGGCCTTCGTCGCGCTCAGCAGCACACCGCCGTTGACGAAGTTGCCCTCGCGGGCCCCCGAGAAGTCGCCCTGCGGGGTGGGCAGGAAGTCGAGCTGCGCGTCGGTGATGGAACCGCCCGCGCCGTAGACACCGGAGTCGAAGGTGAACAGCGCCTTGCCGATGACGACCGCGTTCTTGGTGAGGTCGTTGTGCGCGGCGGAAGTGATCGCCGGCGGCGGCGAGGCGTTGGCCTTGCGCATCTCCGCCCAGTACTCCCACCACTCCTGGAGGGTGTCCGCGGTGAAGCCGAGCTTCTTGCCGTCCTCGGTGAAGAAGGTCTCGCCCTTCTCCCGCGCGAAGACCTCGAAGCACTGGAGGGTGGAGCCACCGCCGTCGTCGACACCGTAGATCTTGCCGCCGCTCTTCTTGTGGACGTCGGTGCCGATCTTCTTCAGGTCGGCCCAGGTCCATTCGCGGTCGGGCAGCTCCAGGCCGAGCTTCTCAAGACCGGTGCGGTTGACGGTGAGCTGGTTGACGCCGATGCCGGACGGCACGCCGTAGAGCTTGCCGTCGACGGTGCCCGCGGCGAGGAGCGTCTTGGAGAAACCGGTGAGGTCCAGGCTCTTGCCGACGTACGAGTCGATCGGGGCGAGGACACCCTTGCGGGCGTACTGGGCGACCAGCGCGGTGTCCATCTGCAGCAGGTCGGGGGCGCTGCCGCCGGCGATGTTGGTGTTGAACTTGTCGAAGTACCCGTCGTAGCCGGAGTAGGTCGGCCGGATCTTGATCTTCGGGTTCTTCTTCTGGAAGGCGGCGAGCACCTTCTTGTAGGCCGCGTGCCGGTCGTCGCTGCCCCACCAGATCATGGTCAGGTCGCTGCTGGTGCTGCCGGCGCCGGTGCCTCCGCTGCAGGCGCTCAGCGAGGTTCCGAGCGCTCCGGCGACCGCGATGCCGCTCGCGGAGCGGAACAGGGTTCTGCGCGAGATCTGGTGACCCACCGGGTCCTCCTGAAGGTGCGTAACGGATCCCCTGGCCGTCGAGCGGCTCGGGTCTTTGTCCCTGGGGTGAGGCCTTCCGGCGTGCGGCCTCGCCCGGCCGCATCGCTCTGACGAGTGGGGGTCCCCGGTCCGGGGCCCGTCGTCACATCCGCGTGGTCCGCCGGGAGAGCGGGCGGGTCGGCGCCCGGGTGGGGCGCCTCCCGGCCGAAGGCTCGGGGAGGGGATGGGGCGACAGGCCTTTGAGGCCGCAACCGCACGAGCGCGCCCTCGCACGGCTGCCGTACGTCGTGTACGGCGGGACGCCTCACCCAGGGCCGGGTCCCGCCGGCCATGGAAAGCGCTTGTCCGGACATTGGCAGACCCGCGGCTGACCCGTCAATGCTTGACCCGCACCCCACCGGTCACGGTTTCGATTCCATGGGCCACCGCGAGGCGGCTCGCACCCGCCACGGTGCCGCTGTCGCCGACCATGCTGCTGACCACCTCGGTGGGCCAGCTGAGCCGCGCCAACTCGTCCCGTACACCGGGCAGGAGCTGCGGAAACGCGCCGATCGCGCCACCCAGCACGATCAGCCCCGGGTCCAGCACGGCGACCACCGCTGCGGCCAGCCGGCCGATGTCGGCGGCGTGGTGGCCGACCACGGCACGGGCGGTGGAGTGCCCCTCCTCGGCGAGGGCGAAGAGCCGCTCGGGAGTACGGGGACAGGGGCCGTCGGCGCCGTGCCAGGCCTCCTCGGCCCGGCGCAGGAGCGAACGGGAACCCATCCGCTCCTCCAGGGCCTCCCGGCGCGGTGCACGGCCGTCGTCCCACGGGTAGGGCAGTCGGGCCAGTTCGCCCGCGGCGCCGTTCGCGCCGCGCAGCACCCGGCCGCCGATGACGATGCCGAGGCCGATCCCCACACCGATCCGCAGATAGCCGAACGAGTCACGGTCGCGGGCGGCGCCCTGGTGCAGTTCGGCGAGCGCCGCGCAGTTGACGTTGTTCTCCAGGTGGACGGGGACCTCCGGCGGCAGCGCGACCGCCATGGCGTCGAAGGCGGGGCCCGCCTTCTCGGTCGCGGGGCGCATACCGGTGCCGTCCCGGTCCCGTGCGGTGACGTCTCCGACGGCCACGACGACGGCGCGCAGCGGGGCTCCGGCGGGCAGGGCGGCGAGGGCCGCGCGGACCGTGTCGGCGGAGTCCGCCCGCGGTCCGGTGCCCCGGGCGAGCAGGGTGCCGTCCAGGGCGCAGCCGCGTACCTGTGTGTGGGTGGGGCCGAGATCGACGGCGAGCACGGCGCCCGCGGCCGGGCCCAGGCCGTAGACGGCGGCGGATCGGCCGGTGCCGCCGGAGGCGGTGCCGGAGCAGGCGGCCAGCCCGGCGCCCTCCAGCTCGGCCACGGCGGTGGAGACGGTCGGTTTGGACAGACCCGCGCCGGCCGCCAGCTGGGGGCGGGTGGCGGTGCCCGACGCGGCCAGCACGGCGAACACCGCGCGGGCGCTCTCGCTCAGGTTCATGCTCTCCCTCAGGTCATGCCGTGGCGGTCCGCCGCTCGGGTCCGTCCGGCCCTCGTCGCAACCGTTGTACGGCATGGGTTCCGCAACCCTTGACGCACCCTACTTCGTTAGTTAACTTCCTAACGAACTCGTGCGGTACTCGCCTGCCGCACTCCCCCGAAGCCCGTCCCGGGGCTTCCCTAGACCGTGTCCGCAACGTCCCGCCGTTCGCCCGGAGGGCGGGTCCCGCGGTGTCCGACGCGTGCCCTCGGCACGCCGGGCGGAGCCCCTTGTACGGGACGTACTCGGGTCTTCGCCCGGTGCGGCGAGTGGGTCCCCCCAACCGAAACCGGGGGAGCTTGCCAGGCGTCGCGGGGCGGGGGCACCTCCCTGCCGAAAGCCGGGGCAGGGACTTCGCGGACGCGGCCCGGCCGCTGTTCGCAGGCACGGTTCGCCCGCCGTCCGCTTCGCCTGCGCGCACCGCGTACTCACGGTGTCGCGCTTCGACGAAAGAGACTCCGTGCCGGACTTCACGCCTGTCGCCGTCGGTATCGACGTGGGCGGCACCAAGACACATGTGCGCGCGCGAGCCGGGGGCTACGGGCCCGAGCCCGGCTCCGGGTCCGGCTCCGCGGCTGACCCTGGGGCCGAGCCTGCCGCTGTCTCCGTGGCTGCCTCTCCGGTTGCCTCTGCGGCTGTCGCGGGCACGGTTGCCGATCACGTGCGCGAGAGCACGGGATGGCGACCGCACGATCCGGCGTCCGCCGCCGCCTGGCTGGCCGCGCTGATCGACGACGTACTGCCCCGGGGCACCCGCCCGGCGGCGGTGGCCGTCGGCGGGCACGCCTGTGAGACACCCCGCCAGTGCGAGGAGATCCGCTCCGCTCTCCACGCGCTGTTGCGGGTGCCCTGCCGTGTGGTCGGCGACGCCGAACTCCTCGTCCCCGCGGCGGGTCTGGCCGAGGGCGTCGGCCTCGTCGCCGGCACCGGCTCGGTCGCGGTGGGGCACCTGCCCGACGGCGCCGGGATCCAGGTGGGCGGCTGGGGCGCGGTGCTCGGCGACGAGGGCGGGTCGGCCGGTCTCGTGCGTGAGGCCGCGCGGGCCCTGTGGGCGTCCCATGACCGCGGTGAGCCGCCGGACGTCCTCGCGGACCGGCTGACCGCCGCGTTCGGGGTGCCCGAAGTACCCGCGCTGGGCGCGGCGTTGGAGAGCGCGACCGATGTCTCCGCGGAGTGGGGACGCCATGCCCCCAGTGTGTTCGCGGCGGCCGAGGAAGGCTCGTCGCTCGCCCGCGCGGTGATCGCCGAGGGCGGCCGGGCGCTGGCGCGGCTCGTCGTACTGCTCGCCGGACGCGGAGTCCCCGTGGACGACGTGGTGGTGGCGGGCGGGGCGGTCCTGGGCCGCCCGGTGCTGTACGAGGCGTTCACCGCCGCGCTCGCCGAGGCGTTGCCGTCGGCACGGCCGAGGCCGCTGCGGGTGCCGCCGGTGGAGGGGGCCGTGGCGCTGGCCAGGGCTCTCCTGTGAGGCGCGGCGCGCTGGCCGCCCCCGCCGTGACCGGCAAGGCCGCATTCGTCCCGACCGTCCCGATCATCCCGACCGTCATGACTTCAGCACGACCTTCGACACGAACTTCAGCACGATCAGAAGGAGAGGCATTTCCATGCCCGGTGCGCACCCCCGTCCCCCTCGCGGTAGAGCCGATATCGGTACCGATGCCGATGCCGATGCAGGTACCGATGCCGCTGCCACTGCCGGTATCGACCGGCGCGTGTTCCTGCGGGGCTCCGTGGGTGTCTCGGCCGGACTGATCGCGGCCCCCGCGGTCGTGGCCTGGCCCGCCACCGCGTCGGCATCGACCCTGACGGCACCGACCGCCACGGCCACCACGGCTGCCCCAGCCGCCACCGCGGCGACGAACGCGTCCGCCGCCTTCGTGGACGCGTACACCACGAACGTCCTCGGCAACCTCACGTCCGAGACCAACGCGGCCGTGCACATCCTCGACGGCTTCGCGCGCGTCTGGAAGACGGGCGCGGCCTGGGACACCGGCACCCCGCTGATGCCCGAGGTCCTGCGCGCCAACATGCGCTACTGCGCCCGCGTCACCCGGCGCCGCACCGACGCCGAGGCGCGCACCGCCTTCGTCCACGACCGCCAGCACCAGAGTTACGCGGTGATCGCCGGCCTCGGCCCGCTCGCCGACCTCTACCGGAGCGGGGCGAAGGCCGTCACCGGCATCACCTCGGCGCCGGACGGCATTCCGGCGGGCCGGATCAACGACACGCTCCCCGCCGACGCGCCCGCGGGCTCCGCGCTGGGCGCCGGTTCGCACAGCTCGGACCTCGGCAAGGTCGCGGAGCTGGTCGACACGGTGCGGGGGCCGTTCGCGTCGAGCAACCCGTCCAAACTCGCCTACCAGTACCCGCGTCCGTGGCGCATGACCGAGGGCAGCCGGATCGTCGCCACGGGCGCGAACGACGAACTGGGCTTCCCCGTCTACGAGTCCGACGTCGTGGTCGTCCCCCAACTGCTGCGGCAGCGTGGCACCGACCCGGCCGACGACGGGGGTTTCACCAGCGGCCACACGAACGCCTTCTACCTCGCGGCCCTGTCCCTGGCGTACGCGGTCCCGGAGCGGTTCCAGGAGTTGGTGGCCCGTGCCTCCGAACTCGCCCACACCCGCGTCGTGTCGGGCATGCACTCCACCGTCGACGTGGTGGGCGGCCGGGTCCTCGCGACGGCTCTCGCGGCGGCGGCGCTCGCCGATCCCGCGAACGCCGGCCTGAAGGCGGCGGCGCGGGCCCAGGCCGCGGCGTACTTCCAGGAGCGGACCGGTTCGACCGCGGACACCCTCTACGCCTACGCGCATGCGGCGGGCCCGGACACCGACCCGTACGCGGACCGTGCCGCCAACCGGGCTGCTGTCGAACCCCGGTTGACGTACGTGCTGCCCAAGCGGGCCGCGCACGGCGCGCACGACCGCATGAGCGTGCCGAAGGGCGCCGAGGTGCTGCTGGAGACGCGGCTGCCCTATCTCTCCGCGGCCCAGCGGCGCGAGGTGCTGCGGACGACCGCGCTGCCCGCCGGATACGTCCTGCTGGACGGCTTCGAGAAGTGGGGGCGGCTGAACCTCTTCGCCGCCGCCGACGGGTACGGGGCCTTCGACGCCGACGCGCACGTCACGCTGGACGCCGCCGCGGGGGGCTTCGGCGCCGCCGACACCTGGCGCA
This sequence comes from Streptomyces liliiviolaceus, assembly GCF_018070025.1. Classification (NCBI taxonomy): domain Bacteria; kingdom Bacillati; phylum Actinomycetota; class Actinomycetes; order Kitasatosporales; family Streptomycetaceae; genus Streptomyces; species Streptomyces liliiviolaceus. The sequence goes on from NZ_JAGPYQ010000001.1 coordinate 6,804,964, forward strand.
ACGACATCGGCGGCCGGGGCGGGCTCGTCAAGCGCGGCAGCGGAACGTTGTGCCTGGCCGGCGACAACGCGTACACCGGCGGGACCGCGCTGGAGGAAGGCGTCCTCGCGACCGCCTCGGCGTCGGCGCTGGGACACGGTGACGTACGGGTCGGGGGCGGGACCCTGCGGGTGGCTTCGCCGCTGCGGGTGCGGGGTGCGTACGCCCAGGCGTCCGGTACGACGCTGGAGGTGACACTCACGGGTTCCGGGGCACCGGCGCTCACGGTGGACCGCCGTGTGCTGCTCGACCGGGGCGGCCGTCTCGTCGTCCACCTCGCCGGTTCGTACCGGCCGCGCCGGGGCACGACCCTTCCCGTGATCGAGACGCGGTCGCTGCGCGGGCGTTTCGCCGAGGTGGTGGTGAACGGCGCCCACACGAAGCCGGTCTTCACATCCCGGGGCCTGTCAATCCACATCCCATGACGCCGACCGCGGCCCGGCGGGGGCCGTTCGCCACGCCCCTTGTGCTTCGTCTACGGCTCGGTGGGGGCTGATCGCGCAGTTCCCCGCGCCCCTTGCGATTCGTCTGCGGCCTGGTCGAGGCCGTTCGCGCCGTTCCCCGCGCCCCTTGTGCTTCGTCTGCGACCCGGTGGGAGCTGGTCGCGCAGTTCCCCGCGCCCCTTAAGGGGCAAAAGCAGGGGCGCAGCCCTGTTTTTGAGGGGCGCGGGGAACGGCGCGGCCCACCCCCACCGCCCCGCACGGGCCCCCTTAGGGGCGCGGGGAACTGCGCGGCTCACCCCCACCGCCCGCAGCCGGAGTCGAACGTCAGCCCCCTTTAGGGGCGCGGGGAACTGCGCGAACGGCCCCCACCGGCCCGCAGCCGAAAGCTCTTCCGCAGACACCCCAAAGGGGCGCGGGGAACGGCGCGACGGACCCGCACAGACCCGCAGCCGAGACCGCCCCCGGAACGGCTCAGTGCCCCTCCATCGCCCAAGCCCGGACCCCGTCAGCCCGCGGCACCGCAGCCGCACCCAGCCACCCCGCCACAGCGGCAGCGATCGGCTGACCCGACTCGATCTGCACGAACCCGAACTGCCCCGACTGATTGCACTCCAGGAACCACCACATCCCCTCGGCATCCTCGGCGAAGTCGAACGCTCCGAAGGCCAGCCCGGCCTCCCGGAGATACGTGGTGACGCCCGCCGCGACGGACGACGGCGTGTCCACCGGCTGCCACAGCGCCTCCGAGGGCGCGAACCGGACGTCCACCTCGTCGGGGTCGGCGTCCGGCGCGACCGCCTTGCGCGCGGCGAACATCCGCTCGCCGACGCAGGTGAGCCTGATGTCCGCCCGTTTGGCCACCCGCCGTTGCAGCAGAGTGGGCCCGAACGCGACGGCCGCGAAGTCGGTGTCGGGTGCCACCCGGCTGGTGGGCACCGCCCTGGGCGGTTCCTGCGGATGCGCGCCCGACACGGGCTTGACCACGAGATCCGGGAAGCGGTCCGCGAAGTCCCGGGCCGCCTGCGGGAACGTCGTGATCAACGTGGCGGGTACGGGCAGACCGCAGCGCTGCGCCAGGGACAGCTGCCAGGGCTTGTGACGGGCCCGGCGGGCCGCGTCGGGGTGGTTCATCCAGCGTGCGTCGGTGGAGCGCAGCATGCCGTAGAGCGCCTGCCCGGACTCCTCGGTCAGCCAGTCGGAGGGCTCGGCGGCATGGGAGGCGGCCGCACCGGGCCTGCGGATCCAGACGGACCGCAGACCGCCCATGCTCACCAGCCTGCCGCCGGCGGACAGATGCCCGCGAAAGGTGCCGCGCACGTACTCTCCGGACAGGGCCACCGGACCGGGAAGATCGGCGGGATCGAGGCGGACGACCGGGACGGCGCCCCTGTCGAGCTCCGCCACCACCATGTCCGCGGTCACATCCTGTTCGCACGTCAGGATCAGAACCGTCATCGTCGGGGGTCCGAAATCAGTCGTCGAAGTGGGTCTTTGAGCCCGCTGTGGAAGTCGTGGACCCCAACTCCCGCAACACGGCGTAGTCATGCGCGGCCAGCCGCCCGTCGGGAAACACATTCAATTGCAGTCTGGAGTCATAGGCATACGGAGCGCTGACCTCCAACTGCTGGGCCGGACGGGCGTAGTTGAGCGCGAACGGTCGCATCGGTTCTCCTTGCTCGGTGCGGATCCGACCAAGCGGATCGTGACGCTCCGGCGTCACGTTACCTGGCGGGTCCACAGGGCTTCCACGGAGATATACGAATCGAACTGGAGAATGGTTGCCTCACGCTGCGTAGTCATCGGACGGGTACGGTCCGTGACGTGATCCAGCCGCGCCGATCGTCCGTGCACGGGGCAGCCATTCACCTCTGGAGACGCAGGTCGAAGAGTTACGGATCCGAGGTGGAGCCGCAGTTCAGCGCACTGACGCACACGTTCCTCCGCCGCGCGCCCCGCACGCCGGTGTGGTGTCCCGGGACCGGTGATGCCTGGGCGCACCGGTCCACGAGCCCTCGTACGGGTCCGGCCGCGGCCGTGAATTTCATTCGGAGGACACCCCCCACACAGCTACTCTCGTAGCGCTTCCCGATCTCCACGCCTCATCGCCGACCGCTCGCCGATATCCCTTTTCCGCCGCTTTCAGACCGTCAACCGGAGGCAGACATGGACCAGTTGCAGCAAGAAGTGGATCCGGCGGAAGTCGGTCTGGACCCGGCGGCCCTGGACCGTCTCGACCGGTTCTACGCCCGTCGCGTGAACGACGGTCTCCTTCCCGGGTACCTCGTTTCCGTGAGTCGTCACGGACGTGTCGCGCATCTCACGTCGTACGGCCTGCGCGACCGGGAGGCCGGCCTCCCCGTCACCGCCGACACGGTGTGGCGGCTCTACTCGATGACCAAGCCGGTGGCGTCCGTCGCCGCGCTGATGCTCCACGAGGAGGGCCTGCTCGGCCTCGACGATCCGGTCTCCCGCCATCTGCCGTCCTTCGCGGACCTCCGGGTCTACGAGAGCGGCACGGGAGACAACCTCAGGACCCGCCCGGCCGACGGCCCGCTCCTGGTCAGGCATCTGCTGACGCACACCGCGGGCATGACCATCGGCGCCTACCGCACCCACCCCGTGGACGCCCTCTACCGGGCCGCGGGGGTCGAGATCCAGGCACCGGAGGGCGCGGATCTCGCCGAGGCGTGCGAGCTGTACGCGAGCCTGCCCCTGCAGTTCGAGCCGGGGACCCAGTGGAACTACTCGGTCGCGACCAATGTGGTCGGCCGCCTCATCGAGGTGGTGACGGGCCGTCCGCTGGACGCGTTCCTCGCCGAACGGGTCTTCGCGCCCCTGGGGATGACCGACACGGGCTTCCACGTCTCGGGGGAGCAGGCCGACCGACTGGCGGTCCTCTACCAGGAGAACCCGGAACCCCCGGAGGGACAGGAAGGAGAGGAAGGGCAGGAGGGACGGGCCGCCGGGATCACCCCGCTCCCCGGCCCGCCCGTGCACGAGCGCCCACGGCTGCTCTCGTGCAGCAGCGGCCTCGTGGGAACGGCCGGCGACTACCACCGCTTCATGGAGTTCCTCCGCCGACGCGGCGAACTCGACGGCGTACGGCTCCTCTCCCCCGACACCGTGGACACCATGACGACGAACCAACTCCCCGCCGACCTGCACGCCTTCGGCAGCAGGCCGATCCACGGGCAGCCGGACAACGCGGGCCTCGGCTTCGGCCTCGGCGTCTCGGTCGTGGTGGACGCGGACCGCACACCGTCCCCGGAGAGCGAGGGCTCGTACGGCTGGAGCGGCGCGGGCGGCACGACCTTCTGGGTCGACCCCCGCAACGACCTGACCGTCCAGTTCATGACCCAGGTCCGCCCCGCGGCAACGCTGTCCTTCCACGAACTGAAGAGTTTCGTGCACGAGGCCCTCGAAGGCTGACAGTCCCGTGCCCCTCCTCCGTGCCCCGGCCTCGCGGGCAAGGTTTCTGCAAGCGTCCGGCAAGGACACCGTCCGGCCGGGCGGGCAGGACGTCCCCGACGAAATCGGCTGTACGACACGGGGGATGTCATGTCGGCATTCAGTACGTCCACGGGGGCCGGAAGGCTCCCGGTCCGTCAGTGGCTCACACTGACCGGACGCAAGACCGTCCTGGTGGTCGCGCACACCGTGACCTACGGAAAGCGGCTCCTCGACGTGGTCTCGTTGCTGGAGTCGGACCTGCGGGTCCAGGTGGTGTTCACGGTCCCGCCGCACGAACTGGGCGACGGGGCCGCCAGGTTCCTGCGGCAGTCGGGAAGCGTGGTGCTGCCGTGGGAAGAGGCGGTACGCATCGACTTCGACCTGGCCCTCGCGGCCGGACCGCGTGCCATGGAGGAGGTGCGCGCCCAGGTGGTGCTCCTGCCGCACGGGGCGAACTTCCTCAAGCGTCTCGTCGGAGCCACGGACTCCCGGACTGCTGACTCCCAAGTGCTCGGCCTCAGACGGGAGGACGTGCTGCTCGGCGGGAAACCCCCGGCGGCTGTGGTCCTCGCACACGAGAACGACCTCGGTGAACTGGCCAGGACCTGCCCGGAGGCGCTCGGGGCGGCCCACGTGGTGGGGGATCCCGTACGCGACCGTATCGTGGCCGCTCTCCCCGGACGGGACGTCTACCGTCGTGCCCTGGGACTCGACGACGAACGGGAACTCGTCGCCGTGACCTCGACCTGGGGTCCCGGTTCGGCCTTCGCCCGTTTCGAGTCGCTGCTTCCCCGGCTGATGGACCAGACGCGCGACAGCACGCGGCGGCTCGCCGTGCTCGTCCATCCCAATGTGTGGTCGGGGCACGGCTCCCGGCAGGTCCGGGCCTGGCTCGCCTCCTGGACGACACGGGGCATGGGGGTCGTGCCGCCGGACATGGACTGGCGGTCGGTGCTGTGTGCGTCGGACCTGATCATCGGCGACCACGGCTCGGTGACGCTGTACGGGACACTGACCCGGGCACCCATTCTCCTCGCGGCGACCCCGGACGAGGAGATCAACCCGGCCTCGCCCGCCGCGGAACTGGCGATGCTGGCACCGGCGCTCTCGCCGTTCCACCCGTTGTCCGAACAGTTCGCCTACGCCACCGCCGAGTACCACAGACCGGCGTACGAGGCCGTCGCCGCGCGGATCACCTCCGAACCGGGGCGGTTCAACCGGAACATGCGGGCGCTGCTCTACCGGCTGCTCGGTCTGGGACAGCCCGCGCACGATCCGGTGATCCCGCTCCTCCCCGTACCGGATCGGCGCCAGGTCTGGTCCGGCACCGGGGTGGAGGTACCGGCATGAGGGTCGTACGGCCGGGCTACCTGTGGTCGGCGGGCTGCCTGGCCGCCGATGTCGACCGGGCCGGAAGCCGCAAGGACCTCGCGGACCTCCTCCGGGGCCACCGGCCGAGGCGGGATGTCACGGACGCGGCGCAGGAGGCGGCGGAGTTGCTGACCACGTATCCGGGGTGTGCGCTGGTCCTGCTCCCGCTCGTCGACGGTGGCTGGGTGGCGGCCGGGCGACGGAGCGGCCGTTCGCCGAACCGGTTCTTCCTGTACCGGTGTTCACCCGGGCGGGAGACCTGCGAGGCGTTCCCTGAGCCGACGGGCGTCCTCGACACCGATCGGTGCGCACAGGTCGAGGGAACGCCAGTAGTGGTCGCGGGCGACGTCCGTACGGCCGCTGTCCTGTGCCGTCTGCCCGAGCATCTCCAGGGTGCGGGCCTGCCAGTGGACCGACCCGGAGCGCTCGAACGTTCCTAGCGCATCCATCAGTTGGGTGGTACCGGATTCGTAAGCCCCGGCACAGGCGCGTGCGCGGCCCAGGAAGGCCAGCGCACGCGCGGTGTCATGGGGGTCCGGTACAGCCGCGAGCGTGGTGTGGGCATGCTCGAAATGCCTGACGGCGAGAAGGGGTTCGCCGTCGGCGAGCGCGATCTCGCCGAGCACGATCCGGGCCAGGCCGGTCCCGCGCGCGTAACCCGTCTCCTCCCACAGGGCGATGGCCCGATCGAGGTACGGGACCGCCTGCACGAGTCGACCCGCCTCGTAGTGGGCGGCGCCGATACCGAGAAGGGCCTGGCCCTCGTCCCTGCGGTCACCGGCCAGCCGTGCGGCCTCGCATGACGCGCCGTACCAGTCGATCGCCTCGTCGATGCGCCGGGCGGCGCTCAGGCCGATGGCACCGGAGTTGAGCATCTGGCGTTCGGCCGCGGCATGGTCGGCGAGCCGGGCGGCGGCGAGCCCTCGCTCGTGCGCCTCGATCCACAGGTCGTAGTAGCGCAATTTGAGGAACAGCGGCCACATGGCGTCGGCACACTGCCATACGAGGGTGTGCCAGCCGTACGCCCCCGCCGTGCGCAGCACGGTCATGAGGTTCACCCGGTGCCGGTCCAGCCAGCGCAGCGCGCCGCTCTCGTCCGTGAACGGCGTCGGCAGGTAGGGCTGATGGACGTGGTCCCGGTCCAGGGTGAACTGGGCGGGAGTGATCAGTTTCTCGGCCTCCGTGGCCGTGGCGAGATACCAGTCGGCCACCCGGCGCACCGCGTCGAGCGCCTCGGCCTCCGTGCCTCGCTGCCGGGCGTGCAGTCGGACGAGGTCGTGGAACGTGTATGTGTCCGCCCCCGGGTCCTGCAGCAGGTTGGCCTCGACGAGGACATCGAGGAGTTCGTCCGCCTCCTGGAGCGTGTGTCCGCCGGCCGCGGCGGCGATCGCGCCGTCCAGTTCGGGCAGGGGCAGGTGCCCCAGCCGCCGGTAGAGCCGGGCCGCCGAGGCCGGCAGAACCTCGTACGAGTCGTCGAGCGCTCCGCGCACCGCTGTCTCTCCGTCCACCTTGAGCACGGCCAGTCGGTCGGCGGGCCGCGCCAGCGCGTCGGCCAGGGCGCCCAGGGGCTGGCGGGGGCGCGCGGCCAGCCGGGCCGAGGCCACACAGACGGCCAGGGGCAGTCCGGCGCACAGGGCCACCACGCGGCGGGCGGCGGCCGGGTCGTCGTCCACCCGGTCCCGGCCGATGGTCCGGGTCAGCAGTGCCTCCGCGGCATGCGGCGGCAGTACGTCGAGCGAGTGGAAGACCGCCCCGTCCATGCGCAGTCCGGTCAGTCGCCGGCGGCTTGTGACCACGACGAGGCTGTGCTGCGAACCCGGCAGCAAGGGGCGCGCCTGTGCCGCGGTGCAGACGTTGTCGAGCATGACGACCAGTCGCAGGCCGGAGGTGAGCGAACGCCACAGCGCGGTCTGTTCGGCGAGGTCGGCGGGTACCGGACCGGGATACAAGGCACGCAGGAACCGGCCGAGGATCTCGCTCGGCGACGCCGCGTCCTCAAGGGTGTGGCCTCGCAGGTCCGCGTAGAAGTGGCCGTCGGGAAAGTCGGCGTCGTCACAGGCCCGGAGCCATCTGGTGACCAGCGAGGTCTTGCCCACCCCGGCGGTACCCGTCACCACGAGCAGGCCGGCACTGTTCGCGGACAGTTCCCGCAGGGAGGCCAGATCGCTCTCACGGTCGGTGAAGTGTCGCGGAACGGGCAGCAGTTGACGGGGAACAGGGACGTCGGGCGGCGGCTGGTACACATGGAGACCCCCGTGCACCTCACCTGCCTGGACGGTGACTCCCGTCAGTCGCGCCGAGCCGCCGATGCGGTTGCTGACGCTCTTGCGGCTGCTGTCGCCGTGACCGGTCATGCGCGCCCCCGTGGTCGAATCCGAGCACACACGCGGCACGGGCGTGTGCCGTTCGCAGGGATCGAGAGATGCCCTACCCGCCACGGACACCCGATAAGAACCCGATCAGGTCCTGATAAGGACAAGGATCCGGCCGAGAGTTCGATACGCCTGGTGTGCCCGATGCCCCGGTGTCATTCTGTGCAGTCCAACAGTTCGATCCATAGTTCAATACCGGGTGCCGGCGAGAGGAAACGCTGGTGGAGATCCATGTGCTCGGGCCCGTCGGCCTCGTCCTCCACGAGCGCCGGATCGGTCTCGGCTCCGACAAGGCTAGGCTCGCCCTGGCCGCTTTGGCACTGGAGGTCGGTCGTCCCGTCCCGCTGGACACGCTGGTCGACCGTCTGTGGGACGACCCGCCGTCCCGGGCCCGGGAGAACGTGCACACGTACATCTCCAGGATCCGGCGGACGATCCGCACGGCGGCCGCCGCCGCGCCGGAGCTGAGGGCCCCGTCCATCGACCACCGCACCCACACGTACACCCTGGTCGCCGACCGGGACTCGGTCGACTGGCACCGGTACCGTCGCCTCGCCGAACGGGCCGGGGTGGTCTCCGCCGAGGGCGACGACGTACGGGCCGCAGGGCTCATGCGGGAGGCCGAGTGCATGTGGCAGGAGCCGCTCGCGGGCCTGCCCGGACTGTGGCCCGAACGCGTCCGCACGAGTCTGGCGGAGCACAGGCGAGGGATCGTCGCCACCCGGATCGCCGTGGAACTGCGGCTGGGCCGGTTCACGGAGATGGCGGGCGAGCTGTCGTCCCTCGTGGAGCAGTACCCGTCGGACGAGACGCTGGCGGGCCAGTTGATGACCGCACACTACGGCAGCGGACGGCACGCGGAAGCACTTCTCCTCTACCAGCGGGTCCGCAGGATTCTGAGCGCCGACTTCGGCACTGATCCGGGTGAGGAACTCGTCCGGATCCACCAGCACATCCTCGGCAGGGCGCCGGTACGGGAACTCACAGGACAGACCGCCCCCGAACCGGCCGTCCGCGCGGCAGAACCGCGGGCCGGCTTCCGCCGGGTGACGGGACATCTCCCCCGGCAGACCGCGCTCATCGGCCGCCACGAGGAGATGGGGCGGATCCGCGCGGCCATGGACACAGCTTCTGAACACGGCTCGGTCGTCACACTGGAGTCCATCTCCGGCATGGCGGGGGTCGGAAAGTCCGCGCTGGCCATGGGCGCGGCCGACAAGCTGGGCGACCGCTTCCCGGACCACCTGTATCTCAACCTCAGGGCCCACGCCGCGGGGCAGGAACCGCTCGAACCGGCGGACGCGCTCGCCACCCTGTTACGCATGCTCGACGTGCCCCCGCAGTCCATTCCCACGGATGTCGACGAACGGGCCGCCCTCTGGCGCAAGGCCCTGGGGCACCGACGGGCTCTGATCATTCTCGACGATGCGGCGGGGCCCGAACAGGTCCGGCCCCTGCTGCCGGGCGCGGCCGAGTGCTTCACCCTCGTCACGAGCCGTCGCCGGCTGGTCGGGCTGCCGGGCGGCCGGGCGCTGGCCCTGGACGTACTGCCGCCGGATGACGCGGTCGAACTGTTCCGCGAGTTCGCGGGGCTCCGAGCCACCGACGACGGGGACGATACCGGGGACATCGCCGAGATCGTGAGGCTCTGCGGATACCTGCCGCTCGCGATAGAGATCGCCGCCAACCGGCTGAGCGCACACCCTTCCTGGAACCTCGCCGTGCTGGGCGAACGGCTCTCGCGCTCCGACGGGCGCCTCGCCGAGATCCGCGACGGATATTCCGAGATAACTCGCGCGTTCGAGGTCTCGTACCAGACGCTCACGGCGGAGGAACAGTCGACCTTCCGGCTACTCAGTCTGCACGTGGGGCCGGAGTTCGGCCTGTCCGCGGCGGCCGCGCTGCTCGGGCGTACGGTCACCGGCACGGAACGGCTCCTTGAGTCGCTGCTCCAGTGCCACCTGTTGCTGGAACCAGTCCCGAACCGCTTCCAGTTCCACGACCTCCTGGGCGAGTACGCGCACCTGCTGTGTGCCGGCCAGGACCCGGAGGAACAACGCGAAGCCGCCCGGCAGCGACTGGCGGGCCACTACCTCCGTACCGCCGACCACTGCGACCGCCTACTGTATCCACGGCGCATCCGGCTGGAGGCGGCGGAATTCACCGCCGGGACGTCCGACTCAACTCCCCTGGACCCCACGGCGTGCGTACGGGGCCACGCCCCGGCGGACGCCTCGGAGGCCCTTGCCTGGTTCGTGGCCGAGCGGGTCAACCTCCTGGGCGTCGAGGAGTACCTCAGGACACACGACCCCCGGTCGCAGGCCGCCCTCCTCAGCCATGTCCTGGCGGGTTTTCTGGACAGCGAGTGCTACTGGACGGACTCCGTCCGGCTGCACGGCGCGGCGGCCGAGTTCTGGAGCGGGAACGTGGACCGAAGCGGAGGCGACGGCCCGGGCCGGGGCCGGCACGAGGCCGGGCTGTGCCGGGCCCTTCTCGACCTCGCGACCGCCTACATGGCGACCAGTCTGTACGCGCATGCCGAGCGGGCGGCGACGGACGCCCTGCGGCTCGCCAGGGTCGTGCACGACGCCGACGCGGAGGCGGAGGCCTTGCGTGAACTGGGCATCCTGTACTGGCACATGAGCCAGTACGAGCGGGCGCTGGACTTCCACAAGCAGTCGCTGGCGCTGTGTGCGCGGACCGGCGACCAGTGGCGGCTCGCGCGCTGCCGGAACAACATAGCGATATGCCTGCTCTACTTCGGTGAGCATGACGCCTCCATGACGTACGTCCAGAACGCGATCAGCGGGTTCCGCGCGGCGGACGACCCTCGGATGCTGGCCAAGACCATGAACAACCTCGGGACCCTGTATCTCCACATGGGCGATCCGGAACTGGCACGTCAGACGATGGAGCAGGCCCTCAGGATCGCGGAGCGCGCGGGCAACCGGTCGGACAGGGCGACCCTGCAAATCAATCTCGCGGAGATCCTCGCCTCGTCGGGGGATCCTCACACCGCGCTCGCGATGTACCGCACCGCGCTGCCGATCTTCCGCAAGCTGGCCGACCGGAAGAACGAAGCGATCACGCTCACGCGTCTCGGCGATGTCTACCACCACGTGTCCCAGACGGAACACGCCGTCACCCACCTCCAGCAGGCACTAGCGCTCTCCCGGAGCATCGGCGCGACGCTGGAGGAGATCCAAGCCGAACGCCTCCTCGGCAAGTGCGAGTTCGCGCTCGGCCACGTGGATGTCGCCGTGCGCCACCTTGAGTCGGCGCGTGACTCGGCACGACGGATCCACGCGCCCGAGGAGGAGGGTCTGGCGGAGGCGGCCCTGGCGGAGATCCACCGCAAGCGATCAGAACCGAACGCGATCGATCGGGATTGACTCGTTGCAATTGCATACACCCTGATGGCACTCGGAAGGCTGCAAGCAGATTACACGCGTCAACATGCAGGTTTGGATGCAGAGTTGTAAGGAAGGTGATAGATATTTGCCGTGACTGAAACTCCCACCTCGCGAGGTACTGTGCTTCTCATCATCACAGCAGCAGTCATTGCACTGCTCTCCCTCCCGACGGTTGCTTATGCAATGCCTTCCGGGCCGTCCCTCCAGCTTGCGGGTGCGGACTCCTGCATACCCACGAAGGCCGCCGCGAGCCGGTCCGAGGCCGCCTGACCCACCCCCAGGGGGCGGCACCCGCCGCCCCCGCCATCGCCCTCAGTCGCCCACCCGGAGCGTGAACTCGATCCCCTCACCCGCCAGTTGCGCCAGCCACTCCTCCGAGCGTTCCGGGGTCTCCGCCGCGCGGTTCAGGCCCGGTGGCAGGGTGCCTCGCAGGATCGCCCCTACGCCGACCGCCAGCATCCCTGAGACGCAGCGTGCCATCGCGCTCTCCTGTGCCTCCCCCTCCAGGTCCAGGAGGTAGCGACCCGACCACCTGTGGCCCGATCCGCCCCTCACCTCAAACGTCACCGCGAGGACCACCCGGTCGCGGTCGGCGTCCGTGGTCGGGTAGCGGGCGGCCAGGTCGCGGGCCAGGTCGGCGATCGACCGGTCGTCTCCGCCGACGAGTTGGGTGAATACCGGCTGCCACGCCTCCGACCAGCCGGCGAGGCGCAAGGTGCCGCGTACGAACGTCTGCGGTTTCCAGGCCGGTGGCAGCCCGTACTGCCCGACGAACGGGACGCTGTCGCGGTTCGGGTAGACCTCGAAGGTCTCCCCGTCCACCTCATGGGGCCGGGTGGCCTCCCAGGGGCGCGGGGCTGTCGTCTCGGCGCCCGCCTCGATGTAACGGGCGGGCGAGCGCAGGGCGCCCAGGACACCTGCCGGTGCCCAGCTGAAGCGGTATCTGAAGTCGTTCGGGACGGCGGGGACCCCTCCGCAGTACGAGGTGAGGCTCACCTCGGCCGCGGTGTCCGCGCCGATCTCCGCCCGGGCGCGGGCGATGAGGTCGTGCGCGAAGAGGTGGTCGATGCCGGGGTCGAGGCCCGCCTCGGTGAGGACGACCACCCCGGCGGCCGTGGCCGCCGGGACCTGGTCCAGTACGGCGTCGGAGACATAGCTGGAGCAGGCGAAGTGCGCGCGGCCCGCCACACAGGCGGCGAGCAGTCCCGTGTGCTCGGGGGCGGGCAGCATGGAGACCACCACGTCCCCGGGGGCCAGTTCGGCGGTGAGGGCCTCCAGGGTGTACGCCCGGGGCTCTGCGCGACCGGCGAGGCCGAGCGCCGCCAGGGCCCGCCCGGCCCGCTCCTCGGTGCGATGCCACAGCCGTACGCGGTCGGCCGCCCCGCAGAGCGCGGCGAGCCCGCTGCCGGTGGACAGGCCCGCGCCGATCCAGTGGACGGTCCCGGAGGGTGGGACGAGGGCGGGGCCGGATGCAGGCCCGGGCGCGGCGGTCTCAGGCATCGCCCGGCCCGCCGTCCCGTACGCCGAGTTCGCGGCACGCCTGCGTGAACCGGTCCAGGCAGCGGCCCCACTCCCCGCCCACCCCGAACTCCAGGAGCAGCGGTGTCAGCGCCGCCGAGAAGTCCGTGCTCGCCTCCTCGGGCAGCAGGGACGGCAGGTTGTCGATGGCGATGAGGTCGAGGGCGGGCCGTTCGTGCAGACGGCGTACGGGGTCCGCCCAGTCGGTGACCGTGTCGTAGACCGGCAGGACGTTGTACGGGGAGCCGACGTCGCAGGTCACGTCGCACACCGTGCGCAGACTGCGGTCCGGCTCGGCCAGGTCCTTGTCGGTGAGGAACGGGGTGGAGGGGCCGGTGGTGAGCACCGTGTTCACCATCAACTCGTGGGCCAGCAGGGCCGGTCGGTCCAGCGCGCGGGTCTCCTGGAGGTCCCAGCAGGTCGGTTCGAGGCCCGCCTCGGCGAGCGCCGCCCGTGCTCCGCGTCCGGAGCGGCCCAGCGCGCCGATCACCAGCGAGGCGAACCGTTCGTCGCCGGGGGCCGGGTGGAGTCCGTCGTCCAGTTCCTTCTTCGACAGGGGCCGCAGCGGAGCCGTCAGCCCGCCCCGGTGGTGCAGGACCGCGAGGGCGGCACCCACATAGCCCGCCCAGTAGCCGAACGCGGCGAGCCTGCGCCCGTCCTCGTCCACCAGGTACTCCAGGTCGAACAGGGTTCCGCCGCCCGCGGCGAAGCGGCGCAGCAGCGCCCCGGCGCCCGGCTGCGCCTTGTACGCGTGCCCGAAGAAGATGTGCCGGTGCCGCAACGCCGCCGCCTCGTCGGGGGACTCCCCCGGCCCGTCGGGTGCCTCCGGCAGTTCCTTGAGGCCGACGATCACCGCGTCCGCCGGGGCCACGGTCCAGGAGCCCGCCTCGACGACCCGGCAGCCGGCCGCCTCGTACGCCTCGATGGGGAAGACCCGCTGCGGGGACTCCTCGACGGTGAGCGTCACGCCGGCCCCGACGAGGCGCCGGGCGTCGGGCGGCACGACCGGGGTGCGCCGCTCGGTCGTACGGGTCTCGTGGCGCAGCCACAGGTGGAGCTCGGTCATACGAGGTTGACCTCCGGTCTCGGGGCGTCGGCGGCGAACCGGTCGGCCCGCAGCGGGGTGATGTCGACGAACGGATCCTGCCCCAGGTAGAGATCGCGGACCACCTCTCCGACGGCGGGTCCCTGAAGGAAGCCGTGCCCGGAGAACCCGGTCGCGTACAGGAAGCGGGAGACCTGGGCGGCCTCGCCGATCAGGGCGTTGTGGTCCGGGGTGATCTCGTACAGGCCCGCCCAGCCGCCCGTCCTGCGTACGTCGAGCAGGGTGGGGGCGCGGCGTTCCATGGCCTCGTAGAGGCGGGGGATCCAGCGGTCGTGCGTCTCGGTGGCGAAGCCGGGCCGCTCGTCGGGGTCGGACATGCCGACGAGGAGGCCGGGGCCCTCGGTGTGGAAGTACAGGCTGCTGGTGAAGTCGATGGTCATGGGGAGGTCGGGCGGGAGGTCCGGGATCGGTTCGGTGACGGCTATCTGGCGGCGCAGCGGCTCCACCGGCAGGTCCACACCCGCCATCGCCCCGACGGCCCGGGACCAGGCGCCGGCCGCGCAGACGACGGTGGACGTGGCGATGCGGCCCCGCCGGGTGACGACGGCCGTGATGTCGTCGCCGCGTGTCTCGATGCCGGTGACCTCGCAGTGGCGGACGATCGTCGCGCCGTGGCGGCGGGCGGTGTCCGCGTAGCCGTGCACCACGGCCTCGGGTGTGCAGTGGCCGTCGTCCGGGGAGAAGGCGGCGGCCAGCAGTCCGTCGGTGGTGATCAGCGGGGCGAGGCGGCGGGCCTCGGCCGGGTCGGTCATCCGGCTGGGCACGCCGAGAGCGTTCTGCAGCCGGACCCCGGCCTCGAACGCCTCGACCTCCCCGGGCGTCGACAGCAGGAACAGATAGCCGACGCGGCGCAGTCCGATGTCGTGGCCCGTGTCCTCCTCGAAGCGGGCGAACGCCTCCAGGCTGCGGGCGCCGAGCTGGATGTTGAGCTCGTCGGAGAACTGCGCGCGGACGCCTCCCGCGGCGCGCGCGGTGGACCCGGAGGCCAGTTCGTCGCGCTCGACCAGCACCACGTCGGGCACACCGGCCCGCGCCAGGTGACAGGCGATGCTCGTGCCCATCACCCCGCCGCCGATGACGACGACTCCCGCGCGCCCCGGCACGGCGGTCACGGACGGACCGTTCTGAGGTCTGAGGTCATCCCCCATCCCTTCCCCGGTCCGCGCCGGTGTCACCACATCCGGCGCGGCGGGCGGACGGTCCGGGGAGGGCGGTCCGCCGGGGCGGCCGGGCGGGTCAGACCCGGTGGCCCACCACCGCGTCCAGGTGCGGCAGGTCGTGGTCCAGGCGCTCGCGCTTGGTGCGCAGGTAGGTGATGTTGTCGTCGCAGGGCGGGATCAGCAGCGGCACCTGGGCGTCGACCCGGATGCCGTTGCGGACCAACGCCTCCCGCTTGCGCGGGTTGTTGGACATCAGCCGCACCGAGCGGACACCGAGGTCGTGCAGGATGTCCGCGCCCACGCCGTAGTCACGGGCGTCCACGGGCAGGCCGAGCGCGAGGTTCGCCTCCACCGTGTCGAGGCCCTCCGACTGGAGCTTCATCGCCTGGAGCTTGGCCAGCAGTCCGATACCGCGGCCCTCGTGCCCCCGGAGGTAGATCAGGACACCGCGGCCCTCCGCGGCGATCTCCCTCAGCGCGGTGGTGAGTTGCGGGCCGCACTCGCAGTGCCGGGACCCGAACGCGTCCCCGGTCAGGCACTCGGAGTGCAGCCGGGTGAGTATTCCCTCGCCCCGGGCGCCCCGTATGTCGCCGTACACCAGGGCCACTTGTTCGTCTCCGCGGGTACGGTCCAGGTAGCCGACGGCCTCGAAATCGCCGTACACAGTGGGCAGCGGAGAACTCACGACCCGCTCGACGCCTGCGGACTGGGATTTCCCGGCGAGTACGCCATCTATTTCTGTCATGATTCTGGTTCCTAAGCAGAGACGAAAGGTCGCGAGAACATGGTCGATTCGGACGGTTCGGAAACACGGTTCACGGCGTCAGGGCCCTTGCCGGCGGACACCACGGAGGATGTGCGCACGCGAGGCGCCGGCGTTGCCCGGCAGGTCGCCGTGCTCCCCGTCGGCAGCTTCGAGCAGCACGGCCGGTATCTTCCGCTGTCGACCGACACGCTCGTGGCGTGTGCCATCGCCCGGGAGGTCGCTGCCGCATTCCCCGTTCATCTCCTTCCTCCGGTGACGATCTCCTGCTCCCACGAACACGCGGCCTGGCCGGGAACGGTGAGCATTTCCTCCGTGACACTCCATGCGATGGTGCGGGACATAGCCGATTCACTGCGGCGGTCGGGCGTGGACACGCTCGTACTGATCAATGGTCATGGCGGCAATTACGTGTTGGGCAATGTCGTTCAGGAATCCACCGCCACCGGTGCTCGAATGGCTCTGTTCCCGGCGGTCGAGGACTGGGAAACGGCGCGGGAGGCGGCCGGGGTGGAGACCTCGTTGCTCACCGATATGCATGCGGGGGAAATCGAGACCTCCATTCTGCTGCACACCGATCCCGAATACCTCAGGCCCGGTTACGAGACCTCCGACTTCGTCGCCGACGACCGCAGGCATCTGCTCTCCCTCGGTATGTCGGCCTATACCAGGTCCGGTGTCATCGGCCGCCCTTCGAGGGCGTCCGCCGAGAAGGGGAAGGAACTTCTCGCCTCGCTCGCCGACTCCTTCGGAGCGTACTTCTCCCTACTGACATCCGACTCCGACGTACCGCCGGTTCCGCTCGCACCGCACGTACCGCCGGCCGTCGATCCGTCCTGAGCGCCCCCGTTCCCGTCGGCGCGGGCCGGCAGCGGCTCTCCGGACGAACGCGGCCGCGCGTCCTGGTCCGCGGCGCCGGCCGCCGCCCCGCGGCTCTCGCGCGGGCCGCGCAGTCCCACGTACCAGCGCCCCACGAGGACGGCGACGCCGGGCAGGCTCGCGGCGAAGCTGAGGACGCCGTAGACGACGGCGACGGTCAGGCCCTGGGTCGCGCCCAGGCCCGCGGCGCCGAACGCCCAGGCGGTGACGCCCTCCCGTGGCCCCCAGCCGCCGACGTTCAGCGGCAGTCCCATGGCGATCAGGGCCAGCAGCGCCAGGGGCACCAACTCGGCGGCGGGCGCGGCCGATCCGACCGCGCGGGCCGCGAGCAGGAACATCAGGACGTGCCCCGCGAGGACCACGACGGACGAGATCGCCACGCCGGGCCAGCTCCCCCGCGACAGCAGCGCCCCGCGGGCCTCGGTGAGCGCGCCCCGCACGGCCCGGAAGCGGCGGGAGGCGCGCGGCGCCCTGCCCCTGCCGCGGACGGCGCCGACGGTGACGACCCCGCACACCGAGACGACCGCCAGCAGCGCGACCAGGTGCCGGGTCTCGGACAGCACGGGCGAGGGCTGGGTGAGCAGGACGGCCACGCCGACCGCGGCCAGGACGGCCTGTCCCGCGACGCGTTCGAGGACGACCGCGCGCACTCCGCGTCCGACGTCCCCGGCGCTCTGCCCGTGCCGTACCGCCCGGTGCACGTCCCCGAGGACGCCGCCGGGCAGGGCCGCGTTGAGGAACAGCGCGCGGTAGTAGTCGGCGACGGCCGCGCCCAGCGGCAGTTCGAGGCGCATGCCCCGGGCCACCACGCACCAGCGCCAGGCGCTGAACACCGTGGTGAGCACGCCGATGCCGAGCGCCGCGAGGAGGGTGACCCCGTCGATGCGGCGCAGGCCGTCCAGGAAGACTCCGGTACCCAGCCGCCAGGTCAGCACCGTGAGGATGACGACGCCGGCGATCGTGCCGAAGTGGGTGCGCAGGAACCGGACGCCGGAGCGGGCGCCGCCCGTCCGGCCGCCGCGCGGACGCCCGGCGGCTTCGCCGGGTTCCGCGTCGGTGTGGGTCCGCTCCGTCGCCTCGTCCGGGTCGCCGTCGCGGACCGCCGCCGACAGCTCTTCGTCCGGGGTGGCCGGGGACCGTTCCTGGCGCGTCACGGTTCCCGCGCCCATCACACGCCTCCGGCCGGCCGGGCCAGCGCGAGCAGATCGCTGTGGTGGACCACCACGGTCAGCTCCCCCGCCTCGCAGGCCGCGAGACGTTCACGCAGATACGTCTCTGCGCGGGCGGCCAGTTCGGGCCGCTGCTCGACGGCCGCGCCGACCCAGCCGCGCAGCCACTCCGCGGTCAGCGCGGACTCGTCCCGGCCGAGGCGCCAGGCGCTGGGGTGCACCCGTACCGTCGCGCCGTGCCCCGAGAAGGCGTCGCAGGCCGCGCTGATCGCGTCCGGGCCGAGCAGGCCCCCGCGCCGCTGGTGCTCGTTGAACGCGTCGGCGATCTCGGCGTCCAGCGGGTCGGCCGGGGTGAGTTCGACCCGGCCCGCCACCGAGAGGGTGAGGAGGGCGGGGCAGCCGGCTCCGGCGCAGGCCGCGGCCAGTGCCTCGATCTCGCCGGCGTTGAGGACGTCGAGGAGGGCGGAGGCCGTCACCAGCGAGGCCCCGGCCAGGGCGTCGGCGGTCAGCCGGCCGACGTCGCCGCGCTGGGTCTCCACCGTCACCCGGCTGCCGTCGGCGGCCGAACGGGGCGAGCCGACGGCCGCGAAGTGCAGCAGGTACGGGTCCCGGTCGTGCAGCACCCAGTGCTGGGGGCCGTCGAGCCGGGGCGCGAGCCAGCGTCCCATGGAGCCGGTGCCGCAGCCGAGGTCGTGGATGACGAACCCGCCCGCCCGTCCCGGCAGGTTCGCGAGCCGGATCCGCAGCGGATCGAGCAGCTCGGACGACCGGGCCGCGGCGTCGACGCCCTCCCGCAGCTGCAGCCACTCGGGCGCGTAGCGGGTGGTGTCGTCGGTGGCCTCACCGCGGGTACGGTCGCCCAGCCGAATCGTTCCTGTGTCCCGTACGCGCTCCCCCGCCCCCGGGCCCTCCGCCGGCGCCGTGCTCGTACTGACGCCCGTACTCGTACTCGTACTTGTGCTGGTGCCGCTCATGCCGCCCCCCTCCTTGCCTCGCTCTTCAGTCGCCCCATGACACCCGACAGACTCCGGGCCGTCGCGGCCCAGCCGCCGAGGGACGCCCGGCGGGCCCGCGCGGCGGCCTTGAGGCGTCGGCGTACGTCGGCCTCGCCGAACCAGCCGCGCAGTTCCGCGGCGAGCGCCGCGGGGTTCTCCGGCGGGACAAGCAGACCGGGCACCCCGCCGTCGGGCGCGCGCCCGACCGCCTCGGGAAGACCGCCGACGTCCGTGGCCAGTACGGGGATTCCGCGGGCCAGCGCCTCGGTGACGGCCATGCCGTACGTCTCGGCGTACGAGGTGAGGACCATCAGGTCGGCGGAGGCGTAGCTGGCGTCGAGCGCGGCACCGGACCTGGGTCCGGCGAGGTGCAGCCGATCGCCGAGGCCGTGCTGCTCGATCAGGGCGCGCAGCCCGGCCACGTACTCGGGGTCGTGGTCGAGGCCGCCCACGAGGTCACAGGTCCAGGGCAGATCGGTGACGGTGGCGAGGGCCTCGATGAGCCGGTGCTGTCCCTTGCGCGGGGTGACCGAGGCGACGCACAGCAGCCGCGAGACGCCGTCGGTGCCGGGGGCCAGGGGCGCGATGTCGGCGCCGGGGGTGGCGACATGGACGCGGTCGGGCGCGAGGCCGTGGTGGGCGACGAGTCTGCGGGCCGCCCACTCGCTGGTGGCCACGACGGCCGGCACCGCACGCAGGGTGTGGCGCTCGCGGGCGTCCAGGTCGGCGGCCACCTCGGGCGTGAGCCCGGTCTCGTCGCCGAGCGGCAGGTGGACGAGGACGACCAGCCGCAGCCGTTCGGCCTCCGGGATGATGATCTCGGGGACCGCGCAGGCGACGATCCCGTCGAGCAGGACGACCGTGCCGTCGGCCAGCTCCGCGAGGGTGCGGGCCAGTTCGTCGCGGGCCGCCGCCTGGGGCCGGGGCCAGCTGCCGTCGATCGCGTGCTTGTGCACCTGCCAGCCGAAGCCGGGCAGATCGAGGCTGACGCGGGCGTCGTAGACGTTGCCGCCGCTCGGCATGGTCGAGTCGTTGACTCCGCCCGGCATCACGAAGTGCATGGCGCGCAGGGACATGGGGATGATGTCGGCGTATGAGCTCACAGGGCACGCTCGTAACTCGCCCAGGCGATGTGCGACTCGTGCAGGGTGACCGTGATGCCGGCCAGTCCGCGGGCTCCTTCGCCCAGTGCTCCCTTTTCCACCCGCTCGGCGAGGCGGTCGGCGACGACCTTCGCCAGGAACTCCGTGGAGGTGTTCGTGTCGGCGAACACCGGCTCGTTGTCGAGGTTCCGGTAGTTCATCTCGGCCACCACCTCCCCGAGTTCCCTGGTGGCCAGTCCGATGTCGACGACGATGTTGTCGTCGTCCAGCTCGGCGCGGCGGAACGTGGCGTCCACGAGGAACGTCGCTCCGTGCAGTCGCTGCGCGGGTCCGAAGACCTCTCCGCGGAAGCTGTGGGCGATCATCAGGTGATCGCGGACGGTGATGCTGAACAACGGACGACCCTCCAGGTGCGGTGCGTCTGACCCCTCTGCCGGGGCGTGCCGTGTAGTACGGCCGGTCCGTTCTCCGTGTTCAGAGGGTTCGGGTCGGAGTTTCGGACGCGTTCACCGGGACAGGGGTGTCAGTTGGGCGCGTGGTGCGAACTTGATTACCGGCGTGGGGTTTTGGCTACTCGGTGTGCGGATGTGACCGCTTGCGAGCGGAGTTCGGACGTCGGTCCCGGTTCAGGACGAGGTCGCACTCGGATCTACGTCGTCGTCCTCGGGGCTCCGTAGATCCGCGTCTAGGTCGTCCCCGGGGCCGCGTCGTACCGCACGAGGTGGCACATCGCGGTCGTCTCGCCCGTGCTGAGCCCGGCCATGGCCTCGGGCAGGTCCTCGAAGGCGCACTCGCCCGTGATCAGGGTGTCGAAGGCGGGATCGGCGAGGAGTTCCAGGGAGAGGGCGAGCCGGTCGGCGTAGGTGCGGCGGGCGCTCCTGGCGGGCGAGACGGAGCCGACCTGGCTGCTGCGGATGGTGAGACGGCGGGAGTGGAACGCCTCACCGAGCGGCAGGGTGACCTTGCGGTCGCCGTACCAGCTCAGTTCGAGGACCGTGCCCTCCGGGGCGAGGAGTTCGAGCGCGCGGGAGAGCCCGGCCTCGGTGGCGCTCGCGTGGACGACGAGGTCGCGGTCGCCCGCGGCGTCCTGCGGGAGCGCGAACTCGATCCCCAGTGCCTGGGCGATCTCCGCGCGTGCCGGGTTCGCGTCGACCAACTGGACGCGGGCGGCGGGGTACCGGGCCAGCAGCGCTGCGACGCTCGCGCCGACCATGCCCGCGCCGACGACGGAGATCCGGTCGCCGATCAGGGGGGCCGCGTCCCAGAGGGCGTTGACGGCGGTCTCCACGGTGCCGGCCAGTACGGCGCGTGAGGCGGGCACGTTCTCCGGCACGGGGGTGACCGCGCTCGCGGGGACGACGTACCGGCTCTGGTGCGGATAGAGACAGAAGACGGTCCGTCCGAGGAGTTCGGCGGGCCCCTCCTCCACAGTGCCGACGTTCAGGTAGCCGTACTTGACGGGCCCGGGGAAGTCGCCCTCCTGGAAGGGCGCGCGCATGGCTGCGTACTGGCTCTGAGGGACCCCTCCGCGGAAGACGAGCGTCTCCGTGCCGCGGCTCACCCCGGAGAAGAGGGTGCGCACCACGACCTCGCCCTCGGCGGGTTCCGGCAGGTGGGTGTCCCGGAGTTCGCCACGGCCGGGAGTGCTGAGCCAGAAGGCGCGGGCGGAGCGGTCCATTCGGCATCCTCCTGAGTGATTCATGTGAATCGGCTGAGCGGACGGGCTGAACGATCGGGCGACGAGCCACGTACCGACCTTTGCGAAGCCGCGCACAAGGTACGCGGCAATGATCGACTCTGTCACCTGGCCGGAGGATGTGCGGTGGCCCTGAACAACACGTACGACGCGAGGCTCTTGCAGCAGGAGACGGCCGTGGGAGCGGGCGTGCAACTGCTGTTGCTGAGCGTGCTCGGCACGGCGATCGGCCTGGGCCCCGCGGGCTGGCTCACCGGGCTGGCGTTCGGACTCGCGACCTGGGCGGTGCTCTCACGCGCCCTGCACCGCACACGGCCCCGCTCCTTCGGAGCCGCCAACCGTGTGACGCTCGGCCGGGCGACCCTGGTCGGCGGGGTGACCGCCCTGGTCGCCGACTCCTTCCAGAGCCCGCCGCCGGTCACGGTCCTGGTGGCGCTCACCGCGATGGCCCTGATCCTCGACGCGGTCGACGGCAAGGTCGCCCGGCGCACCGGCTCCTCCACGGCGCTGGGGGCGCGCTTCGACATGGAGGTCGACGCGTTCCTCATCCTGGTGCTCAGCGTGTACGTCTCCACGACGGTCGGGGCGTGGGCCCTGCTGATCGGCGGCATGCGGTACGCGTTCGTGGCGGCCGCGAGGTTCCTGCCCTGGCTGAACAACGCGCTTCCGCCGAGCACCGCGCGCAAGACGGTGGCCGCGCTGCAGGGTGTGCTGCTGCTCCTCGCGGGCGCGGGCATCCTCCCGTACGCCCTGACGTTCGGCGTCGTCGCCCTCGCCCTGGCCCTGCTGACCTGGTCGTTCGGCCGTGACATCGGCTGGCTGTGGCGCACGCGGGGCCCTGCCGGGCGCGAGGTCACCCCGCCCGCCGAGCCGAACCGCGTCCGCGAGACGGCGACGGTGGGGGCGCCGTAGCCACGTGAGGGGCGCGGGGAACTGCGCGCTCGGCCGGATGCGGCCCGCGGTCGGCGTACGTCGTCGACCGCGGGTCGCACGTGGCTGGTCGCGCAGTTCCCCGCGCCCCTCAGGTGGGAATCCCCAAGCCGCCCTGCCCCGTTCGACGAGCCCCGTAAGGGGCGCGAGGAACTGCGCGGCCAACCCCCACGAACCCGCAGCCGACACACGACGCCGACCGCGGGTCGCACGTGGCCGAGCAGCCGATTCGGCAAGCCCCGTCAGGGGCGCGAGGAACTGCGCGGCCAAGCCCCACCGGCCCGCAGACAACGCACTACGTCGGCTGCGGGTCGCACGTGGCTGAGCGCGCAGTTCCTCGCGCCCCTCAGGCAGTCACCCGGCACCGATCAGCGTGCCGCGCAGGTGGGAATCCCTCAAGCGATCTTGTTCAGTTCGGTGATCTCCTTGTCCGGGAGGACCAGGTCCGCCGCCGCGATGTTCTCGCGGAGGTGCGTGCGTGACGACGTGCCCGGGATCAGAACGATCGACGGGGAGCGCTGGAGCAGCCAGGCCAGGGCGACCTGTTGCGGTGACGCGTCCAGACGCGTGGCGACGTCCGTCAGGATCGACGACTGGAGCGGAGTGAAGCCGCCCAGCGGGAAGAACGGCGCGAACGCGATCCCCTCCGCCGCGCACCGCTCGACGAGCGCGTCGTCCTGGCGGTTGGCCAGGTTGTAGAGGTTCTGCACGGTGACGACCGGCGCGATGGCCTGCGCCTCGGTCAGCTGGGCGCCGGACACCGAGCTGACGCCCAGATGCCGGATCAGCCCCTGCTCCCGCAGCTCCGCCAGCGCCCCGAACTGCTCGCTCAGCGGCTCCTCGTCCGTGCCCTCGGCGGAGCCGACCCGCAGGTTCACCACGTCGAGCGCCTCCACGCCGAGCCGCTGGATGTTCTCGCGGACCTGGGCCTTGAGGTCCTCGGGCTCCCGCGCGAAGATCCACGCGCCGTCGTCGCCGCGTCGGGCGCCGACCTTGGTGACGATGTGCAGCTCGTCGGCGTAGGGGTGCAGGGCCTCCTTGATGATCTCGTTGACCACGTACGGCCCGTAGAAGTCGCTGGTGTCGATGTGGGTGATGCCCCGCTCGACGGCCTCCCGCAGCACCGCGACGGCCTCGTCCCGGTCCTTGGGCGGCCCGAACGCGTTGGGGCCCGCCAGCTGCATGGCCCCGTACCCCATGCGGGTGAGGGTCAGGCCGTCGGCCGGGGTGAGGGTGCCGCCGGAGAGTGTGCCGGTCGCGTCCGTCATGGTGTGCCTCTCGCTGTGTCGCCTTCTTCGTCGCTTGCTCCTCGACGCTTGCTCCTCGACTCTGCGCGGGGCCGGAGACGGACGGCAGTACCCCGCTGTTCCTGGGAGTGACAGGGACAGTCACCCGCGCCGGGGCGGAACTACGGTGGAGGTATGAACGGCACGAACGCCCTCGGAGAGTTCCTGCGCGCCCGCCGGGCCCTGGTCCGGCCACAGGACGCGGGTATCCGCGGCGGCGGCCTGCGGCGCGTCCCGGGCCTGCGCCGCGAGGAGGTCGCGATGCTCTCCGGCATCAGCGCCGACTACTACCTGCGCCTGGAGCAGGGCCGCGACCGCAATCCGTCGCTCCAGGTCCTCGAAGCCCTGGCCGACGTCCTGCATCTGGACGCCGACGCCACGGCACATCTGATCGGTCTGGCCCAGGTCAGGCCGTCGCAGGCGCACAGGGCGGGTTCCGCCGACGTCCGCGGACGCGGGGCCGCGCGCAGGCCCGAGACCGTGCCGCGCGACATCCTGCAGCTCATGGACGCCTGGCCGAACAACCCCGCCTACGTCGAGAACAAGTTCACCGACGTGCTGGCCTCCAACGCGCTGGCCAGGGCCCTGTCCCCGAACCACGCCCCCGGCAGCAACATCATGCGGGCCGTCCTACTCGACGAGAGCGAACGGGAGCTGCGGCGGGACTGGGACCAGCTGACCGAGGCGGGGATCGCCGCGCTGCGGGCCAATGTGGGGCCCGACGTCGACGACCCCCGTCTGGTGGAACTCGTGGGCGAGCTGTCCGTACGCAGCGAGCGCTTCCGGCAGCTGTGGGGCCGCCACGACGTGCACCCCAAGCAGTCACGTGTCCTGCGGCTGCGGCACCCGAAGGTCGGCGACTTCGAGCTGTACGCCAGCAAGCTGGGCATCGTCGGGGCGGACGGCCTGGTTCTGAAGGTCTTCCAGGCCGCGCCGGGCAGCCGGGACGCCGAGCTTCTCGCCATATTGGGGAGCTTGGCGGCGTCCGGCGAGGCGGACCGGGACCCGGCCGGCTCCGAGAGCCGCCGGGCCGTCGAGGACCAGTGACATCAGCCGCGTACGACCGGTGACGTCAGTTGCGTACAGCGGGGGCGATCGTCTCCTGGTTCGTCCGCGCCAGGTCGAGCTCCACGCCCTGGTCCGTGTCCGGGCCCTGGTCGCCGGTGGCCCGGGGCGCGCCCGCGATCCGGCGTACGTGCTGGACCGGGACGAGCAGCGCCGCGAGTGCCGCGGCCAGGAGCAGCAGTGCCAGCAGGGTGAACCCGTGGGTGTAGCCGGAGGCCTCCGGCAGACCCGAGGGCTGCAGATGGCCGGTGACCAGGACGCTGGTGACCGCGGCGCCGATGGACCCGCCGATGGTGCGGATGTTGGCGTTCATCCCGGTCGCGGCGCCGGTCTGCTCGGCCGGGACGCTGCCGACGATGAGGTTGGCCATCGAGGCGAACGCGAGGCCGATGCCGAGGCCGAACACGCCTGACACGACGGCCACCTGCCACTGCTCGTCGTGCCACAGGGCGAGGAATCCGCAGGCCACGGCACCGAGCGCGGCACCGGTCGTGAGCAGCTTCTTGGCTCCCACGACGGGTTCCAGCCGGCCGCTCAGGATGCCCGAGAAGAACATGGCGACCAGCATCGGCAGCAGGAGCAGTCCGGACGCGGTGACGCTCGCGCCGAACCCGTACCCGGCGGAGCTGGGCGTCTGGACGAACGCGGGCAGGAAGGACCAGATCGAGTACATGCCCGCGCCGAACAGCAGCGCGGCGGTGTTCGTGGTCCACACGGCGGGCAGCCGCATGACCTTCAGGTCGATCAGCGGCGAGCGGGAGCGCGCCTCGGCGAGCAGCCACAGGACGAAGAGGACGACCGCGGCGGCGAAGAGTCCGATCACCCTGCCCGAGCCCCAGCCCCACTGCGTCGCCTGGCTGAGCGGCAGGAGCAGTGCCACCAGCCACGCCGACAGCAGGATCGCGCCGAGCCAGTTCACGCGGCCCTCGGCACGCCTGGGCGACTCGGGGACGTACCGGACGGCGATGAGGACGGTCACCGCGACGACGCCGACGGGCAGCCAGAACAGCCACCGGTAGTCGAGTGCGCTCACGATGGGACCGGCCGCGACGATGCCGACACCACCGCCCGCGGCGATCACGGCGGACAGGTTGCTGATGCTGGGGCTCACCCGGGCCGGGGCGAACTCGTCGCGGATGATGCCGAAGGACAGCGGGAAGAGCGCGCCGCCTATGCCCTGGACGACCCGGGCGACGATCAGTACCCCGATGTTCGGGGCGAGCGCGGCGATCAGGCAGCCGATCATCACCGTCACCAGGACGGCGACCAGGGTGCGCTTCTTGCCGATGAGGTCGCCGATCCGGCCGAGGATCGGTGTGAAGACCGAGGCGGACAGCAGGTACGCCGTCATCACCCAGGTCGCGGTGGACTGCGAGGTGTGCAGTTCGTGCTGGACGGTCGGCAGGGCCGGCGCGATCAGCGACTGCAGCATGGAGAAGACGCCCGCACCGGTCGCGAGGACCGCGAAGGTGAGGCGGGTGGACTTGCGGGGCATGGAAAGCCTCTCCGAACTGGTGGCGGCCCGGGTCCTGTCGTCACGTTCGCGTCGTCCGCGCATGCCGGAGCGGCGCGGGACGCGGCGGTGGTCGTGGGACGGGCCCCCTGTTCGAGCGCGGCCGGTAGCGGCAGCCGGGAGCAGGGGAAGGTCGCGGAAGGTGTCAGGGAGTGTCTGGGGGCGGGCGGTGCGCTCGGCACGGGGCCCGGACGAGGACGGGGGTACGTCGTGCCGGTGGCGCGTGCGGCCGCACGTGTCCCCGGTGGACGCACCCCGCACTGCTAAAGTGGAGGTACCCCTCCACTGTAGCGGAGGCCTACCTCCGCTTCAACCTCGTCCCGCCCGGGAGGCAGCCAGTGACCGCCCAGTCGTTCCCCGTCAGCGAGATCGTCGCGACCCGGCGGCCCCACCGGAAGGACGCGGCGCGCAACTACGACGCGCTGCTCACCGCCGCCCGTGAGGCCTTCGCCGAACAGGGCGCCGAAGCCTCCCTGGAGGACATCGCCCGTCGCGCGGGCGTCGGCATCGGCACGCTGTACCGCAACTTCCCCACCCGCAGACACCTCTTCGAGAGCCTGTACGCGGACGAGGTCAACTCGCTGTGCGAGGTCGCCGACGAGGTCGCGGACCTGGAGCCGTGGGAGGCGCTGAGGGCCTGGCTGGACCGGTTCGCCGGCTACATGGTGACCAAGCGGGCCGTGCGCGAGGCCCTGAACGACGAGTCGGCGATCTTCGCCGCCTGCCGCGAGTCCATGTACGCGGCCGGCACCCCGCTGTTCGAGCGGGCCCAGCGGGCCGGGGAGGCCCGCACCGACATGACCTTCGTCGATCTGCTGCGCATGGTCGCGGGCATCACCGCGACGACCTTCGACGACGACACCCAGCGCGACCGGGTGATGTCCATCGCCCTGGACGGCGTACGCGTCACCCACTGACATGCCCGCCCAGGGGCCCCGGCGGGCCCTCCTCCCTGCGGAGGATGCCTTCACGGAGGAGGCGGCCGGAAACCGTTCCTCCCCTGGCCAGAGGGGCGGCCGCGGCGATCCGTCTACCGTGGGTGGCATGACCCTGATGGACTCGTTCGCCGGACGGCGCGTACCCCCGGCCGTCACGGACGCGGGTCTGGCCCTGCTCTTCACCGCGGGCGCGCTCGTCCCGCTCGTGCCGATGCCGGCGGACGTGCCCGCACTGCGCACCCCGGACGCCCTGTTCTTCGTACTCGCCCTGCTGTCCGGTCTGCCGCTGGCCGTGCACCGGCGGTTCCCCCTGCCGGTGCTGCTGGTCATGACGGCGGCGGTGGCCGCGCTCCAGGCACGGCACTACATCCCGCACCTGTCGGGTCCGCAGGGCACCTCCATCGGACCCTCCTACATGGGAGTGGCCACGGCCGTCCTCCTGACCGCCCGGCGGGGCGCGCCCAGGACGGCCACCCTGGTGGTGGCCGCGGTCATCCCGGCCGCGGCCGTCACGGAGGCGGTCCTCGCCCCGGACGGGCACCGCATCGCCACCCTGCTGGCGGACGCCGTGCTGCTGGTCGGGGCCTGGGCGCTCGGCCGGCTGACCAGGGCGCGCGCCGCCATCCGCGACCAGGCGCTGCAACGGGCCGCCGCGCTGGAGCGCGCGCAGGAGGCCAACGCGCGCGCCGCCGTCATGGAGGAGCGGACCCGGATCGCCCGCGAACTGCACGACATCGTCGCGCACAACGTCAGCCTGATGGTCGTCCAGACGATCGCCGCCGACCGGATCCAGGACCGCGACGGCGACAAGGCCCACGAGCTGCACGGCACGATCGAGGAGACCGGCCGGGCGACCGTCACCGAACTGCGCCGACTCCTCGACGTACTGCGCACGGAGGACGAGGCGGACGCCGATCCGAGCAGGGAGCCGCCGCAGCCCACCGTGGAGGCGCTGCCCGCGCTGGTGGACGCGGTGCGCGCGGCGGGCCTCACCGTGGACTTCACCACGACCGGGACGCCCGCCGAACTGCCGGCGGGCTCGCAGCTGACCGTCTACCGCGTCGTGCAGGAGGGACTCACCAACACGCTCAAGCACGCGGGCCGCACACACGCCGAACTGACCGTCGCCTGGGAGGGCAGGCACCGGCGGCTGACCGTCCGGCTCTGCGACGACGGGCCCCGGCCGGGCGAGGGGACGCCACCGCGCCCCGCCGGCCTGCCCGACGGGCCCGGTCACGGACTGCTCGGCATGCGGGAACGCATCGGTGCCGTGGGCGGTTCGCTGCACACCGGCCCGCGTCCGGGCGGCGGCTACTGCGTGCACGCGGTCGTACCGCTGCCGCCACCGTCACCGACGCCGTCACCGGCACAGGCCGAAGCACCGGCACCGGACGATCTCTCATTCGACATCGCAGGGCACTACGAAGGGCATCCCCCGCATGCAAGCCATCCGCGTCCTGCTGGTCGATGACCAGCCCATGATCCGGACGGGATTCCGGCTCATCCTCGAAGCGGAACCGGACATCACGGTCGTCGGCGAGGCCGCCGACGGCGTCGCCGCCGTCGAGAGCGCCCTGTCGCTGTCCCCGGACATCGTCCTGATGGACATCCGGATGCCGGTCATGGACGGCGTCGAGGCCACCCGCCGTATCGCGGAGACGGGGTCACCGAGCCGGGTGGTCATCCTGACCACGTTCGACCTGGACGCACACGTGGTGGACGCGCTGCGCGCCGGGGCCAGCGCCTTCCTCGTCAAGGACGGGCCGGCCGACTCGCTCGTCGGCGCCATCCGTACCGTGGCCGCCGGTGACGCCGTGCTCTCGCCCCGGGTCACCCACCGGCTGCTCGACCGCTTCGCCCATCTCGGCGCGCCCGCCACCCCGGACGTACCGTCGCGACTCGGCGCGCTCACCAGCCGTGAGCTCGATGTCCTGCGGGCCCTGACCCGTGGACTGTCCAACGCGGAGATCGCGCTGGAACTGGGCGTGGGAGAGACGACGGTCAAGACGCACGTCGCGCACATCCTGGAGAAGTACGGGCTCCGCGACCGGGTGCAGGCCGTCATCCTGGCGTACGACTGCGGACTGGTGGTGCCGCGCAGCCCCCGGTGAGGGGTGCGGGCAGAAGGAAGCCCCGGGGCGGACTCCCGTACGGGGTCCGCCCCGGGGCGGGGCCTGTTCAGGCTCGGTTCCTCAGAGGGCGCGGACCTGGTCCGCCTGCATCCCCTTGGGACCCTGGCTGGCCGTGAACTCCACCTTCTGGTTCTCCTCAAGGGAGCGGAAGCCGTGGGAGTCGATGGCCGAGTGGTGCACGAAGATGTCGTCGCCGCCCTCGTCGGGGGCGATGAAGCCGAAGCCCTTCTCCGCGTTGAACCACTTCACTGTTCCAAGCGCCATGTGATGTCTCCTTCGAGTCGGATGCTGGTGGCCAGCTGTCGAAGAAAACCGTCGAAAACGTTTCGCAGACTTCAACCACAACCACTCCGCACAACGTCCGGTGTGCCGGTTATGTTCCCGACGGGCGGGTCACTTCTCCTGCGGGAGCGTCACCGGGCGGTCGTTCCTCAGCTCGGTGAACAGGGTGCGGGCGCGGCGGTCGTCCCACTGCACGGCGCTGCCCTTGGAGGTGGCGAGGGCCGGGTCGGAGACGGGCACGTTGAGCTGCCGGCCGCCGCCCGCCGTGACGCCCCGCATCGCGCGGAACAGTGTCATGAGGTCCCGCAGGCCCGTGTCCCTGTCGACCACCAGCGTGTCCAGGCCGGCGTCGAGGGTCGGGAAGGACCTGGCGGGGTTGAGGAGGGTGCCGGGGGTGACCGCCTTCTCGGCGAGGGCGGTCAGGAACTTCTGCTGGTTGCGGGTACGGCCCAGGTCGCCCTGGGCCTCCTGCTTGCGCTGCCGGACGAACGCCAGCGCCTCGGAGCCGTCCAGGGTCTGGCAGCCCTTGCGCAGATCGGCGCCCGAGTTGGGGTCCTTGACGTCCCGGTCCAGGCACATGTCCACTCCGCCGACCGCGTCCACCACGCCGACGAAGCCCGCGAAGCCGATCTCCGCGTAGTGGTCGACGTGCAGCCCGGTGTTGCTCTCCACGGCCCGTACGAGCAGGTCGGGGCCGCCGAGGGAGAACGCGGCGTTGAGCTTGTTCGGCTCGGCGCGGTAGCTGCGGCCGGTCTCCGGGCGGACGTACGCCGGGACGGTCACCCACGAGTCGCGCGGCAGGCTCAGCATGGTGGTGCCGTTGGCGCCGGTGTGCAGCAGGATCATCGAGTCCGTGCGGCGGCCCTCGGCCGAGCCGGTGCGCAGGTCCTTCCTGGCCTGCTCGGACAGGCCCGCCCGGCTGTCGGAGCCCACGATCAGGTAGTTGGTGCCCTTGCCGGCCGGCGCGCGGTCCGGGAGGGCGCCGAGGTCGACCTCCTGGTCCAGTTCGGTGTCGGCCCACACATAGGTGCCGGCGGAGGACGCGACCAGCGCGGCGAGCAGCAGGACCGTCAGCCGCACGACCCTGCGGCGCCGGGTGGGGCGGGGTCTCGGGGACCGGCCGGTCGCGCTCCGCCGGGGCCGGCTCCCGTCGTCCGCATGCCCCTCGTGCGTACGGCCCGGGGTGGCCGGTGAGGGCATGCCGGGCAGTGGTGCCGTACGGGTCGAGGCCGGGGCGCCGTTGCCGCGCCCCGACCACGCCGCCCCGTGGCCGGTCCCGTCGTTCATCCGCCTGTCCAGTCCTTCGACTCCTGGGGTCACCCCGTCGCGGGGTCATCGCATGGGCACGCTCTTATACGGCGCGGGGTCGCCGATCTGTTCAGCGGCGGTGCCGGAACGCTTCATGATCTGCCATCGCAGCCGGCTGCCGAGGAGCACCGCGACCACGGACTGGATGACGACGAGGTACATCAGCTGCCGGTAGACGACGAGTTGGAAAGGCATCCACCACAGGGTCCGTACACGCTCCCCGTCGAGCCGCAACGCGTAACCGGCGCACAGCAGTTGGACGCCCATGAAGGCGAACCACACCGTGGCCGAGGCGAGCGGGTCGAGGAACAGCACGCCGTACAGGGCGAACACGTCGATGACCGGTGCGAGGAGCGGGAGCGCGACCTGGAAGATCGCGAGGTAGGTGAGTCCGCGCCGGCCGAAGCGCCCGGCCACGCCCGTCTCCAGGACGGCGCCGCGGTGCTTCCACATGGCCTGGATCGTGCCGAAGCACCAGCGGTAGCGCTGGCGCCACAACTGCCGCAGTGAGGTGGGCACTTCGGTCCAGGCGACGGCGGACTCCTCGTAGAGGACGCGCCAGCCGGCCCGCCACAGGGCCATCGTGAGGTCGGTGTCCTCGGCGAGGGTGTCGTCGCTGACCCCGCCGACTCCCGTCAGCGCGTCCCGGCGGAAGGCCCCGATGGCGCCGGGCACGGTGGTCATGCACTCCAGCACCTCGAACATCCGGCGGTCGAGGTTGAAGCCGAAGCAGTACTCCAGGTGCTGCCACTTGGCGAGCAGCCCCCGCCGGTTGCCGACCTTGGTGTTGCCGCTGACCGCGCCGACGGCCGGGTGCGCGAGCGGCTGGACGAGGTGGTGGACGGCGTCCGGTTCGAAGACGGTGTCGGCGTCGACCATGACGAGGATGTCGTGACTGGCGTACTCCAGGCCGGTGTTGAGGGCGGCGGCCTTGCCCCCGTTGGCCTTGCGGATCACCAGGACCCGCGCGTCCCCGACACCTTCGGCGAGTTCGGCCGTACGGTCCGTCGAGCCGTCGTCGATCACGACGATCTGCAGCCGGGGGTAGTCGGAGGCGAGCAGGGAGCGGAGGGTGGCCTCGATGCCGGCCTCCTCGTTGTAGGCGGGGACGAGCACGGTGACCGGTTCCGTCACCTCCCGCAGCCAGGGCGCGCCGGGCCGGGAGCGTTCGAGCCGGCGGACATGGGCGCGGGCGAAGTGGACGAGCAGGATCAGCCGCAGCACGCCGAGCGCCCCGGCCGCACCGAGTGTCCAGGTCATCGCCTGCGAGAACGCGCGTCCCAGCCAGGCGGTCCGGATCAGGGCCGTACCGCTCCAGCGCTCGACGGCCGACACCTGTGCGTACGGCGTGAGTCGGGCCCCGGCCGAGACGGTGGTGAAGCGGTCGACCCCGGGGTCGCGGAGCAGCTTCTCGGTCTCCCGGTACGCGGTCGCCGTCTGGCTGAACTGGCGGACCATGCCCTGGGCGGGCCTGCGGGACGCCCTGTCGGCGGCGACCAGCACATAGCCCTGGGCGGTGGCGCGCCGGGCCGCCGCCCATTCACGGCCGCACAGGGTGTCGGGCGAGGTGGTCCGCGGCATCCGCAGCAGGTTGGTGCGCAGGGCTGCCGTGCCCGCCAACACGCTCTGCGTCAGGTCGAGTTCGGCGGAGAAGCGAAGGGATGATGTCTCCCCGAGGACGGCTCCGGTGTAGGTGTTGGAGCCGATCTCGTGGCCCTCGGCGCGGATCCGCCGTACGAGGTCCGGGTGGCGGGCCGCCTGAGACCCCAGGAGGAAGAAGGTGGCGCGGGCCCTGTGCTTCTTCAGCAGGTCGAGCAGGCGCGGGGTCCAGACGGGGTCGGGGCCGCCGTCGAAGGTGAGCGCGACGGTGCGGGCGGGCATCGAGGCACTCTGGACGCCGTTCTGGTTGATGCCGATGACCGGGCCGCCGCGGGCGACGGCGTCGGGTACGGGCGAGGTGCAGGCGGACCGGGTGTCGGCGGCGTCGACCTCGTGGTCGGTCCAGCCCTCGAAGAGGAGGGCGGCGAACATCGCGGGCAGGACGAGTATCAGCAACAGCCAGTGCCCTCGCGGATCGCGGGACTGTTTGTGCCGAGCCCTCACCGAGCGCCGCCCCTCCCTCCGGCCGCTCTTCTGCCCTCCCCCGCGTCGGTGGCCGATGCGCCGGAAGGGGTCTGCCGCCACTGACTGGCGGGGCCGGAGTCACGCACGGGGCTACGCATGGGGCGGGAGTCTAGCCACAGCCCGGCGACGGCACGGGGCCATTGCCGAGCCTCACAGGAAGAGGGGAATCCGGTTGGCCACTGAGATGTGAGACCAAGGATCCCGTATCGTGAGACGCATGTTTGACATTAGGTGACCTTATGAACGATAAAGGACATGCTTTGACCATGTATTAACGGTCCGTGTTCGCCGTCCAGCGGCGTTCCCGGATCGCCGCTGCCCTCCTAGCCGAATGAGCCCGCCGTGTCCCAGTCCACCGCCTCCCCGGCCTCCGTCGACCCCGGGGAGGAGTGGCAGGCCTGGCGTGCCGAGCGCCACCGCTCGCTCACCTCGCCGACCGGGAACCTCGCCCTCGTCGAGACCCGCTGGCTGCCCGCGGGCGAGGAGCCCGACGCCGACGCGGTCCGCGCCGGGCAGCCCGACAGCGTGACGGTCACCACGCTCCGGCGCACCGACCTCGTCACCGGCGAACCCGAGCACGGCCTGCGCCTGTGGGACGCGCGGTCGCCCGCCATCCGGCACTTCGACGGCGTCAGCGCCTTCCCGTACGACCCGGCGTGGGTCCTGGAAGCGACGTACACCCCCGTGCCCGGCGCCCGGCGCGTCGCGTTCGAGCATCTGCGGGACAACGGCGGCACCCGTGAGCTGGTCGTCCCGGGCGACATCACGCTCACCGTCGACGGCCGCGAGTACACCCTCAGCGCCTTCGACGACGACGGCACGCTGCTCCTCGTCTTCGGCGACCCGACCAACGGGGACACCACCTACGGCGCCGGCCGTTTCCTGTTCGTACGGCGTACCGAGGACGACAACCGGGTGATCCTCGACTTCAACCGGGCCTTCGTGCCGCCCTGCGGGTTCTCCGATCAGTACAACTGTCCGATGCCGCCGCGACAGAACCGCTTCCACCCGGCCGTCGAGGCCGGCGAGAAGCTTCCCCTCTTCCGCGACGGCTTCCCGGCTCAGCACTGATCGCCCCTCCACACTGAAACCCGCAGCACCGCGCGGCCCCCGGCAGCACCCCGCGGCACCTCGTAGCGAAGGCACCTGAACCCATGAGCAAGAACCGCACGACCAGAGCGTCCCTCTACGGCACCGCCACCGTGGCCACCCTCGCCCTCGGCCTCACCGCCTGCGGCGGCGGCTCGGGCGGCGGCAGCGCCTCGTCCGGCACCTGGGACAAGAGCGCCACCGTGAACATCGGCTCGCTCTACGAGCCGCAGAACCTCGACAACACCGCGGGCGGCGGCCAGGGCGTCACCGAGGCCCTGAACGGCAACGTCTACGAGGGTCTGTTCAAGCTCACGGACGACGGCAAGGTCGAGAAGCTCCTCGCGCAGAACCACGAGGTCAGCAAGGACGGCCTGACCTACACCTTCACCCTGCGCGACGGTGTGAAGTTCCACAGCGGCAAGGAACTGACCAGCGCGGACGTCAAGTACAGCCTGGAGAAGGTGATCGCGGACGACTCGCAGTCCGCCCGCAAGAGCAACCTCGAAATCGTCAAGGACATCGCCACCCCCGACGCGAAGACCGTCAAGGTCACCCTGTCGAAGAAGTCGATCTCCTTCGTCTACAACCTCTCCTACGTCTGGATCATCAACTCCGAGGCCAAGGACCTCAAGACGACCGAGGACGGCACCGGCCCGTACAAGCTCGCCAAGTGGACCCGCGGCTCCGCGCTGAGCCTCGACCGCTTCGCCGGCTACTGGGGCGACGCCGCCGCCAACAAGAAGGTCGTCTTCCACTACTACAAGGACGCCTCCGCGCTGAACAACGCGCTGCTGACCAACGCCGTCGACGTGGTCACCAGCGAGCAGTCGCCCGACGCCCTGGAGCAGTTCAAGAGCAACAAGAACTACAAGGTCAACGACGGCGACTCCACCACCAAGCTGCTCCTCGCCTTCAACGACAAGGCCAAGCCGTTCACGGACGTCAAGGTCCGCCAGGCCGTCTCCGCCGCCATCGACGACAAGAAGCTCCTCGAATCCGTGTGGGGCGGCTACGGCAAGCTCATCGGCTCGATGGTGCCGCCGACCGACCCCTGGTACGAGGACCTCACCGACGTCAACGCCTACGACGTCACCAAGGCGAAGAAGCTGCTCTCGGAGGCCGGCTACGCCAAGGGCTTCTCCTTCACCCTCGACACGCCGAACTACGACCCGCACCCCACGGCCGCGACCTTCATCAAGTCGCAGCTCGCCAAGGTCGGCATCACCGTCAAGATCAACACGATCACGCCGGACGAGTGGTACACGAAGGTCTACAAGAACCGCGACTTCACCGCCACGCTCCAGGAACACGTCAACGACCGCGACCTGGTCTGGTACGGCAACCCCGACTTCTACTGGGGCTACGACGACAAGCAGGTCACCCAGTGGGTCGAGCAGGCCGAGGAGGCCTCCACGACCGAGGAGCAGACCGAGCTGCTGAAGAAGGTCAACCGGAAGACGGCCGAGGACGCGGCCAGCGACTGGCTCTACCTCTACCCGCAGATCGTCGTCGCCAGCAGCAAGCTCTCCGGCTACCCGGTCAACGGCCTGAACTCGCAGTTCTACGCCTACGACATCAAGAAGAAGGGCTGATGGGGCGCTATCTCCTGCGCCGCCTCGCGTTCCTCCTGGTGTCGCTGGCCCTGGCGAGCGTGGTGCTCTTCGTACTGCTGCGCCTGCTCCCCGGCGACCCGGCCAACGCGCTCACCTCGGTGGGCGCGAGCCCGGAACAGATCGCCGCGGCCCGCCACTCCATCGGCTCCGACCGTCCGCTGCCCGAACAGTTCACCCACTGGCTCGGGCAGCTGACGAGCGGCGACCTCGGCACGTCCTTCGTCAGCTCGCTGCCGGTCGGCCCCGAGGTCAGCGCCCGGCTGAACGTCACCGTCCCGCTGACCCTGGCCGCGTTCGTGCTGGCCGTCGTCATCGCCGTACCGGTCGGCTTCGTGGCCGCGTACAAGCGCCACACCTGGTACGGGGCGG
This sequence comes from Streptomyces liliiviolaceus, assembly GCF_018070025.1. Taxonomy (NCBI): domain Bacteria; kingdom Bacillati; phylum Actinomycetota; class Actinomycetes; order Kitasatosporales; family Streptomycetaceae; genus Streptomyces; species Streptomyces liliiviolaceus. Next base: position 6,841,092 of record NZ_JAGPYQ010000001.1, read on the forward strand.
TGCTCAGCGGGATCTCCCAGCTGGGCATCGCCGTGCCGGTGTTCTGGCTCGGCATGATCCTCATCGCCGTGTTCGCGCTGAACGCGGGCTGGCTCCCGTCGGGCGGCTTCCCGCAGGACGGCTGGGACGCGCCCGCCGAAGCCGTCCGCTCCCTGGTCCTGCCGGTGGTCACCATCGCGCTCGTGATGGGCGCCTCCCTGATCCGGTACGTCCGCTCCGCCACCCTCGACGTCCTCGGCAGCGACTATCTGCGGACCGCCCGGGCCCTCGGCGCGTCCTTCCCGCGGGCCATGTGGCGGCACGGGCTGCGCAACGCCTCCGTCCCCGTGATCTCCATCCTCGGCATCGAACTCGCCTCGACGCTGCTCGGCGCGGTCGTCGTGGAGTCGGTGTATGCGCTGCCGGGCCTCGGTTCGCTGCTCGCCACCGGGATCGCCCAGCACGACTACCCGGTCGTCCAGGGTGTCCTGTTCGTCTCGACCCTCGCCGTGCTCCTGATCGGCTTCGCCGCCGACCTGGTCCAGCGGATCATCGATCCGCGGCTGCGCGGACGGCTCTCCGGAGGTGCCCGATGACCCTGCCGGCCGCCCCGCTCAAGGAGACGGAGCCCGCGGAGTCGGCGACGCCGGTCTCCCGCCGCCGCCGTTCCGCCACGCTGTTCGCGGGCTGCTCGCTGACGGCCCTGATCGTGCTGCTCGCCCTCGTCTCGCTCGTCTGGCTGCCCTACGACACCGACGACACCTCCGGCGGCCGGCTCGCGGGCCCCGGCGACGGGCACCTGCTCGGCACGGACAAGCTGGGCCGGGACCTGCTCACCCAGCTGATGACCGGCGCCCGTATCGCCGTGCAGGCGGGTCTCGGCTCGGTCGCCATCGCCGCGCTCGTCGGGGTCACCCTCGGGGTGCTCGCCGCGTTCGCGCAGGGGTGGCTCGACGACACCCTCGCCGCGTTCCTCGACATCCTCATCGCCTTCCCGACGCTGCTGCTCGCGATGCTCGTCGTGGCCGCCCGCTCGGCCACCCTCGGCTCCGCGATCCTCGCCATCGGTCTGGCGCAGAGCGCGGTGGTCGCCCGGCTCGTGCGGATCCTCGTCAAGCGGGTCCTGGCGCGGGACTACATCACCGCCGCCCGGACCTCGGGCACCTCCTGGCCGCGTACGGTCGCCGCGCACATCCTGCCGAACATCTGGCCCACCCTCGTGGTCAACCTGGCCCTGCAGTTCGGCCTCGCCGTGCTCGCCGAGGCCGGACTGTCCTACCTCGGCCTCGGCGCCCCGCCGCCCAACGCCTCCTGGGGCCGCATGCTCCAGGAGGCACAGGCCACCTTCACCACGGCACCCGCGGGCGCGCTGGCCCCCGGCATCCTGCTGGTCGTGCTCGTCGTCGGCGTCAACCTCGTCGCCGACGGACTGCGCGACACCCTCGACCCGGCCACGAGAAGGAGGCGGACATGACCTCCCCCGGCACCCTCCTGGACGTACGCGGCCTGACCGTGCGCACCGACGACGGGCGCACCCTCGTCGACGACCTCTCCTTCACCGTCGGCAGCGGCGAACGGCTCGGTCTGATCGGCGAGTCCGGTTCCGGCAAGTCCCTGACCACGCTCGCCCTGCTCGGTCTGCTGCCCGACGGCATGACCGCCACCGGCAGCGTCGAACTGGCAGGCACCCAGATCGTCGGCGCCCCCGAGAAGCGTCTGACCGCCGTCCGCGGCCGGGACGCGGCCGTGGTCTTCCAGGAGCCCCTGACCGCTCTCGACCCGCTGATGCGGATGGGCCGCCAGATCGCCGAGCCGCTGGCCCGCAGGACCGGCCTCAAGGGCCGGGAGCTGCGCACCGCCGTCACCGAGGCGCTCGTACGGGTAAGGCTGCCCGAACCCGACCGGATCGCCCGCGCCTTCCCGCACGAGATCTCCGGCGGCCAGCGCCAGCGCGTCGCCCTCGCCATGGCACTGGCCTGCGAACCGGCTCTGCTGATCGCCGACGAACCCACCACCGCGCTCGACGTGTCCGTGCAGGCGGAGATGCTGGAACTGCTCGACACCCTCGTCCGCGAACGCGAGATGGCCGTGCTGTTCGTCAGCCACGACCTCGCGGTGGTCGCGAAGGTGACCGACCGGGTGCTGGTGCTGAAGGACGGACGGGCCGTCGAGGAGGGCCCCGTCCTGGACGTCGTCACCGCGCCGAAGGCCGAGTACACCCGGGCGCTGGTCGCAGGCGCCCGGAAACTGGAGTCCGCCCTGGACCTGAGGAGCCCGCGATGACCCCCGAGCCGAAGCCGACGGACGGGGCGCGGACGGCACCCGTACTGGAGCTCACGGACGTGGCCGTACGCTATCGGGGCGCCGCCGCCGACGTCGTACAGGGCGTGTCCCTGGCCGTCGAGCCGGGGCAGTCGCTGGCCCTCGTGGGTGAGTCCGGCGCCGGGAAGACGACCCTGCTGCGGCTCCTGCTGGGACTGGCCCGTCCCACCGCCGGGACCGTCCGCTTCGACGGTGAGCCGCTCGCCCCGCGCGACCGGCGGCAGATGCGCCGCTTCCGGCGGGGCGTCCAGTGCGTGTTCCAGGACCCGTACTCCTCGCTCGACCCCAGCCGCCGCGTCGCCGCGATCGTCGCGGAGCCGCTGCGCTCCCTGGGGCTCGACTCCCGGGCGACCGCCGCGCCGAAGGTGGCCGCCGCGCTGGAGCGGGTCGGTCTTCCGGCGGACGCGGCCTCCCGCTATCCGCACGAGTTCTCCGGCGGCCAGCGTCAGCGCATCGCCATCGCCCGCGCCATCGTGTGCGACCCGCGCGTGCTGCTCGCCGACGAACCCGTCAGCGCCCTCGACGTCACCACCCGGGTCAAGGTCGTCGACCTGCTGGCCGAGCTGAAGGAGGAACGACGGCTGACCCTCGTCATGGTCTCCCACGACCTGTCGGTCGTCGCCTCCCTGTGCGAGCGCACGGCGGTACTGGAGAGCGGCCGGCTCGTCGAACAGGGCGCCACCGACCAGGTGTTGGGCGACCCGGCCCACCCGTACACCCGACGCCTGATCGACAGCGTGCCGCGGCTGCCGGTCTGAGCGGGCCGCACGAGCGGCCGCCGCACGACGGTCCCGGTCAGGCGCCCGTGCCGCCCAGGGCGGGTGTCGGGGCGAACCGCACGGGCAGTGCGGTGAGGCCGCGCAGCCACGGTGACTGACGGCGCTTCAGGGACTCCGCCGGCACGGCGAGGTCGATGTCGGGCAGCCGGTCGAGGACAACCTCGATCCCCGTCCGCGCGATGACCTCCGCCACCTCCTGTGCGGGGAAGGGACAGCGGTGTTCACCGTGACTGAAGGAGAAGTGCGCGTTGTTGCCGCCCGTCAGAGCGGTGTGGTCGGCGCGGATGTGCGGGTCCGAGTTGGCGGCCTGGAGTCCGAGGAGCAGCAGGTCGCCGGTGTTGATGCGGACGCCGCCGAGGTGGGTGTCGCGGGTGGCGTAGCGGCCGGGCATGTTCTGGGTCGGGGTGTCCTCCCACAGGACCTCGTTCATGGCCTCGGTGACACTGCTCCGGCCCCCGAAGAGGGAAGCCGCGAAACGGGCGTCGGTGAGCATGAGGTGGAGGGAGTTGCCGATCCAGTCGGCGGTGGGCTGATGGCCCGCCGACAGCAGGATCATGATGTCCTGGACGATCTCCTCGTCGCTGAACCCGCTCCGGTCGGCCAGGATCCGGGAGGCGACGTCGTCGCCGGGCTCGACGCGCTTCTCGGCCACCAACTGCTGGGCGGCGGTGTACAGATGCTGCTCGCCCGCCAGCGCCCGGTCCCCCGCGTCGATCATGTCGGTGAGGGAGGCGACCAGTGCCGTGGCCTTGGTGTCGTTCCAGCCGTAGATACGGGCCAGGACGCGGGCCGGGAGCAGCTTGGCGTACTGGCCGATCAGATCGCCGCTGCCGGCGGCGCAGAAGGAGTCGATCAGCTCGTCGGCGAACTGCTCGGCGTGCGCCCGCAGTTCGGAGGGGTCGACGCCGTCCAGGGCGTTGCTCAGCATCGCCGAGCGGGTGCGGTGCCGTTCGCCGACGGTGTAGAGGATGGACGGCTGCTTGCGCCCGATGACCGGTGCAAGGGGCCAGTCCTCGGGAATGTTGTCCCACTGGTTCCACAGCTCGGAGTCCCGGCTGAAGAGGCCCGGGTCGCTGGTGACCTGGTGCAGTTCACGGTAGCCGAGCACCAGCCAGGCGGGGATGTCTCCGTCGAGGAGGACCGGTGCCACCGGGCCGTGCTTGCGCCGCATCTGCCGGTACAGCTCGGCCGGTTCCTCGTGCGAGAGCGGACCGCGCAGGGGGATGGGACTCACACCAGCTCCTGAGGCGAGTTGCGGACATGGTCGGAGTGCAGTCGGTGGACGTACTCGACCAGGGTGATCAGGACCTGCTTGCTGGACTCGCGCGAACGGGCGTCGCAGCCGATCAGGGGGACGTGCTCGTCCAGGTCGAGTGCCTGGCGGATCCGCTCGGGAGAGTGCGCGGGCCCGCCGAAGTCGTTGCAGGCGACGACGAACGGGGTGCCGTGCTTCTCCAGGCGGTCGATCGCGTACCAGGAGTCGTCGATGCGCCGGGTGTCGACGAGGACGACCGCTCCCAGGGTCCCGGAGAAGAGGCGGTCCCACAGGAACCAGAAGCGCTGCTGGCCGGGCGCCCCGAACAGGTAGAGCACATTGCGGGCGTCGAGGGTGATGCGGCCGAAGTCGAAGGCGACGGTGGTCGCGGTCTTGGCGCCGACGCCGGTGAGATCGTCGACGTCCGCTCCCGCCTGCGTCATCGTCTCCTCGGTGTTCAGCGGGCGGATCTCGCTGACCGAGCGCACCAGGGTGGTCTTGCCCACTCCGAAGCCGCCCACGACCACGATCTTCAGTGCGTTGTCGGCGGATGCGCTCAGGGGAGCGCTCGCTCTAGAGATTTCGGAGTCCAACGAGCACCTGCTCCAGGATGTCGAGGTCGGGTAGTAGGGCCTGCTGCCGACGGGGGTGACGGGCGCTGACACGGCCCGCGGCCAGGAGGTCGGACAGCAGGATCTTGGTGATGCCGACCGGCAGCCGCAGTTCGGCGGCGATCTCCACGACCGCGGTGGGGCGTTCGGTCATCCGCAGGATCGCCGCGTGCTCGGACTGCATGCCGGGCACGGGGTCGCACTCGGCGATGACGAGGGTCACCAGGTCCAGAGGGCTGTCCGCGCCGACCCGGCTGCGCCCCGAGGTCAGGGTGTAGAACCGGTCGGGGGAGTCGTCCCTGCCCGGCCTGCCGGCGTACGCGGTCATGAGGCCCGGGGCGGGGCCGTCAGGTGTTCGCCGAGCTGCTCGATCAGCTCGCTCATGTTGTGTCCGATGAGGCCCGCGTCGGCGTCCTCGTCCGTGACGACGGCCAGATGCGCGCCCTGACCCGCCTCGACGATGAACAGCACTCCGCCGTAGAACTCGGCCATGGCCGTACGGACGCCGCCGGTGCCGTCGCCGAACTCCACCGACGCGCCGTGCGACAGGGACTGGATGCCGGCGGCTATCGCGGCGAGCTGGTCGGCCTGGTCCGCGGAGAGCTCCGGGGTGCGGCACAGTTTCAGGCCGTCACGGGAGAGCACGAGCGCGTGCCGTGCGCCCGGGGTGCGCTTGAGCAGGCCCTCGATGAGCCACGTGAGTTTGTCGTCGGCGGTCGTCGTGCCGGTCATGAGGTGGTGTCGCCTTCCGGGTGAGACTGCGGGGGGATGATCTCGGATCTCGGGCGGGGAGGGTGCGTCCAGGCGGAGGGGCCGGGGGTGCCTCAGCCGCTCTGGGGGGCGGGTGGGGACTGGCCGGTGGCGGGTGCGGTGCCGGTGCCGGACTGTTGGTCCGCTGTGCCTGCCCCGGTCGTCCCGGGCTGCTCGGAAGCGGCGGGAACCCCGCGCACGGCTTGGCGGAAGCTGCCGAAGCGGGCGGCGCGTACCTGTACGTCCACGGCGGACGGCGCGGTGTGCGGTGTGGTGGAGCGCGCCGCCACACGCGCCCGCTCGGCCTCGGCCTCGGCGAGGGTCCGTCCGCGGCGGCGCCGGGGCAGATCCTCCACGGGCTCCTCCACGGATTCCTCCGCACCGGCGGCCGGGGCAGGGGTGCCGGAGGCGGCAGGCGCGGCAGGGGTGCCGGAGGGGGCAGGCGCGGCAGGGGTGCCGGAGGGGGCAGGCGTGGCTGAGGTGGCGTATGCGTGCGCGGGGGCGGAATCGAGGTCCCGGCCGGGCCCGGGAGCCCGTGCCGCGTCGGCGCCCTTGTCCGGGGCGGGCGCCACGGACCCACCGTGGCGCCGCGGCAGTTCCGGGGCAGCGGGCGCGGTCGTGGTGCCCGCGGTGGCAGACGGCTTCCGGGCGGCCGGCACCTCCGGGGTGCGGTCGGCCGGCGGGGTCGAGGTGCCCTGGACGACGAGGATGTCCTGCGGGACGAGCAGCAGAACGCCGGTGCCGCCGCGGGCCGAGGGCCGGAAGGAGATCTTGAGGCCGTACCGGTGGGCGAGCCTGCCGACGACGGCGAGGCCCAGCCGGGTGCCGGTGAGACCGCCGAGTTCGCTGCCCCGGCCGGTGACCGCCTCCTCGGCACGGCGCAGTTGCAGGTCGCTCATGACCAGGCCGCTGTCCTCGACGGAGACGATGACACCGGCCGGCACCTCCTCCACGTAGACGTGCACCTCGGCGGTCGGCGGGGAGAAGTTCGCGGCGTTGTCGAGCAGTTCGGCCAGCGCGTGCATCACGGCCTCGGCGGCGTGCCCGGCGACGGCGGCCTGGCTGGCGGAGTGGACCCGGACCCGCTGGTAGCTGCCGATGCGGCCCATGGCGCCACGCAGGATGGACTCCATGCCGATCGGCCGCGCCCAGCGTCGGCCCGAGCGGGCCCCGGTCAGCACCGCGAGGGAGTCCGCGAGCCGGCCGGCCTGCGCGGTGCGATGGTCGAGGTGGAGGAGGTCGGCGAGGACGTCCTCGTCGGAGTGCCGCTCCTCCATGGCCCGCAGGTCCGCGAGCATCGCGGTGGCCACGGCCTGCATGCGCCCCGCCGCGTTGGCGGTGGCGGAGACGGCGGCGGTGCGCGAGGCGTTCGCCTCCCGCAGCCGCACCGTGAGCTGCGTGTTCTCCTCGGCGAGCCGGGCACGCTCCGTGCTGTGCTCCCGGGCGACCCGGTCGCGCTCGGCAGTCAGCGAGTCGGTCAGCCGGGCGTGCTCCGCGCCCTGCTCCTGGACGATGCGGGCGCGTTCGGCGGCGAGCGAGTCGGTCAGCCGGGCATGTTCCTGGGCCAGTTCCGCCGTCAGGCGGGCCCGCTCCCGCTCCAGCTCACCCGTCAGCCGCACGCGTTCGAGACGCGTGTCCTCGGTCAGCCGGACACGTTCCTGGAGCATCCGGCCGACGTCCTGGGTCAGCGTCTCCAGCCGCCGGCGCATCGTCCGGCCGGAGAGGACGGCGTACACGGCCACGACGACGGCCGCGCACAACAGGAGGCCCGCCGCGCTGCCGCCCAGCGCGAGCGGCAGGCGCACGCCGGCCGGCGCGTTGACGACCGCGCCCGCGACCGCGAGCCCGGCCAGTACCGCCGTGAGTACGAAAGCCGTCAGCAGGCCTCGGATGGCGGGCCGTTCGCCCGGGTGCGTGGGGGAAGTCATCGCTCGTTTCCTCGGTCGGTTCCGAGGGCGTTCACCGTGATCTCGGATGGCCTTCGGGTCGGTTCCTTGGGACAAGTCCCTGCAGCGGGTTGCCAGTAGTTTTTCGGCTCACTACGGACAGGTGTGAGCCTTCACCTCTGCGCATCTGGCGGTCACTATATGGGACTTTACGATCATCATGAAAAGGTCTTGGCCTTACTTCTCACATCTACACACACGTGTAACCAACGCGAAAAGGTCCGACGTGAGTGGAGAGGCCCGAGGTCCGAGGTGGCCGAAAGAGGTTCGTCCCGTCAGGAACACCGCCGGGAACACCGCCCTGAACACCGAGAGCATCCCGGCCGGGCGACAAGCCGGCGCCGGTGAACCCAGGCGCTCAAGAGGGCGCGCACTGGTTGCCTCTTGAACGCTTTCTTCGTCCTGCCGGTGTCCGGCCCTAGCGTGTGCACGTGACCCAACTCCCCTTTCACGTAACGGACTTGAGCCCATCGACCGGACACGCGCACTCGGCCGGAGCCCCTCTCGTCCTGCGGAGCGCAGCCCCAGACGGTGAGGCAGACGCAGACGCAGAGACAAAGACAGAAACAGCGGCAGCGGCAGCGGCAGCGGCGGACGATGGAAAGGGCGAAGGCGGCACGATGAGACTGGTCGAACTCGTGGAGGCCGGCGACCTCGCCGGAGTGGTCCGGGAGCTGGGTGCCCTGTCGCCGGAGGAGCGCGGTGCGTGCGCGGCGGGGCTCAAGGCCCACCGCGGGACGGCCTCCCGACGTGAGAACACCCCGGAGGCCAAGGCAGCCCTGTTCGCCGCCGAACTGGGCTGCCAGGTCACCCCCGCGGCCGCGGCGGCCTGGCTCCTGACCTACCGGTACTTCAAGGTGGGCACCTGGACGGTGGACGTCCTGGACCTGTACCCCGTGGGCTGGCGCGCCGAGCTGGCCGCACGGCTCGGCGAGAGCGCGACGGCCTCGGACACGGTGTACACGATCACCGAACACCTCGTCCACGACACCGGCTGCCCGCTGCCGGCCTCCCGGAAGTTCGTCCTGGCCTGGCTCTCCAACCGCGCGAACGACCGGGAACGGCCCGCGCGGGTACTGGGCGGGGTACCGGGTGGCGACCTCCTGGAGCGGCTGCGCGCGGACGCCTTCACCCCGAAGCTCGTCCCACTGGCCGTGGAGAGACCGGGGCGTGTCGTCTTCGGCCGTCCGGGGTGGCTGCTGGAAGCTCTCGTCACCCTCACCGCCGAGGGTTTCGCCGACCGTGACGAGCTGGTCGACAACCTCTTCGCCGACATGGTCGGCGATCCGCCGGGAGGAGCCCGGGCGGCGGCCCTGCTGGAGGCGCTCGCGCTCACCCCGGCCGAACACGCCCGGGTGGCCCCCGCACGCACCGCGCTGGCCGGGCGGCTGCTGGGACGCCTGCCGGCCGACGGCACCCGCGGGGAGACCGCTCCCCACCTGGACTTCCTGCGGGCCCTGAACTGCACACCGGCCGAGAACGCTCTCCTCGTACGGGACCATCTGGCGCTGCTCGATGGGTCGTTGGCGGTGGCCGCCTACGCCCAGGAGATCCTGACCGGCCTGGACGAGGCGGGGCTGCTGGAGCCCGACGCACTCACCGAGGCGTGCGAACGGGTCCTGCTCCGCCCCGAGAAGACGCTGGTCCGTACCCAACTGACCTGGCTCGACCGCGCGATCCGACGGGACCCGGCGCTCGCGGAAAGGCTGCTCGTCGACATGGCCGTCGCCTTCGGGCACCGGGAGCTGGCGTTGCAGGAGCGCGCGCTGGATCTGACGGCTCGCCATGTCGAGGCTGCCGGGGAGTCGGTGCTGCCCCGGTTGCGGGCGGCCGCGGAACTGCTCAGCCCAGGGCTCGCGGCACGAGCCGGCGAACTGTTCGGCGCGCAGGAGGACTTGGGTGGCGCGCCAGAGGTCGCCGTCACCGGGGCGTACGCGGACACGCTGCCTCCCGTGCCGGTCCCGAGCCCGGTGCCGGGGCCCGTCCCGACAGCCACCGAGGTCGCGCAGGAGGTGGCGGCGGTCGTCGCGGGCGACCAGGACGTGGCGGCCTTCGAACGCGCCCTCGACGGACTGGTCCGCCACGCCCATGTGGACCGGACCGCACTGTCCGAGGCGCTGGAGCCGGTCATGCGCATCCTGCCGAAGGACGCCCACGACTGGGTGCAGGCGGACCTCTACGACGTGGCGGCCGCGGTGCGGGGCGACAAACCGAGGTCACGCGTCGGCCTGCTGCACCGGGTCGTCCACCTCGGCCGGACCCGCCCGAGCAGCAGTTTCTCCCTGGCCGGTTCGCTGCTCGCCGCGCGGCTGGCCGAGGCGATGGAGATCATCGAGTCCGGCACACAGCCGTTCCTGCTGGCCGTGCCGACCCTCTCCACCGGCGCGCTGGACGCCGCCGTCCTGCTGGCACGTATCTCCGCGCTCGACGCGCTCGGTATCGACCCCGCGCCGGTCGACCTGGCCCAGGCCCTGCTGCGGGTCACCCCGACGGCGGACGGCGAGGTGCTCCGCGCGGCCGGGTCGCTCGACTCCCCCGCCGGCCGGCGGCTGGCGCACTGGCTGCGCGAGGGCGGGCTCCCGCACCAGGACTCGGAACCGAAGGGCTGGCCCCACTGCGAGCCGCCGAAGCCCGCCTCGCAGGGCTGGTGGACACCCGCGCGCCCCGGGGCGGCCATCGACCCCGAGTTCCCGTTGGCCGCGGCGGCGCTGGTCGGACCGTACGTCGGCAACAACGGCCTCGCCGACCCGATCCGGCCCTTCTGGGTGGCCCAGTTGCCGCACCACCGCGAGGAGTTGATGGCACGCGACTACTTCGAGCCGCGCTCGTCCCAGACAGGGTGGCCGCGCGTCCTGCCGCTCGTCGCGGAGTCAGGCGGTCCGGCGGGTTGGTCGGTGCACCTGGCCGTGGCCTTCGGGCTGATCTGGCGCCTGGACACCATCGCGGTGGTGGACGCCCTGCTGGTCCTGGCCGCGCGGGAGCAACTGGACGGCGGGCTGCTCGGCCGGCAGCTGGAGGCGTTACTGAACGACGGGTGGCCCGGCGCGAACCGGGCGGCCGAGTCGCTGCGGACCGCCGCCGACACGAGTGCGTACGCGACCGTGTGGTCCGTCCTGGCGGCCGCCCTGCCCGGTCTGCTGCGGGGCACCCCGGTCCGGGGCGTGGGCGACCTGCTGGCACTCGCGGTGGAATGCGTGTCGCGCTGCGGCGCGAGGGGCTCGATCGCCGAGGTCACGGCGATCGCCGACCGCAAGGGGTCGAGCCAGCTGGTGAGGAACGCGCGGTTGCTACGGGATGCACTGCGCTGACCCGGGCCGGTGAACGGCGGGCCCGCCCGGGCGAGGGCGATGGGACGGGGTCTGTCGACCCCGCCCCAACGCCCCGAACGGCGGCTCCGGAGGCCCGGAACCCCGGCACTTGAGCGCGGCCCCGGGCCCCGCTCCGGGACCCGTCCGGACTACCGGGGCGCCGGTCCCCGCGGCACCGACGTCGGCGCCGGGGCGTACCCCGTGGGTCGGGTGGTGAAAACCCCCCGGCCCTGCGTGCGGCTTCGCAACCGCGTCGCGTAGCCGAACAGTTCGGCCAGCGGCACGGTGGCGGTGACGACCGCCGCACCCGCCCGCGCGGCCGAGCCGGTGACCCGGCCGCGCCGCGCCGCCAGGTCGCCCAGGACTCCGCCCACGGCCTCGTCGGGAGCGGTGACCGTGACCTCGACCACCGGTTCCAGCACCGCCATCGCGCACGCCCGCAACGCCTCACGCAGGGCGAACCGTCCGGCCGTCCGGAACGCCATCTCCGACGAGTCCTTCGTATGGGTCGCCCCGTCCCGTAGGACGACCCGCAACCCGGTCACGGGATGCCCGCCGAGCGGACCTTCGCCCAGCGCGTCCCGGCAACCGGCCTCGACGGCCCGTACGTACTCCTGCGGCACCCGACCGCCGACGACGGTCGACCGGAACTCGAACCCGGTCGCGCTGCCTCCGTCCTCCCGGTCGGCGTCGCCTTCCAACGGCTCCACGTCCAGTACGACATGGGCGAACTGGCCCGCCCCGCCGTCCTGTTTGACATGCCGAAAGACGAGGCCTGCGACCCCGCGAACGACGGTCTCCCGGTAGGCCACCCTCGGCCGGCCGACCCGGACGTCCAGCCCCTGGGCGCGGCGGATCTTCTCCACCGCCACCTCCAGATGCAGTTCGCCCATGCCGGACAGCACGGTCTGCCCGGTCTCGTCGTCGGTCCGCACCACCAGCGACGGATCCTCCTCCACGAGCCGTGCCAGCGCCGCCACCAGTCGGTCCGTGTCCGTGCTCGTCCGGGCCTCGACCGCCACCGACACGACGGGCTCGGCGGTGACCGGCGCTTCGAGGAGCAGCGGGGCCCCGGGCGCGCACAGGGTCGATCCCGCGCGGGCGGACTTCAGTCCGACCACGGCGACGATGTCCCCGGCCACGGCCCGGTCCAGCTGGGCGTGCCGGTCGGCCTGGACGCGCAGGATCCGGCCGATCCGTTCGGTGCGCGTCGCGTTCGCGTCCCGCACGGCCACCACTTCTCCCTTCCGGATCGTCCCCGAGTACAGCCGCAGATAGGTCAGCCGCCCGGTGGCGGTGGAGTGCACCTTGAACGCCAGGGCCGCGAACGGCGCGTCCGGATCGGCGGCCCGCACCTGCTCGCCACCGTCCAGCGTGCCCCGTACGGCGGGCACGTCCGACGGCGAGGGCAGATACGCGACCACGGCGTCCAGCAGCGGCTCGATGCCCCGGTTGCGGTAGGCCGAGCCGCAGAGCACGACCACACCGTCACCCGTACGGGTCAGGTCGCGCAGCGCGCCCGCGAGGGTCCGCGCGGAGAGGCCGGCCGGCGTACAGAACTCCTCCAGTGCGCCCGGATGCAGCTCCGCGACGGCCTCCTCCAGCAGCCGTCGCCGCCGCCCCGCCTCCTCCGACAGACCTTCGGGTACGGGCCCTTCCTCGACCCCGCCGGTCCCTGCGGCGCCCTCGGCCTCCTCGGCCCAGACCAACGCCCGCATCCGCACCAGGTCGACGACTCCGCGGAACCCGTCCTCCGAGCCGATGGGCAACTGCACGACCAGCGGCGCCGGATGCAGCCGTTCCCGGATGGACGCGACCGCCGAGTCGAGGTCGGCCCCGGCCCGGTCCAGCTTGTTGACGAACGCGATCCGCGGCACACCGAACCGGTCGGCCTGCCGCCACACCGACTCGCTCTGCGGCTCGACCCCCGCGACGGCGTCGAACACCGCGACCGCCCCGTCCAGTACGCGCAGCGAACGTACGACCTCGTCGGAGAAGTCGACGTGCCCCGGAGTGTCGATCAGGTTGACGCGATGCCCATCCCAGTCACAGCTGACGGCGGCGGCGAAGATGGTGATCCCGCGGTCGCGCTCCTGGGGGTCGAAGTCGGTGACGGTCGTCCCGTCATGCACCTCACCACGCTTGTGCGTGGTCCCGGTGACATACAGGATCCGCTCGGTGACGGTGGTCTTGCCCGCGTCGACATGGGCGAGGATGCCGAGATTGCGGACGGCGTCCAGCGGGGCGGCGGGATGAGAGAAGCGACGGTCATGAAGATGGAGTTCGGTACGCACGGCCCAAGGCCTTCCAGGACTACTGATCCGGATGGGGTCGGCGCGATTCCCGTACGAGGCGTCAGGTGACCTGTGAGCCTGCGACAGAGCGTGCTCAGGTCAGGGGCAGACGTTCGGAACGGGCATCCGGTGCGGGCCGCGCAGCCCGCACCGGCTCCGCGAAGACACGAGGATCACCTCGTACCGCGACAGAGGAACGACGACAGCGGTGCGGTACCGCATGGCCGGGCTCCTCTCAAGGGTCACGGGGCGCGGCGCGGTGGTGCGCGGCGCGTGTTGTGGGGCGAGTGTAGGAAACCGAACCGCCGTGGCGCACCGGGTTATTCGCGCCCGCCCTCCATGGCGGCCCCGGGCTCCCCGTCCCGCCGCTGCTCCGCGCGGGCCGGAGCGATGATCGTGGGGGCGTACCCCTGCGGGGCGGGGCTGTCCGCGCCGAGCACCTGGCAGCGGGTGAGCCCGTGCCGCGACCACAGGGCGGCCGTCCACGCGCAGAGCAGCGCGTCGACGAGGTCCTCCCGGTGCTTGTAGTCGGCCGCCCGCTGAGGTGAGGGCTCCTCGGTCAGCCGGCGGGAGACCGGATGCGAGGCGAGCAGAAGGGGCGGGTCGGCGGTGGCGAGGCCCGCCACCCGGCCGATCAACTCGTCGCACGCCTGCGCCCGCACCTCCCGCCAGTCGGCCGACGGTACGCGCGCCGGGCGGCGTTTGTACGTGGGGCGCTCCAGGTCGTAACCCAGCTCGGCCGCTCCGACGAGGGTGGTGTACGGGTAGCACTCGGACAGGACGAGGCCGCTGGTCGGCGGGCCCTGTCTGCCGTCGTCGTAGGACCAGCCCGCCTTCCGGAGCCGTTCCAGCAGGAGCACACCGGCCTGGCGAGGAGAGCCCAGGTTGGTGCTGTTCGCGCTCACCTTCCAGCGGCCGTACCGTTGGCCCACCTCCCGCTCGCACACCCGCTGGCCCGCCGGATTGTCGACGACGAGCGGCGCGTCGACGAAGACCAGGGTCGATCCGTCGACGGCCGCCCCGGCCAGCCACTCCGTCGTCTCGTCGAGGCCGCGGGTCCAGCCGCAGTCGAGGACCGCGCCGGAGCGGTCGACGGCGGCCACACCGGTCTCGTTGGGCCTGCGGGTCCCGCCGTTCGCCCAGGCCAGGTCGATGCCGATGAACCGCTCGATCGCCACCTCAGGCCTCGGGCATCGCGGTGACCGTCTCGACCAGTTCCGCCAGTGCGGCCGCCACCCGGGCGAGGCCGGGCCCCGCCGGACCGCCCGGCTCGGTCATGTAGACGTCCCGGCGGATCTCGATCATCAGGGCGGTGACCCGCCGGTCGGTGCCGTAGTACTTCAGCGGTACGTACGTGCCGGCGAAGGGGCTGTTGATGCCCGTACCGCCGAAGCCGGTGAACGCCTTCTCCGCGCTGGTGAGGAGGTCGGGCGGTGTGTGGAAGGCGTCGGTTCCGAGGCAGACGGGTGGGCGGGGGCCGTCGCCGTGGAGTTCGTACGGCAGCCGGTCCGTGGGATAGGAGTGCACGTCGACGATCACGGCTCGCCCGGCCGCTGCCAGCCGCTGTGTCACGGCGTCGGTCATGGCGGCGGCGTACGGGTGGAAGTAGCTTTCCAGGAGCGGCTGTTCGGCCGACGCGCCCGGGTGACCGAGGCGGTCCGGGTCGTCGTCCGCTCGGTCCGGGGTGTCGTCCGGTCGGTCCAGGGTGTCGTCCGGTCGGAGCGGTTCGCCGTGCGTGGTGCGGGTGTAGACGGCTCCCATGCCCACCGCCCGCATCTCCTCCCGTTCGTCCGGGAAGCGTTCGGGGTCCACGACCAGCCGGGACAACCCGTTGACGAACCGCCAGGGCGCGACCGCGCACCGGGCGGCGGCCTCCGCGGCGATCCGCGCGGTATGGGAGTCGGTGATGTGGTCCAACTCCCGTTGCAGCGCTTCGTCGTTGAGGACGATGCCGCTTCGCGCGTCCGCGGGGACGGTCCGTGAGGAGTGCGGTACGTGCAGGATCACCGGTGAGGCGGGGGCGCCGGGTACAAGGCTGTACGGAGCCGAAGTACCGGTCATCTAGGCGCCCTTGGCCACGGTCACCGTCACCGAGAGGTCGCCGGAGTTGTCCGAGACGCAGCCGTTGCCGCCGTCGTTTTCGCCGTCGTTGATGCGCAGTTCGAGCGTGCCCCCGGCCGCCGCCTCGAAGGTCCACTGCTTACCCACGATATGGCTCTCCTCGCCCTCCCCGGCCTCGGTGAAACGCCCGAGGAGCGCGCCGAAGGGAGCCGAGTCGTTGACCTTGCAGTCCGCCGCGGCGAAGTCGAGCGACCTGTCGGTCTCGGCGTCGTAGCCGTCCGGTCCTGTCAGTGGCATCTCGGGGTCGTCCACGGTCCACTGGCCCGATGTGAAGCGGACGGTGACCGTGTCGCCGGACTGGATGGGTGTGTCGGTGACCCGCTGCCAGCCCTCGGCGGCATGGACCACCGACTCGTTGACGACGGGGGTCGCCGGCAGGGGCGTACCGGCCGGCAGGGAGATACCGGCCTCGCTGCCCGGCTCCTTGCCCTCCGACGCGTCGGCCTGGGCAGACCGTTCGAACGGCGGCACCCCGGCGAGGAAGAGGCCGAGGCCGGTCCCCGCGAAGACGAGGGCGACCGAGGCGACGACCAGGCCCATGACCCGTCTGTCACGCCGGCTCTCGTCCCTGCGCATCAACGCGGACGCGGTCGCGGCGTCGTACCGCGAAGTGGGTGCCGCGTGGTCCGTCCACGGGACGTGCTGACGGGTCCGGGTCTCCGCCTCCGCGAGGGAGACCCCGGCCGGGATCGCGATCCGGACGGTGGCCGACGGCAGCGACCTCGGGTCCGCAGCGAGCCCTTCGGCGGCGTGCCTCAGGGCGGTCGTCGCGTCGGGGATGGAGGGCCGCTCCTCGGGCGCCTTGCGCAGCAGCGCCTCGACGGCCGGGAGCAGCGGGCCCAACCGCGCGGGCAGATTGGGCTGTTCGTACGCGACGGCGTGCAGGGTGGCCGCGTGCGCGGGGCGCCGGAAGGGGGACGCTCCGGTGGCGGCGGTGACGAGTGTCGCGGCCAGCGACCACAGGTCCGAAGCGGGCCCGACCTGACCGCCGTTGACGCGTTCGGGCGCCATGTACTCGACGGAGCCCGCGAATTCGCCCGAGTTGGTGAGCGCCTCGCCGTCGTCGACGACGGCGATGCCGAAGTCCGTCAGGACCGCGCTGCCGTCACGGCGCAGCAGGACGTTGGCCGGTTTGACGTCCCGGTGCAGGGCTCCGGCGGCGTGCACGGCGTCGAGCGCGCCGAGCAGTTGAGCACCCAGTTCGGCGACTTTCGTGGGCTCCAACGGGCCGTTCCGTGCGATGAGTTGAGCGAGCGAGGGGCCGTCGATGAGTTCCATGACGATCCACAGCCGGTCCTCGTACTCGACGAGGTCGTGGACTCCGACCACATGCGGGTGCGGCACCCTGGCCACCACCCGCGCCTCCCGTACCGCACGGCGCAGCCACACGCGGCGGTCCTCGTCGCCCTGGGTGAAGACGTGCAATTCCTTGGCCGCGACATCCCGCGCGAGCAGTTGGTCGTGGGCCCGCCAGACGGTGCCCATGCCGCCCCGGCCGAGTTGGTCGGTCAGCCGGTACCGACCCGCGATCAGACGCCCGGCACCCCGTGCCGCATGCGCCGCACCCTGCTGATCATCACTGCCGGACAACACGCCCGCCTCACGCCCCTCCCGACGGCTTCCTCGCCACCGGCCCCATGTATCACTCGAACACCGGCGAGCATAGCGGTGGGAACCGACGTCGGAACGACGGCTCGGAGAAGTGGGCCGCGGGGCGGCCGGACCGGACCCGGACCGCGTCGCGGGGGCGGAACCACAAGGCCACCGGGCGTGTCGCACCCACCACACTGCGGTGCTGGGAACAGGGCGCGACATGGGTCCCATCAGCCTTCTTTTACCGCTATCCACGACACGTCTACGGGACAGGTTCCGGGACAACGCTCCTCTCGGTGTGGGACGTGCGGTAGCGGAAGATGATGTTCCTGGTGGGGTGATCCCTCGCCGGGAACATTCCGTCCGCACATGACCGAAGGGACTGAAGACATGCTGGTGGACCTCATCGAGACCCCCGAGCTGGCTCCGCAGACGTACCTCGACGACGAGTCGCCGCTGGTGGCCGTCGACGCACCGGAGGAGCGCGCCTGGCTCCCGTCGTACCAGGCGGTCCGCGCCGCCTGACGTTCGACGCGTTCGGTCGGCACCGGATCCGTGGCGGGTCCGGTGCCGGTCGTCCCAGGTTCCACGTCCGTCATCTCGCCCGCGCCCCCGAAGGACGGTCCGTCGTTGTCCTCCTCGCTCTCCGCCGCCCAGCCGGCCGCACCCTCCACCGACCGGCCGGGTTCGCCGGCCCCCGCCGGACCGGTCGCCGGTGAACCGAGCGCCTCCGGACCGGTCGCTTCCGGACCGGTCGCCGACCGGGTGGCGCAGGCCGACACCCTGCTCTGTGCCGATCGGCAGTTCGGCGACTCCCCGGCCATCGGTGAACGCAACCTCGCCCGGTTCCGGCTGGGCCTCACGATGCTGGCGCGGCATGACGGCGAGGCCGCGGACGTGCTGCGGGAGACGGCCGCCGCGTCCGACGAACGTCTGCGACCCCTGCTGTACGACCCCGTGCTGCGCAACTGCTTCGAGGTCGACCTCGCGCTCCTGGACAGCGACCGCTTCGAACACAGCTCGTTCGGGGCGTACGTACGCGGCCACCTGGCCACCGGTGCGGCGGCGGACGCCCCTGCCACCACGGACGCGGCGCCCTCCGCAGGTTCCCTCGCAGGTCCGTCCGCGGGTCCCTCCGAAGCCCTCATGCGTCCGCACCGGCCCGCCTGGCCGGCTCTCGGGGACACCTGGGTGCTGGCCGAACCCGCACCACGGGGTGACGCGCAGAAGCTGCTGGCCGAGCGCCTCATGGAGCTGTACCGGGACGCGCTCGGCGACGGCCGGGCAGCGGGCCCCGTCGATCCGACGGACACGACGCTCGCCGTCCTGCGGGAGGGCGCGGAACTCCTCGCCACGCTGCTGCCCGCCGCCGGAGCCGGTGTGCTCGGGCACGTCAGCGTGGTCGGCTTCACCAGCCGGGAGAGCGAGGAAGGTCCCCTGCAGTCCATGTCGGGCGGCGACCCGCTCCCCTCGACCGTGCTGCTCGCGCCGGAACGCTGCACGTCTCCGTGGCTCGCGGCGGAGAGCCTGTTGCACGAGGGCGCCCACCTGAAGCTCTTCGACGCGCTCCGTGCGGGTTCCGTGGTCAGGAACGCCACCGAGCAGGTCCCCATCCCGTGGCGGATCGGCTCCTGGACGGTCATCCGGGTGTTCGTCGCCCTCCACTTCTACGTGCACCTGCTGGTCTTCCGGGCCGCGGCCGACGCGGCGGGCGAAGAGGTCCGTGAGCGGTTCGGTCCGCCCCCGCCCGCCGAGGACCTCGACGA
Organism: Streptomyces liliiviolaceus; assembly: GCF_018070025.1. Taxonomy (NCBI): domain Bacteria; kingdom Bacillati; phylum Actinomycetota; class Actinomycetes; order Kitasatosporales; family Streptomycetaceae; genus Streptomyces; species Streptomyces liliiviolaceus. The sequence goes on from NZ_JAGPYQ010000001.1 coordinate 6,859,816, forward strand.
GCCGAGCCCGGGTACCCCCGCCGCCCTGAACGGCGAGTACCGCACCAGTGCGGAGAGGGCCCGCTATCTCGCCGAATGCGTACTGTCGCTGCCGGACGAGGCCCTCACCGAGCACGGGCACCGGTTCGCCCGCTGGCTCCTCACCGCGCTGCGTCTGGTGGACGAGGACGCGCCGCAGCCGCGTGAGCGGGCGGCGACGACTCGGCCCGCCGAACCGGGGCCTTCTCAGCAGGACGGCCCCACGGGCGCCCTGCGGCGCGTCACGCCGGTGGACGCGTGCGCCCTGCCCGGCCTCGGGCAACTGGTCGTCAGCCCTGCGCGGTCGGCCCGGATGCACTGGCTGAACGCGCGCTCCTGGACCGTCTACTCCTTGTGCGACGGACGTGACCTCGGCTCGCTGCACACGGCCTACGCGCGGGCGGCGGGTCTCACGCCCGGTTCGGAGGAGGTCGGCCGGCAGGTCGGCGACAGTCTGCGCCTGCTCGTGACTTCCGGCCTGGTCAGCCAGGACGGGTGACACCTACGCACCCGCGGAGCCCGTGTCCGGATAGGCCGTCTCCAGTCCGGTCAGCCGGGCGGACACGATGGCCTCCAGCCGGTTCGACACGTTGATCTTCGGCAGGATGGCGGAGACGTAGTTGCGTACGGTCTTCTCCGATATGAACAGCTCCTGGGCTATCCGACGGTTTCCGTGGCCCAGGGAGACCAGTCGCAGCACTTCCCGTTCCCGGTTCGTGAGGGCCGGGAACGGGAGCGGTTCGTCGGCCTCCGCCAGACGCTTCAGCAGGGCGAAGAGCTCGCTGCCGGGCCGGGGGCCCAACGTCACGTACCCGCGTCGCACGGCTCGTACGGTACGCAGCAGGTCCGCCGTCTCCGTGTTCTTGAGCAGGTAGCCCGTGGCCCCTGCCATCAGCGCGGTCAGCAGCAACTTGTCGTCGTCGTGGTCCGGGGAGACCATGGCGACCAGCTGCGGGGGCGGGCTCTGCCGGCGCAGCTGCTGAAGCAGCCCGATTCCGGCGTGGGCCGGCAGGTCGAGGTCGACGAGGACCACGTCGGGCTTCTCCTCCCGGACCGCCCGGACGCCGGCGTGCGGATCGTGGGTCCCCGCGACAACGCCGATCCCGCCGTCCTCAAGCGCGGAACGCAAGCCGCTCAGGACCAGGGGAATGCTCTCTATCAACACCACTGACGTACCGGCGTCGTGGACCTCTTCGGCCATTCTCGTTCTTCCTCACACCCGGACTGGCGTGAGGCGTTACGGAGCGCTACCTCACGCCGTCATGATCAGCGTCCGGTTGCAGCGTAGAACTCCGCTAGCACGACGGGCTGTTGCGCCGCGACGGCAGCTGTGAGGACTCCGGGAAATCACTCGGTCCGGCAGGCGGGCCGTGGAGGCGGCATACGAAAAGGGCCACGACCCTCAGGTCGTAGCCCTCATCCGCGTACCGCTGTAGTGAGTGTCCGAGGGGGGACTTGAACCCCCACGCCCGATAAAGGGCACTAGCACCTCAAGCTAGCGCGTCTGCCATTCCGCCACCCGGACCAGGTGTCTGCCGCCTGGACGGGGGTGTTCCCCGCGGCGACATGGACAACAATACCAAGCTTTCGGAGTGGCTTTCACCTGCGTTTCCGCGCCCCGGCGGGGTGCCGCTCGGGGCGCGGACGACGCTCTACGGCCTCACTCTGAGTGATCGAAAAGCTACGGGCCGGGTGGAGGTGGTCACGACATCAGCGGGTCACGGCATCAGGTGGTAGTCCGGGAAGTTCCCCGGCAGCCGCTCCCCCGCCGGCCCGTGCGTGACCGCGCGCACCAGCAGTTCGCCGCCCACGAACGCGCCGCGCCAGGACGCGCCGAAGCCGCCGAACAGCTCGTCGCGGTCGCCCCGGGAGCGCGGTTTCCCGTGGCCGACCTTGAAGGCCCGGATCTGCGGGGCCAGCCGCTCGTACGTGACCTCGTCGTCGGTGGACAGGGTCGCGACCAGCGCGCCGTTCGACGCGTTCATCGCGGCCAGCAGTTCCGCCTCCGTGTCGACCAGGACGATCGTGTCGACCGGACCGAAGGGTTCCGCGTGGTGGAGCGGGGAGGAGGGGGGCGGATTCAGGATCGTGACCGGCTGGACGTACGCCGAGGTGTCCTGGCCGGGCAGGAAGCGGGCGTCGGTGAGCTTGCCGCGGTGCAGGGGGACGGCGCCGCGGTCGATGGCCTCGGCGACCTGGTCGTGCAGTTCCTTCGCCTTGGCCGCGTTGATCACCGGCCCGAAGTCCAGGCGCGGGTACGGGTCGTCGGGGTGCTCGACGGCCAGCGGGTGACCGACGCGGAGGGTGTCGACCGCCGGGAGGTACGCCGCGAGGAACTCGTCGAACAGCTCACGCTGGACGACGAAGCGCGGATAGGCCGTGCAGCGCTGCTTGCCGTAGTCGAAGAGCTTCGGAATGACGGCCGTCAGCGCGTCCCAGTCGGTGTGGTTCCAGATGCCCCAGGTGTTCAGTCCCTCCTGTTCGAGTACGTGTCGCTTGCCCAGGTCGGCGACGGCCGTGGCCACCGCGGCGCCCGTGTCCCGGCCGCCGACGAAGGAGACGCAGCCGATCTCGGGCGCGCGCACGAGCGCCTGGGACAGTTCGCCTCCGCTGCCGCTGACGAGGGTGACGGGTATCCCCTCGCGGGCGGCGAGCGCGCAGGCCAGGGTGAGGCATGCGACGCCGCCGTCGGTCGGGGTCTTGGCGATGACCGCGTTGCCCGCCAGTGCCTGTACCAGCATTGCGTGAACGAGCACGCTCATCGGGTAGTTCCAGCTCGCGATGTTGGACACGGGTCCGTCCAGCGGGGTCCGGTCCGCGAGCATGGGTTCGATTCCGTCGACGTACCAGCGCACGCCGTCGATGGCGCGGTCGACGTCGGCCTGCGCGAGCCGCCAGGGCTTGCCGATCTCCCAGACGAGGAGGAGGGCGAGCAGCTCCCGGTGCTGGGTGAGGGCGTCGAGGGTGGCCGCGACGCGCGCCCGGCGTTCTTCGAGGGGTACGTGACGCCAGGCGCGGTGGTGGTCGAGGGCGGCGCGGACGGCCTGGTGGGCCGTGGCTCCGTCCAGTCGCGGCGGGCCGGCGATGGGGCTGCCGTCGACGGGGCTGGTGGCGGGCAGTGCCCGGCCGTCCGCCTGCCAGGCGGCGCCCCAGAGGTTGCGGACGCGGTCGTCCTGGAAGGCCTCGGGTGCCACGGCGAGACAGCGCTGCCAGGCGTCGGTCCAGGAGGTGTGGGATTTGAGGGTGAGGGTGGGCGGGGGCGTGGGGTCGGGTGTGAGGGTGGGTGCCATTCGGTTGCTCCGCTCTCGGTGCACAGTCGGGGGCGGTCGTTCATGGCTGGTCCATGGCTGGTCGGCTGGCCCATGGCTGGTCCCGCGTGCGCGGGCACCGGCGGTGCGTGCTCGGCACGGGGACGGTAGGCGTCGTACGTTGATCGTCATGCGTCGTACGTTGATCGTCATGCGTCGCGCATCGCGCATCGCGCGGGAACTTCGTACCGGTGACGCTAGCGACGCGTCACGGCGTCCGTAAGTGACGCCAGGTCAACTATGAGTGACATCACGTTCCGCTTCGAGATGCTTCGAGGCGGGCCAGTACCAGCCGGGCCGTCTCGGTCGGGGTGTCGCCCACCTGGACGCCGGCCGCTTCCAGGGCCTCCTTCTTCGCCCGGGCCGTGCCGGAGGAGCCGGACACGATGGCGCCGGCGTGACCCATCGTCTTGCCCTCGGGAGCGGTGAAGCCGGCGATGTAGCCGACGACGGGTTTGGTGACGTGGTCGCGGACGTACGCGGCCGCGCGTTCCTCGGCGTCGCCGCCGATCTCCCCGATGAGGACGATGAGTTCGGTGTCGGGGTCGTCCTGGAAGGCGGCGAGGCAGTCGATGTGGGTGGTGCCGACGACGGGGTCGCCGCCGATGCCGACACAGGTGGAGAAGCCGATGTCCCGCAGCTCGTACATGAGTTGGTAGGTGAGCGTGCCGGACTTGGAGACCAGGCCGATACGGCCGGGCTTGGTGATGTCGGCGGGGATGATGCCCGCGTTGGCCTGGCCGGGGGTGATCAGACCGGGGCAGTTGGGGCCGACGATCCGGGTCCCCTTCTCCTTCGCATACGTCGTGAAGGCGACCGAGTCGTGGACCGGGATGCCCTCCGTGATGACGACGGCGAGGCCGATGCCGGCGTCGGCCGCCTCGACGACCGCCGCTTTGGCGAAGGCCGGCGGGACGAAGACGATGCTGACGTCGGCGCCGGTCGCCTCGATGCCTTCGCGTACGGAGCCGAAGACGGGGACGGCGCGGTCGTCGAAGTCGACGCTGCGGCCGGCCTTGCGCGGGTTGACGCCGCCGACGACGTCGGTTCCCGCGGCGAGCATGCGCCGGGTGTGCTTCATGCCCTCGCCGCCGGTCATTCCCTGGACGAGGACCTTGCTCTCTTTGGTGAGGTAGATGGCCATGTCCCGCTCCTTCAGGCTGCGTTGGCGAGTTGGGCGGCGCGGCGCGCGGCGCCGTCCATGGTGGTGGCCTGCTGGACCAGGGGGTGCGCGCGGCCGTCGAGGATCGCTCGGCCCCGTACGGCGTTGTTGCCGTCGAGGCGGACGACCAGTGGTTTGGTCAAGTGGACGGTTTCCAGGGCCTGCACGATGCCGTCGGCTACCGCGTCGCAGGCGGTGATGCCGCCGAAGACGTTGACGAAGACCGACTTGACGGCCGGGTCGGAGAGGATGACGGAGAGGCCGTCGGCCATGATCTGGGCGGAGGCGCCGCCGCCGATGTCGAGGAAGTTGGCGGGGCGGGCGCCGCAGCCCGCGACCACGTCGAGGGTAGACATGACGAGGCCCGCGCCGTTTCCGATGATGCCGACCTCGCCGTCCAGCTTCACGTAGTTGAGGCCCTTGGCCGCGGCGGCCGCCTCCAGCGGATCGTCGTGCGCTGCTTCCTGGCCGCCCCAACGCGACTGCCGGAAGCGCGCGTTGTCGTCGAGGGTGACCTTTCCGTCGAGGGCGAGGATCTGCCCCTGCGCGGTACGGACGAGGGGGTTGACCTCGACGAGGACGGCGTCCTCGCGGACGAGTACGTCCCAGAGCCTGACCAGGACGTCGACGGTCTGCGGCGGCAGACCCGCGGCCTCGGCGATCTCGGCGGCCTTCGCCGAGGTGACGCCCTCGGCCGGGTCGACGTGGATCCGCGCCACCGCGTCGGGGCGGGTGGCGGCGACCTCCTCGATGTCTATGCCGCCCTCGGCCGAGGCGATCGCGAGGAACCGGCCGGCCGCGCGGTCGAGTACGTAACTGACGTAGAACTCGGCCTCGATGTCGACCGGTTGGGCCAGCATCACCTTGCCGACCGTGTGGCCCTTGATGTCCATACCAAGGATCTGGCGTGCCGTCAGTTCGGTGGCGGCCGGGTCGGCGGCAAGTTTCACGCCGCCCGCCTTGCCCCGTCCACCGGTCTTCACCTGCGCCTTCACGACGACGCGGCCGCCGAGCCTGCGGGCGATCTCGCGTGCCTCCTTGGGCGAGTCGGTGACCTCCGCCCTCGGCACCAAGATGCCGTGTTCTTCGAAGAGTTCCCTTGCCTGGTGCTCGAACAGGTCCATCTCGGCTCCCTCTTAAAAGTGCCGCACGCCCCCTGGACACCACCCACCGGATGCGGGATAACAAGCTTCATACAGTATTCGTCGACTGTATGCAATGTACCGCGACGGCATCCACGAACAGTGCGCGCACCCCGTATGAGCTGCGTTTCCGCGCGCCCAATCCCCTACGAAGGGACAGGACTTCGCCATGCCCGACGACAACAGCCAGAACCTCATCTCCGGTGGGCACCTGGTCGCCAAGGCACTCAAAGCGGAGGGTGTGGAGGTCATCTACACCCTCTGTGGCGGCCACATCATCGATATCTACGACGGCTGCGTCGACGAAGGCATCGAGGTTGTCGACGTACGCCACGAGCAGGTCGCCGCCCACGCCGCCGACGGTTACGCACGCATCACCGGCAAGCCCGGCTGCGCCGTCGTCACCGCCGGCCCCGGCACGACCGACGCCGTGACGGGCGTCGCCAACGCCTTCCGCGCGGAGTCCCCCATGCTGCTGATCGGCGGTCAGGGGGCCCACACCCAGCACAAGATGGGGTCCCTGCAGGACCTGCCGCACGTCGACATGATGACGCCGATCACCAAGTTCGCCGCGACCGTGCCGGACACCGCGCGGGCCGCCGACATGGTGTCCATGGCGTTCCGCGAGTGCTACCACGGGGCGCCCGGACCCTCCTTCCTGGAGATCCCGCGCGATGTCCTGGACGCCAAGGTGCCGGTGGAGAAGGCCCGGGTGCCCGCCGCCGGGCAGTACCGGGCCTCGACCCGCTCGGCCGGTGACCCCGAGGCCGTCGAGAAGCTCGCCGACCTCCTCGTGCACGCCGAGAAGCCGGCGATCCTGCTGGGCAGCCAGGTGTGGACGACCCGGGGCACCGAGTCCGCCATCGACCTCGTACGCACCCTCAACATCCCCGCCTACATGAACGGCGCCGGACGCGGCACGCTGCCGCCGGGAGACCCGCACCACTTCCAGCTCTCCCGCAGGTACGCCTTCTCCAACGCCGACGTCATCGTCATCGTCGGTACGCCCTTCGACTTCCGCATGGGCTACGGCAAGCGGCTGTCGCAGGACGCGACCGTCGTGCAGATCGACCTCGACTACCGGACCGTCGGCAAGAACCGGGACATCGACCTCGGCATCGTCGGGGACCCGGGGCTCGTCCTGAAGTCGGTCGCGGAGGCCGCCTCCGGGCGCCTCAACGGAGGCGCGTCGAAGCGCAAGGAATGGCTCGACGAACTGCGCGCCGCCGAGCAGACCGCCATCGAGAAGCGGCTGCCGAGCCTGAAGTCCGACGCCTCGCCGATCCACCCGTACCGGCTGGTCAGCGAGATCAACGACTTCCTGACCGAGGACTCCATCTACATCGGGGACGGCGGCGACATCGTCACCTTCTCCGGGCAGGTCGTGCAGCCCAAGTCACCCGGGCACTGGATGGACCCGGGCCCGCTCGGCACGCTCGGCGTCGGCATCCCCTTCGTGCTGGCCGCCAAGAAGGCGCGGCCCGACAAGGAGGTCGTCGCCCTCTTCGGGGACGGCGCGTTCTCCCTCACCGGCTGGGACTTCGAGACCCTCGTCCGCTACGACCTCCCCTTCGTCGGCATCGTCGGCAACAACTCCTCCATGAACCAGATCCGCTACGGCCAGGCCGCCAAGTACGGCCTGGAGCGCGAGCGCGTCGGCAACACCCTCGGCGACGTCCACTACGACAAGTTCGCCCAGATGCTGGGCGGTTACGGCGAGGAGGTCCGCGACCCCGCCGACATCGGCCCCGCCCTGCGGCGCGCCCGCGAGTCGGGCAAGCCGTCACTCATCAACGTCTGGGTCGACCCGGACGCGTACGCCCCCGGAACCATGAACCAGACGATGTACAAGTGAGGTGGAACCGTTGACCACAACGACAGCGACGACGCCCACGGCTACGCCGGCGGCCTCGGCCAAGGCCCTCCAAGGCGTCCGTGTCCTCGACATGACGCACGTCCAGTCCGGTCCCTCCGCCACCCAGCTGCTCGCCTGGCTCGGCGCGGACGTCGTCAAACTGGAGGCGCCGACCGGAGACATCACGCGCAAGCAGCTGCGCGACCTCCCCGACGTCGACTCCCTCTACTTCACGATGCTCAACTGCAACAAGCGGAGCATCACTCTCAACACCAAGACCGAGCGCGGCAAGGAGATCCTCACCGAGCTGATCCGGCGCTCGGACGTCATGGTCGAGAACTTCGGACCGGGCGCGGTCGACCGCATGGGCTTCACCTGGGACCGTATCCAGGAGATCAATCCGCGGATCGTCTATGCCTCCATCAAGGGGTTCGGGGACGGCCCGTACACCAACTTCAAGGCGTACGAGGTCGTCGCCCAGGCCATGGGCGGGTCGATGTCGACCACCGGTTTCGAGGACGGGCCGCCGCTGGCGACGGGAGCCCAGATCGGTGACTCGGGCACGGGCATCCACGCGGTGGCCGCGATCCTCGCCGCCCTGTTCCAGCGGGAGAACACGGGGCGCGGGCAGCGGGTGAACGTGGCCATGCAGCACGCGGTACTGAATCTGTGCCGGGTGAAACTGCGGGACCAGCAGCGCCTCGGGCATGGGCCGCTGGCCGAATATCCCAACGACGACTTCGGCGACGAAGTTCCCAGGTCCGGAAACGCGTCCGGCGGCGGCCAGCCCGGCTGGGCCGTCAAGTGCGCGCCGGGCGGTCCCAACGACTACGTGTACGTCATCGTGCAGCCCGTCGGCTGGAAGCCGCTCTCCGAGCTGATCGGGCGGCCCGAGCTGGCGGACGACCCCGAGTGGGCGACCCCGGAGGCCCGCCTGCCGCAGCTCACCAAGATGTTCCAGCTGATCGAGGAGTGGTCGTCCACGCTCCCCAAGTGGCAGGTGCTGGAGAAGCTCAACGCCCACAACATCCCGTGCGGCCCGATCCTCTCCACCAAGGAGATCATCGAGGACGAGTCGCTGGTCGCCAACGAGATGGTCGTGACGGTGCCGCACCCCGAGCGGGGCGACTTCGTGACCGTGGGCAGCCCCCTCAAGCTCTCCGACTCCCCCGTGGACGTGACCAGTTCGCCGCTGCTCGGCGAGCACAACGAAGAGGTGTACGTCGGCGAGCTCGGGCTCGGCGACGAGGAGCTGCGCCTGCTCAAGTCGAACGGAGTGATCTGATTGATGGCCGAAGACCGGGTGCTGAGGGTACGCAGGCTCCTCGACGCCGTGCGGGCCTCAGGACGGACGGCGCTGACCGCCCCCGAGGGCAAGGTGGTCGCCGACGCGTACGCGATCGCCGTTCCGGGTGAGGAGCTGGCGACCGACGTCGACGAGGCGGTCGCGTACGCGGCGCGCTTCGGCGGTCCCGTCGTGATGAAGATCGTGTCTCCGGACATCCTCCACAAGACCGACGCGGGCGGCGTGATCGTCGGCGTGGAGGGCGCGGCGGACGTACGCGCCGCCTTCCACAAGATCGTCGAGAGCGCCCGGGCGTACGACGCGCAGGCCCGCATCGAGGGCGTGCAGGTGCAGGAACTGCTGCCCCAGGGGCAGGAGGTGATCGTCGGCGCGGTGACCGATCCGACGTTCGGGAAGGTCGTGGCGTTCGGGCTCGGCGGTGTGCTGGTCGAGGTCCTGAAGGACGTCACGTTCCGGCTGGCGCCCGTCGACGCGGACGAGGCGCTGTCGATGCTGGACTCGATCCGGGCCGCGGAGATTCTGCGCGGGGTGCGGGGCGCACCGGCGGTGGACCGGTGGGCGGTCGCCGAGCAGATCCGCCGGGTCTCCGAACTGGTCTCGGACTTCCCCGAGATCGCGGAGGTGGACCTGAACCCGGTGATCGCCACCCCGGAGGGCGCGATGGCCGCCGACATCCGGGTCATCCTCGCCGAGTCGGTGCCCAAGCCCCGCCGCACCTACGGCCGCGACGAGATCCTCACCTCGATGCGCCGGTTGATGCAACCGTCGTCGGTGGCCGTGATCGGCGCCTCCAACGAACAGGGCAAGATCGGCAATTCGGTCATGCGCAACCTCATCGACGGCGGTTTCTCCGGGGAGATCCATCCGGTGAACCCCCGGGCCGATGACATTCTCGGCCGCAAGGCGTACAAGAGTGTCACCGACGTTCCCGGTGAGGTGGATGTGGCGGTCTTCGCCATCCCGGCCAAGTTCGTGGCCTCGGCCCTGGAGGAGGTGGGACGCAAGGGGATCCCCAACGCCGTACTGATCCCCTCCGGCTTCGCGGAGACCGGTGAGCAGGGACTCCAGGACGACATCGTCGCCATCGGCGAGCGGTACGGCGTGCGGCTCCTCGGGCCGAACATCTACGGCTACTACTCGACGTGGCAGGACCTGTGCGCCACGTTCTGCACACCGTACGACGTGAAGGGCGGTGTCGCGCTCACCTCGCAGTCCGGTGGCATAGGGATGGCCATTCTGGGCTTCGCACGCACCACGAAGACGGGTGTTTCCGCGATCGTGGGGCTCGGCAACAAGTCGGACCTCGACGAGGACGACCTGCTGACCTGGTTCGGCGAAGACCCCAACACCAAGTGCATCGCCATGCACCTGGAGGACCTCAAGGACGGGCGGGCCTTCGTGGAGGCCGCGCGGGCGACCGTCCACAAGAAGCCGGTGGTCGTCCTGAAGGCGGGCCGTACGGCGGCCGGGGCGAAGGCCGCGGGCTCGCACACGGGCGCCCTCGCGGGCGACGACGCCGTGTACGAGGACATCCTGAAGCAGGCCGGTGTCATCAGGGCGCCCGGCCTGAACGAAATGCTGGAGTACGCGCGCGCGTTGCCGGTGCTGCCCACTCCTCGGGGCGACAACATCGTGATCATCACGGGCGCCGGCGGCAGTGGCGTACTGCTGTCCGACGCGGTGACCGACAACGGCCTCTCCCTCATGGAGATCCCGCCGGACCTGGACGCGTCCTTCAGGAAGTTCATCCCGCCCTTCGGGGCCGCAGGCAACCCGGTGGACATCACGGGCGGCGAGCCGCCGTCGACGTACGAGGCGACGATCAGGCTCGGTCTGGAGGACCCGCGGATCCATTCGCTGGTCCTCGGCTACTGGCACACCATCGTGACCCCTCCCATGGTCTTCGCCGAGCTCACCGCGCGCGTGGTGGCCGAATTCAGGGAGCGCGGGATCGAGAAGCCCGTCGTGGCGTCGCTCGCGGGCGACGTCGAGGTCGAGGAGGCCTGCCAGTACCTCTACGAACACGGGGTCGTGGCCTACCCGTACACGACCGAGAAGCCGGTGGCGGTGCTCGGTGCGAAGTACCGCTGGGCGCGGGCCGCGGGGCTGTTGGGGGGCGGTTCATGACCTGACCCGGTGCAGGGGCGGGCCGACGGTGCGCGTCGGCCCGCCCCGGGACCCGTGCGCACACGAAAGGCATTGGACAGGGGGCGCTGGCCAGATCTTTCGACGCAAGGGGTGCTACGAGACATGACAACCACCGACATCACGACACCCGTCCCCTACAGGGAGGTGACGGACCGCAACGGCCGCCTTTACCGGATCGGCGAGACCGACCGGGACATCATGGGGCGACCACGCTGGACCATGGTGCTCTTCCCCTGGATGGGCATGCTCGGCATCAGCTCCTCGGAGTACGCGTTCACCTCCGCCGAGGACACCCTGCACGAGGCCCACCTGTGGAACAGTGGGCACATCTTCTGGCTGATGGGCGTCTGGATCTTCTTCCAGGCGGCCGTGGCCTTCCCGGCCGGCCAGCTGCGCGAGAGCGGACGGCTCCCCGCGCGGTACGCCATGATGCTCGGCGCGTGCGGCACACTCCTGGGCTATCTCTCCCTGGCGTTCGCACCGCATGTGATCGTGGCCTACATAGGCTTCGGCATGTTCAGCGGCATCGGCGCCGGACTTGTCTACGCGACCTGCGTGAACATGGTCGGCAAGTGGTATCCGGAGCGCAAGGGCGGCAAGACCGGCATGGTCAACGGCGGTTTCGCCTACGGTTCCGTGCCCTTCGTGTTCCTGTTCACCTCGTACATGGACCTGTCCAACTACGAGACGGTGCTGGTCTTCGTGGGCGCGATCTGCTGCACGGTCGTCGCGGTCGCCGGCTGGTTCTTCAAGGACCCGCCGAAGAACTGGTGGCCCGCGCACGTGGACCCGCTGAAGACCTCGACCGACCCGCGGGTCGTCCGGGCGCTGGCGAAGAACCCGCCGGCGGTCAAGCAGTACACACCGCGCGAGGCGGCCAGGACGCCCGTGCTGTGGATGATGTGGTTCTGCCTGCTGTGCACGGCCGGCATCAACATCTTCGGTATCGCCATGCAGGTCCCCTTCGGGAAGGAGATGGGGTTCGCCGGCGGCATCGTGGCCACCGCCATGTCTCTCAAGGCCATCGTGAACGGCACCGGGCGGGGTGTCATCGGCTGGATCTCCGACCGCTACGGACGCCGGAACACACTGGTCATCGTGTGTATCGTGCTCGGCTGCTCGCAGTTCGGCGTGTTCTTCTCCGGGAACATCGGCTCGATGCCGTTCTTCCTGGTCTGCTCGATGATCTCCGGCTTCGGCGGCGGCGCGATCTTCCCGCTGTTCGCGGCGATGACCGCGGACTACTTCGGTGAGAACAACAACGCCTCCAACTACGGCATGGTCTACAGCTCCAAGCTCATCTCCGGTCTCGTCGGCTCCGGTGTGGGAGCCGTCGTCGTGAGCGCCTGGGGCTACGGAGGCGCCTTCGCGCTGGCCGGCAGCATCGGCCTCGGCTCCGCGGTCCTGGCGCTCTTCCTCCGGGCTCCCGGCCGGCCCAGCGCCAAGAGCGTCGTACCCAACCCACACCCTATAGGTGAGGAGATGGCCTGACCGGTGTTCCCCACGCCGCATCCGTCCCCGACGTCCTGGAACCCCAAGATCCGCTTCGGTCCTTGAGAACGACGGCGGTCCTCCCCACGACAGTGTGTGGGAAGGACCGCCTGTTGTACGTCCGGGGTGCGTGCGGGGTGCGTACGGAGTGCGTGCGCGACGCTCGCAGGACGCGTGCGGGGGTACGTGCCGGAGGGGGGCGCCCCGCCCGGGTCAGCGCTTCTTGGAGCGTAGGGCCGCCAGGTTGTCGTAACTGATCTTGGCCTCGCGCAGCGACTGCGCGGGGTCGGTGGCACTGGGCGAGTTGTCGTCCTCGACCATCGGGTTGTGGTAGTTCCGCTCGCCGACCCGCGAGAAGAACGTGGTGTAGTCGATGACTCCTGTTCCGAAGGGCACCATGTCGTAGCCCATGCCGTTGGTGGTGCTCACGACACCGTCCTTGGCGTGGAACAGCGGGTAGCGCTTGTTGTGACGGGAGACGAGTCCCGCCGGGTCGAAGACCTGCTCACGGGTGGAGCCGTCGTGGGCGGTGTAGGTGTGGAACTTGTACTGGGCCACGTGCGCCCAGAAGATGTCCATCTCCAGCCAGACCAGCTTCGGGTCGGTGACCTTCAGGAAGTACTCCAGCTTGCGGATGCCGGAGCTGCGGGTGGGCCGACCCTGTGCGTCCAGCGGGCCCCCGTCGAGGAGGAAGCCGTACGCCGCGTCGTGGTTGTGCGTGTACAGCTTGATGCCCTCGCGGCGGGCGATCTTGCCCAGCGCGTTCCACTTCTCCCCCGCCACGTCCCAGTCGGCCCGGTACGAGCTGCCGGTGGGGTCGCCACCGGTGCCCATGTGGTCCATGCCGAGGATGTTGGCGATCTCCAGGTGCTTCTTGAAGGTGTCCAGATCGGCGCTGGTCAGCGGCCAGGAGGGCGGTATGAATCCGTGGTTGCCCTGGGCGCGCAGCCCGTAGTCGTCGAGCCAGGAACGCAGCAGCCGGGCGCCCGCGACGGACTCCAGGCTGGCGCCGCCCGGCGCGTTGGCGTGCTGGTTGTAGCCGGCGAACTCCACCTGGCGGTATCCGTGACGGGACAGCTGCTTGAAGACCTCACGGAAGCCGGAGGGCAGGTCCGAGGCGAGCGGGTCGCGGGCCGTGGCGTCCCGGACGGTGTAGAGGATGATGCCGCGCTTGCCCGGCGGGACGAGAACGTGACCGCGGCCGTGACCGTGGTCGTGGCCGTGGCCTCTGCCCCGGTCCTGAGCAAGGGCGGGTGAGGCTCCCAGCACCGGGGCGGCGACCGCCCCGGCGGCGACGGCGGTGCAGGTGCTGAGGAAGCGGCGGCGGTTGACGCCGAGCGTGCGACGCAGGGCGTCGCCGGATCCGGATTCGTCGTTGAACGCGGTCACGGTGTCTCTCTTTCGGTTGGTGCACGACCGTGTACGGCCGTGTGCGGGATCGGCGTCCGGCTGGGACGGTAAGCCTCTGGCCAGGGGAAATGGCGAGGGGCACGAGAGTTGTCCACAGGCCGGGCACGGTGTCGGTGCCGTGTGTTTCACTTTTCGTGTTCGCCCGTCCGGTCGGTCCCGGGTGCTGTCACCCGAGGCCGGCCAGGTCGAGCAGCAGGGATTTCACATCGGTGGCCGCGACGCGGTCGCCGACAGCGCGGGGGGTGGAGCAGATGATGAGCGGACCTTCGTCGTCGCTCAGGGGGAGGCGGCCGTGGCTGCCTCGAATAGGTGAGGGATCGAGGGGCACGACCGCCATGCGGTAGCGCATGCCGAGCTTCTTGCGGGCCAGCGCGCCCGCGGCCTTGACCTTGACGTACGGGTCGAGCGGATCCATGAAGAGCTCGACCGGGTCGTAGCCGGGTTTGCGATGGATCTCGACGAGCTGCGCGAAGTCGGGCGCGCGGGCGTCGTCGAGCCAGTAGTAGTACGTGAACCAGGCGTCCGGCTCCGCGACGGCGACCAGCTCGCCGGAGCGGGGATGGTCGAGGTGATGGGTCTTCTTGCCCTCGTCGTCGAGGAGTTGCTCGACGCCGGGCAGGTCGGCGAGCGCAGCCTTGACGGCTTCCATGTCCTCGGGACGGCGCACGTAGACATGGGCGATCTGGTGGTCGGCGACGGCGAAGGCCCGTGAGGTCATCGGGTCGAGGTACTCCATGCCGTCCTGGGTGTGCACCTCAAGCAGTCCGGCGCGGCGCAGTGCGCGGTTGATGTCGACGGGGCGGTCCGCGCGGGTGATGCCGTACTCGGACAGGGCGACGACGGTACGGCCTTCCGCGCGGGCGTCGTCGAGCAGCGGGGCCATGGCCGTGTCCAGGTCGGCGGCCGCTTTCAGGGAGCGCGGGTCGTCTGGGCCGAAGCGCTGCAGGTCGTAGTCGAGATGAGGGAGGTAGCAGAGGGTCAGGTCCGGCCGGCGGGTGGCGATGACGTGACGGGTGGCGTCGATGATCCACTGGCTGGAGACGAGGTCGGCGCCGGGGCCCCAGAAGTGGAAGAGCGGGAACGTGCCGAATTTCTCGGTGAGTTCGTCGTGCAGGGCCGGGGGCCGGGTGTAGCAGTCGGGTTCCTTGCGGCCGTCGGCGTAGTAGACCGGACGGGGGGTGATGGTGATGTCGGTGTCGGCGCCCATGGCGTACCACCAGCAGATGTTGGCGACCGTGTAGTCGGGGTGGACGCGCCGGGCGGCGTCCCAGATCTTGTCCCCGGACACCAGGCCGTTGTGCTGGCGCCACAGCAGGACGTCGCCGAGGTCGCGGAAGTACCAGCCGTTGCCGACGATGCCGTGCTCGGAGGGGTGGGTGCCGGTCAGGAACGTGGACTGGGCGGCGCAGGTGACGGCGGGCAGGACGGTCCCGAGGTGGGCCCTGGAGCCGGCCTGAGCCAGGGACTTGAGGTGGGGCATGTGATCGAGGAGCCGGGGGGTGAGGCCGACGACGTCCAGGACGAGGAGAGGAGTGGGGGAAGAAGGGCCGGCGGTGGTGGCCGGGTCGACCGGGTGCTGGGCTCGGGGTTCGGCCGGGGTTTCGGGGTTGCTCACGGCAGTTCCTTCAGGCCGAGGTCCGTCACCAGGTCGCGGGCGAGGGTGAGTTCGGCGGCGATGCCGTCGGCGAGCTGGGCCCGTGCGCGGGGGCGCAGTTCCGGCGGGAGCGCCTGCCAGGTGTAGGTCTCGACCTCAAGGTGACGGGTGAGCGGCTGCGGGCCGCCGACCAGCCGGGTCAGCGTGTCCTTGAGTACGGGCAGCGTGGAGGTGAGAGGTGCGGCGGGAGCCGCGTGCAGCGGCACGTGGAAGTGGGCGCGCCATGGGGAGGCGTCGGGCAGCGCGTCCTGCTTGATGGCCTCGCCGAGGTCGTCGGTGCCGCGGAGCCCGGCGGCGGTGAGGGTGCGGGTCTGGTGCAGGAAGCGGGGTTCGTCGAAGGCGGCGAGGGCCTCGCGGACTTCGGGGAGGTGGGGGTGTTCGGCGTGCAGGGCGGCCGACAGCTGGGACTTGACGACGGGGACGCCGGCGGCGGCCAGCCGGTCCAGGGCGGTGTGCGGATCTTCGAAGGAGGTGGCGAGGTGGCAGGTGTCGACGCAGATGCCGATGCGGTCCCGGCCGATGGCCGCGAGCGGGGCGATGGCGTCGGCCGTGGTCTCGACGGTGCAGCCCGGTTCCGGTTCCAGGCCGATGCGGATGGATCGGCCGGTCAGTTCCTCCAGCGCGTCGAGGCGTTCGGCGAGCGTGCGCAGGGCGGTGTGGGCCAGGGCGGCGCGGTCGTCGTCGTACACGGTGCGCCAGGCGAGCGGCAGGGTGGAGATGGTGCCCTCGGTGACGTCGTCGGGGAGGAGTCCGGCGAGCAGGCGGGCGAGGGCCGTCGTGTGGTCGAGGCGTTCGGGGTCGGCCCAGTCCGGCTTGTAGACACGGTACTTGACCTCCTCGGCGCCGAATCCCTCATAGGGGAAGCCGTTGAGGGTGACGACTTCGAGGCCCCGGCTGTCGAGTTCCGTGCGCAGGCCGCGCAGGGCGGACGGGTCGGTGACGAGGGCGCGGGCGGCGTCCTTGGCGAGCCACAGGCCGATGCCGAGCCGGTCGCGGCCGAGCCGCTTGCGCACAGGTTCGCAGTGGTCGCGGAGCTGGGCGCGGACCCCGGCGAGGGTTTCGGCGGGGTGGACGTTGGTGCAGTAGGCGAGGTGGACGGTGGAGCCGTCGGGGTGCCGGAAGCGCATCGGTCACGCCTCCGTGGTCACGGTCGCGGGCCCGGCCCCGGTCTCGGCCCCGGCCCCGGTCCCGGTCTCGGTTTCCGGAGTGGTTTTCGGGACTCCTCGGAGGATGGAGTTGCCCTCGTGGGTGGCGTCCGTGTCGGCGAGGTCGAGGTCGAGGCGCCCGCTGAGGCCGTAGAAGGCGACGGGGTTGCGCCACAGCACCTGGTCGACGTCGTGCTCGGTGAACCCGGCCTTCAGCAGGGCGTCGGCGACCTTGCGGGTCTTCAGCGGATCGCTCTTGCCCCAGTCGGCCGCGGAGTTGACCAGCACCTTCTCCGGTCCGTACTCCTGGAGGACCGCGACCATCCGTTCCTCGTCCATCTTGGTGTCCGGATAGACGGAGAAGCCGAGCCAGCAGCCGCCGTCCTTGGCCTCCTTGACCGTCGTCTCGTTGAGGTGGTCGATCAGGACGTGGTCCGCGGGCAGTGCGGACTCCCGAACCACGTCGAGGGTGCGGCGCAGTCCCGCGAGCTTGTCGCGGTGGGGCGTGTGGACCAGCGCGGGCAGCGCGTACTCGGCGGCGAGCTGGAGCTGTGCGGCCAGCGCGGTGTCCTCGGCGGGCGTCATCGAGTCGTACCCGATCTCGCCGACGGCCACCACGTGGTCCTTGACGAGATACCGGGGCAGTTCGTCGAGGACGGGCACGCAGCGCGGGTCGTTGGCCTCCTTGGGGTTCAGGGCGATCGTGCAGTGGTGGGCGATGCCGTACTGGGCCGCCCGGAAGGGCTCCCAGCCGAGGAGGGCGTCGAAGTAGTCGAAGAAGGAGGCGGGTGAGGTGCGTGGCTGCCCCAGCCAGAAGGCGGGTTCGACGACGGCACGGACGCCGGCGTCGTGCATGGCCTCGTAGTCGTCGGTGGTCCGTGACGTCATGTGGATGTGGGGGTCGAAGATGCGCATCAGGACTCCTTGCCTTCGGTGCCGTGCACGCCGTCGGGGGAGGTCGGATCCCCTGGCGCGTCGGTTCCGGTGGGGGTGGCCGGGTGCCCGGTGAGGGCCAGGACGCGGTGCAGATCGTGGGGGACGGGGCGGTCGGCGGCGGTGCGTTCGGCGGCGTAGTCGCCGAGCATGCGGGCGAGTTCGGCGTCGCCGCGGGCCCGGTCGGGAAGGTCGGCCACGGCGTCCACGGGCACGCCGGTGAACAGGCACTTCAGGACGGCGTGCCGCCAGTTGTGGGCGTCCAGGTGCCGGGCGGCGTAGGGGCCGACGGCCGCGGCCACCAGCCGGGTGTCATTGGTGCGCAGGGCGTCCTCGACGACCGGCAGGGCCTCGGGTCCGGTCACGAGGTGGGGCAGGGCCTCCAGGACGGCCCGGCGTTCGTCGGCGGTGCCCTGGCGGTAGACGCGGGCGAGGGTGGGGGCGTCGGCCCGGGCCGCGTACAGGAGCAGCACGCGGGCCGCTTCCGCGTACTCGGGTCCGCAGCGTCGGCCCGCCTCGGCGATCCTCAGCTCCCACACGGAGACGGGGCCATGGGTGCCCGGATGGGCGGCCGCCTCGTCGAGGGCCCGGTCGAGCCAGGCCCGGGCGGCGCCGCCGAGGAGGGAGTTCAGGCGGGCGTGCAGCGTGGTGAGGGCGGGCGGGGCCTTCGCCGGGAGGGTGGTGTCGGCGGCGCCGGGGGCGTCGTGGAGGTCGTTCACGAGGTTCTCCCTTCGAGGACGCCCTCGGCGGCCGGCCGGGGGTGGTCGGGGATGCCCCGGGGGACGGAGGACGAGGCCGCGTTTCGGAGGAACGGGAGGGACTGCTGGGCGAACTGAGGGCCGGCGTGGGAGTGGCGGGGCAGTTCGACGGAGACCAGGCCCTGGTAGCCCACGGCGGCGAGGGCTTCGAGTACGGGCGGGAAGTCGATCTCGCCGTCGCCGAACGGGAGGTGTTCGTGGACGCCGCGGCGCATGTCCTCGATCTGGACGTGCTTCAGCCAGGGCCCGGCGGCGCGTACGCAGTCGGCGGGTGACTGCGGTTCGAGGCACTGGCAGTGGCCGATGTCGAGGGTGAGTCCGAGGGCGTCCGGACTGCCGAGCGTGGTGCGCAGACGGTGGAAGTCGTCGAGGGTGGCGAGGAGGTGACCGGGTTCCGGTTCGACGGCCAGCGGGATTCCGGCGTCGGTGGCCACGTCGAGGACGGGGGTGAGTGCTTCGGCAAGGCGCTTCCAGGCGGTGTCCTCGGCGATCGCGCCGGACTCCTCCTTCGGGAGGACGCCGCTGAAGCAGTGCACCGCGTGGGCGCCGAGGTCGCCGGCGATCCGGACGGCACGGACGAGGAGGTCGACGCGTCGGGCCCGCTGGTCCGGGTCGGGGTCGAGCAGGGACGGGCCGTGCTTGCGCCTGGGGTCGAGCACATAGCGGGCGCCGGTCTCCAGGGTGACGCCCAGGCCGAGTTCGTCCAGTCTGCGGGCGATCCCCTGGGTGCGGGCGGCGAGGCCGGGAGCGAACGGGTCGAGGTGCATGTGGTCGAGAGTCAGGCCCACGCCGTCGTAGCCGAGGTCGGCGAGAAGGGAGAGGGCGTCGTCCAGGCGCAGGTCGGTCAGACCGTTGGTGCCGTAGGAGAAGCGGAGGGGGTGGGGGGCGGGCCGGGCAGCGGGGTCGGGGCTCGGCGGAGGGGTCGGCGCAGGGGTCATGTCACGCTCACCTTTCGGCTGAACCTGC
Source organism: Streptomyces liliiviolaceus (assembly GCF_018070025.1). NCBI lineage: Bacteria > Bacillati > Actinomycetota > Actinomycetes > Kitasatosporales > Streptomycetaceae > Streptomyces > Streptomyces liliiviolaceus. Next base: position 6,879,112 of record NZ_JAGPYQ010000001.1, read on the forward strand.
GGGCGGCCGGGGCGAGGGCCGCTGTCAGCAGGGCCATGACGGGGGCTCCGGAGCGGGCGGCGAGGGCCGCCTGGAGCGGGATCATGGCTCGGATTCCGCCGCCGACGGCTCTCTGTGTCAGTGGGGGTGACGGGTTGAGGGCCGCGTGGAGGAGGGGGCGGGCGGAGGTCACGGCGTAGAGGGTGGTGAGTGCGCCGCTCAGGGTGGCGATGTCCAGGGTCACTCGCCTGGGGCGGGGAGGGGGGTGCCAGAGGCTGGGAGCGGTCGGCCCGTGCTCCGGTGGTCGGCCGTTCGCCTGGGTGACGCTCGTCAGGTCGTCGCGCGCCCGGGCGTCGTACGAGTCGTACGCCAGGTGCCCACCCGTCCGGTCAGCGCGTGACAGGTCGCCGCCCGTCCGGTCGTCGTGTGACAGGTCGCCGCCCGCTCGGTCGGCGCGGGTCAGGGACCAGGTCAGGGCTGTCGTCGTGGCCAGGGCGGTGAGCGGGGCCCAGGGGGAGCCGCCCTGGGTCTCGTGGCGGGAGACCGTGGTGACGGCCAGGGTGTGTGTGGCCAGGGTCAGGGCGGACGGCACCGCCTTGCGGGTGTCGCCGCCCGAGGCCACTCCGCCGAGGAGGAGGTCCAGGCCCCGGGCCGCGGCCATCGCCAGGGGGCCGGCGGGTGTGCGCTTGAGGACCAGGTCGTACGACCAGACCGTGGCCGCCAGGGCGCTGGCGACCGCGAGCGGGCGGCGTCCCGCGCGGGACGCGAGAGCCAGGCCCGCCAGGGTCAGGCCCCCGGCTGCCGCGAGGGCGGCGGCCGGCTTCACCCGGCCGGAGGGCAGCGGGCGGTGCGGGCGGTCGACGGCGTCCTCGGCGCGGTCGGCCCAGTCGTTGAGGGCCATACCGGCCTCGTACAGGCAGAGGGAGGAACCGATGGCGAGCAGGGTTCGGGGGTTCGGGCGGACCCCTGCGGCGGCGGCGCCCGCGAGTGCGTCGCCGGGGACCGTGAACAGGGCGGGCAGGCGCAGGAGTTCCACCCAGGCGCGCAGTCCCGCACCCGCCGCGCGCGGCCTCGGCCTCGACCGCTGCCCCGGCCGCTGCCCCGACTTCGCGTCCCACTCAGCCGGCTCCCGTGCCGGCGCAGCAGCGGCAGGCTGGTGCGGTGCCCCCGCGACGGCGACAGCGACAGCGACGGCTTCGGGCTGCCGTGGTGTCCTGGTGCCGGAGCGGTTCGGTGTCCCCGGCCCGGCGGCCCATCCGAGCCGCTCCCGCCAGCCGGACACACCCCCTGCCCCGGACGCTCCCCGTACCCCGGACGCACCACTGGCCCCGGACGCCGCACCCCGTCCGGGTCGTATCAGCCCGCGCAGGCCGGTCATCGGGGCTCCCCCGATGTCCCTTGCGGGGCCCCTTGCGGGGCCATGCCGTCCGGGGTCGCATGGTCCGCCACGGCCACCCCCGGCCCCGGCGGTAGCGCGAGGCCGCGCAGGCGTTCGGCGAATCCGATCAGGTGGGCGTACTGCTCGCCCAGGGCCGCAGGGCCCTCTCCCACCGGGTCCTTGAAGTAGAAGCCGAGTTCGGCGAGCGGGCCCGAGACGCCCAGTTCGTGGGCGCGGGCGACCAGGCGGGCCAGGTCCAGGATCAGCGGGGCGGCGAGGGAGGAGTCGCAGCCCTGCCAGGTCGTCTGGAGGACCATCCGGGTGCCGAGGAAGCCGTCGAAGGCGATGTGGTCCCAGGCGGTCTTCCAGTCGCCGAGGGACGGTACGTCGTCGATGTGGGTCTCGCCCTCGGGGACCGAGCCGAGGGTGTCGGCGAGGGCGCGTTCCTTGCCGGCGTTCTTGGCGGCCGCGGCGGCCGGGTCGGCGAGGGCCGCGCCGTCGCCGCCGCCCAGCAGGTTCGTACCGGACCAGGCGCGGACGGCCAGGGCGCGCTGCGCGAACATCGGGCCGAGGACGGACCGCAGCAGGGTCTGGCCCGTCTTGCCGTCGCGACCGGCGTACGGCAGTCCCGACGAGGCCGCCGCCGGTGCGAGGCGCGGGTGGTGCAGGCCGGCGGACGGGGTGAAGTTGACGTACGGGCAGCCGGCCCGCAGTGCGGCGGCGGCGTACAGGGAGCTGGCGGGGAGGGTGTCGCCCTCGGGGACGGGTTCCGTGGAGGACACGTTCACGACGACGGTTCTGGCGAGTCCGCCGCGGTGGGCGAAGTCGCGGATGTCCTGGGCGAGGGCCTCGATCAGTTCGTCCTCGGTCCGTGTGTCGCCGGGGAGCGGGCCGCCGATCCTGATCTCCCGGTCGGCGGCGGCCAGTTCGGCGGCGACGGCGGAGGGAAGGTCGTGGGGCAGGACACCCCCCGCGGCGAGGGACTCGGCGCGTTTCGGGAGGGGGCAGTCGACGACGTCGTGGCCGCCGAAGACGAGCGAGGGCAGGGAGGGCAGGCCCGCCTCGTGGAAGGCGCCGGTCTCGGTGACCATGCCGGTCGGTGGATGGAGCCCGGCCGTGACGGCCGCGCAGCCCGCGACAGCGGTCGTGGCGACGGAGCCTCGCGCTCCGATCAGCCACACTCCGACCCGAGAAGGGGAAACAGACGGTTCGGCGGACATGGGCAGCCTCCCTCTCAAACGCGAACTCAGCGCGAACGCAACGCGGAAAAGCCGGTGCCGGAGGGTGGAGGTGGAGAGGTCGAGACGGCGGGCGGGGGTCCGGCGTCCCCCGCCCGCCGCCGCTCAATCGCCGTGCGCGGCGGTTCGCGCCGATCGCACCGGCAGCTGTTTGATCCGGACGTCGCGGAACGACACCCGGTCCTCGGCACCGTGGTTCTGGATGCCGACGTGACCGTCCCGCAGGCTCCGCGCCGGATCGGTGTTGGTGTAGTCGTTGATCTTCACGCCGTTGAGCCAGACGCGGAGTCGTTCGCCCTCCACGCGGATCTCGTACGTGTTCCACTCCCCCGGCGGGTTCAGCGCACGGTCGCGCTTCTTGATGTCGGCGGACTGGAAGCTGTACACGGCCCCGGTGGTGCGGTCGGGGGCGTCGGTCGCGTCGATCTGGATCTCGTACCCGTTGTCGACGGCCGACCACGGGTCGTCGGAGGCCGGGAAGCCCACGAAGACACCGGAGTTGTCGTCGCCGGAGGCACTCGCCATTCTCCAGTCGAGTTTCAGCGAGTACGAGGTGAACTCGGAGGCGCCGTACCAGAGCATGCCCAGGCCGCCGGACGACGTGAGTGTCCCGTCGTCCGAGAGCGAGAACGAACCCGGTCCCGCCTGCTTCCAGGCGGCCAGTGACTCGGCACTCCCGTCGAAGAGCGGCGTGTAGCCCTTCTCCGGACGGCAGTCGGCCTGGGTGTCGCCGACGGCCCAGCGGATGCCGCCCAGCAGATGCTGCCGGAAGGCGGGATCGGCGTACGACTCCTTGGTGTGGCCGCTGCCCGTGTAGAAGGAACGGCCGCCCCGGTACTCCTGGCACCAGGCGATCGGATGGTCGCCGCTCATCGTGCCGCCGGTGTACGACGACTCGTCGAGCGAGGCCAGTACATGGGCCCGGTCGCGCGGGTTGGAGCGGTAGTTGTACCACTCGTCCGTGCGGTTCCAGGACTCCCCGAGGTGCGAGGTGGCCGGGTGAGCCCGGTCCTCGACCTCGACGCGGGCGGGCTGGATCGCCGGGTGCGACTGGAAGTAGGCGCCGGCGAGGCCGCCGTAGAACTCCCAGTCGTACTCGGTGTCGGCGGCGGCGTGGATGCCCACGTAACCGCCGCCCTGCCCGATGTACCGCTCGAACGCCTTCTGCTGCCCGTCGGTGAGGACGTCACCGGTCGTGGAGAGGAACACCACGGCGTCGTACCGGGCGAGGTTCCGCGCGGAGAAGGCGCGCGAGTCCTCGGTGGCGTCGACCGCGAAGCCGTGGTCGGCTCCGAGTGCCTTCACCGCGGCGATGCCCTCGGGGATGGAGTCGTGCCGGAACCCGGCGGTCTCGGAGAACACCAGGACCCGCTCCCGGTCCGGGTGCCCCTTCGGCCCGTCCTGGCCGTTCGGCCCCTTCGACGCCGCCGGCCCCGACACACACCCGATGAGCAGGGCGGCGCCGGCCACCGCGGTCACGGTACGGCCAGTTGCTCGCATGAAAGACCTCCCTCAGCGAATCAGCGAATGAGCGGATCGGCGGTCAGCGGGTCGTGAAGGTGAAGTCGTCCACGTCGTACAGGGCCCCGGTGCCGCGTCCCTTGAAGACGAGGTAGAGCGTGGTCGTGCCGCGTGGTGCCTTGGACAGGGAGGCGGTGACGTCCTGGAAGGTCTCCCAGCCGCCGGTCACCGGGACGGTCGCGCTGCCCAGGAGGCGTCCGGTGGGCGAGCCCGCGCGGACTTCGAGCTTGCCGCCCGTGCCCGCGGAGGAGACGCGTGCCGTGAGCTTGGTGGCGTTGCTCAGGACGTACGGCTCGAAGGAGATCCAGTCCTTGTTGTGGATGTCGCCGACGGTCTTCGCGCCGTGCGCGCCGGCCCGCTCCGTGATCGTCACGCCCTCGGACTTGCCGAAGTGCTCGGCCTGGCGGTGCTTGGGCTGGACGACGGACTGGTCGTGCGTGGTGAGCGCCTGCTGACCGCCGCCTCCGCCGTCGGTGTACTCCGCGTCGAAGACACCGAAGATGTTGGCGTCCTCGTCGTGGCCGCCGTCGGCGCTGGTCTGGATGGTGCCGGAGCAGCCGTTGGCCGAGGTCACCGGGTGGCCGTGGCTGTCGTGGCCGAGGACGAAGGTGACCTTCACCTTGGCGCAGTCGATGGTGCCGTCCTCGGGGTCGGTCACCTTCACCTTGAAGGGCACCGCGTCACCGAAGGCGAACAGCTGGCCGTCCTCGGGGAGTTGGAGGGTCACCTTGGGGGCGGTGTTGCCGACGACGATCTGCACGCTGGAGCTGCCGGTGCGGCCGTCGGGGTCCTTCGCCGTCAGGGTCGCGGTGTAGGTGCCGTTCGTCTTGTACTTGTGAGTCGGGTTGGCCGAGGTGGACGTGCCGCCGTCGCCGAAGTCCCAGCTGTACGTGAGGGTGTCGCCGTCGGCGTCCGTGGAGCCGGCCGAGGAGAACGTGACCTTCAGGGGCGCCTGTCCGGACTGCTTGTCGGCCGTGGCCTGGGCGACGGGCGAGTGGCCGTCCGTGGCGTTCTCGATGCGGTACAGGGCGGAGTTCTCGTCGCCGCCGAACCAGGACACGCCGTAGTCGAGGACGTACAGCGCGCCGTCCGGGCCGAAGGCCATGTCCATGACCTGGGTACCGGTCCACGGCACGTCGTTGATGGACTGCACGGTGCCGTCGCCGTCCGAGGAGATCCGCTTGATCCAGCGGCGGCCGAACTCACCGGCGAAGAAGTCGCCGTCGTAGGCCTCGGGGAACTTGACCGGCGAGTCGAGGGAGGGGTCGAAGTGGTAGACCGGTCCGCCCATCGGGGACTCGGAGCCGGTGCCGAACTCGGGCACGGAACCGCCGTCGTAGGGGATCCAGGCGGCCTGGGCCGGGGGCAGGTCGGTGAGACCTGTGTTGTTCGGCGAGGTGTTCTTGGGCGCGGCGCAGTCGAAGGCGGCGCCCGAGGTCTTCGTGGCGAAGTCGTAGTCGACGTAGGCGTCGTTGTCGCCGGTGCAGTACGGCCAGCCGAAGTTGCCGGGCTCGGTCACGCGGGCGAACTCGACCTGTCCGGCGGGGCCGCGCGCGGGGTCGGCGGCACCGGCGTCGGGGCCGTAGTCACCGACGTAGAGGATGCCGGTCTCCTTGTCGACGCTGAAGCGGAACGGGTTGCGGAAGCCCATCGCGTAGATCTCGGGCCGCGTCTTGTCCGTGCCGGGCGCGAAGAGGTTGCCGTCGGGGATCGCGTACGAGCCGTCGGCGTTCACCTTGACGCGCAGGATCTTGCCGCGCAGGTCGTTGGTGTTGCCGGAGGTGCGCTGGGCGTCGAAGACGGGGTTGCGGTCGGCGCGCTCGTCGATGGGCGCGTAGCCGTCCGACTGGAACGGGTTGGAGTCGTCGCCGGTCGACAGGTAGAGGTTGCCGTCCGCGTCGAAGTCGATGTCGCCGCCGACGTGGCAGCAGATGCCGCGGGTCGCGGGGACGTCGAGGATCTTCTTCTCGCTGGCGTTGTCGAGGGTGCCGTCGGCGTTCAGGACGAAGCGCGAGAGGCGGTTGACGCCGTCGAAGGGCGCGAAGTCGGCCGCGGTGCCCGTCTCGGGGGCGTCGCCCGCCGGGGTGTCGAGCGGCGGGGCGTAGTAGAGGTAGATGAAGCGGTTGTCGGCGAAGCCGGGGTCGACGCCGACGCCCTGCAGGCCTTCCTCGTCGTGCGAGTAGACGTCGAGCTTGCCCGCCAGTTCGGTGTTGCCGGCGCTGTCGGTGAGCCGCAGCTCTCCGTCGCGCGAGGTGTGCAGGACCGAGCGGTCCGGGAGGACGGCCAGCGACATGGGCTCGCCCGTCTCGGCTTCGCCCTTGGCGAGGGTGACCTGCTGGAAGTCCTCGGCGGCGACCGGCGCGGCGGGCGCCGCGCCCGGGTCCGCGGTGGCCGCGCCGGCCGGGGGTGTGGCGAGGGTGAGTGAGGCACCGGCGAGGAGTGCGCCGGTGAGCAGGGCCAGCGCCTTGCGGAACCGTATCTTCGGGCGGCCTCTGTGACGGTCGCCCGCGTGGCTGTCGGCTCTGTGACTGCCGGTTCTGTCGGTGCTGGTGGGGTCGTTCGCGTGCACGGGTGCCTCCAGAATGGGGCTGGTGGTTCCTGCGGGTGCGATACGCCGGGGTGCGCCGTCACCCCGGAGAGAGAACTCTGCGAGGGGGGTGGCTAGTCGTTGCCGCCGAATGCCGCGTCGAAGGACGCGGTGGGCGGTTCGAAGTCGAAGGCCTTCAGCCGGGTGAGTGCCTCGGGTGCGCCCTGGAGGCGGTCCATGCCCGCGTCCTCCCACTCGACCGAGATCGGTCCCGTGTAGTCGATGGAGCGCAGCATCCGGAAGACGTCCTCCCAGGGCACGTCGCCGTGGCCCGCGGACACGAAGTCCCAGCCGCGGCGGGGATCGCCCCACGGGAGGTGCGAGCCGAGACGGCCGTTGCGGCCGTCGAGGCGCTTGCGCGCCTCCTTGCAGTCGACGTGGTAGATCCGGTCGCGGAAGTCGTAGAGGAAGCCGACCGGGTCGAGGTCCTGCCAGACGAAGTGCGACGGGTCGAAGTTCAGCCCGAAGGCCGGCCGGTGGTCGACGGCCTTGAGCGCCTCCTTGGTCGTCCAGTAGTCGTACGCGATCTCGCTGGGGTGGACCTCGTGGGCGAACCGCACGCCCTCGTTGTCGAAGACGTCGAGGATGGGGTTCCAGCGGTCGGCGAAGTCCTCGTAGCCGCGCTCGATCATCGACTCGGGGGCCGGCGGGAACATCGCGACCAGGTGCCAGATCGCGGAGCCGGTGAAGCCGATGACGGTGTCGACGCCGAAGGCCGCGGCGGCCCGTGCGGTGTCGGCGATCTCGGCCGCCGCCCGCTGCCGTACGCCCTCGGCCTCGCCGTCGCCCCAGATGCGGGCGGGCAGGATCGCCTGGTGGCGTTCGTCGATGATGGCGTCGCAGACGGCCTGGCCGACCAGGTGGTTGGAGATGGCCCAGCACTTGAGGCCGTACTTGTCGAGCAGTTCCCGCCGCGAGTCCAGGTACCCGGGGTCCGTGAGAGCCTTGTCGACCTCGAAGTGGTCGCCCCAGCAGGCGAGTTCGAGTCCGTCGTAGCCGAAGTCGCGGGCGAGGCGGCAGACCTCTTCGAGCGGCAGATCGGCCCACTGGCCGGTGAAGAGCGTGAAGGTGCGCGGCATCGGGACTTGCCCTCCTCAGCTGGCTATGGGGGTGAAGACGGAGTTCTTCTCGGCGCTCTCCTCGACCGCCGCGAGCACGCGCTGCACCTGCAGCCCGTCGGCGAAGGACGGCAGTGGCCGGCCGCCCTGCGCGATCGTGTGGACCAGGTCGCGGGCCTGGTGCACGAAGGTGTGCTCGTAGCCCAGACCGTGGCCCGGCGGCCACCAGGCCTCCAGGTACGGGTGGTCGGGTTCGGTGACGAGGATGCGGCGGAAGCCCGCGTGCGTGGCCGGCTCCGTGCCGTCGTGGTACGAGAGTTCGTTGAGGCGCTCCAGGTCGAAGGCCAACGAACCGCTCTCGCCGTTGAGTTCGATGCGCAGGGAGTTCTTGCGGCCGGTCGCGAACCGGGTGGCCTCGAAGGACGCGAGGGCTCCGGAGGCGAACCGTCCGGTGAACAGGGCGGCGTCGTCGACCGTGACGGGCCCGAGTTCGCCGCCGCCGGCCGCCGAGAGGCCGCTGGACGACCCGGAGAGCAGCGGCCGCTCCCGTACGAACGTCTCGGTGAGCGCGGACACCCCGATCACCGGCTCGCCCGCCAGGTACTGCGCGAGGTCGACGATGTGGGCGCCCAGGTCGCCGAGCGCGCCCGAGCCCGCCGACTCCCTGCGCAGCCGCCAGGTCAGCGGGAACTCCCGGTCCACCAGCCAGTCCTGAAGGTACGTCACCCGTACGTGCCGCAGTGCGCCGATGCGGCCCTCGGCGACCATCTTCCTGGCCAGTGCCGTCGCGGGCACCCGGCGGTAGTTGAAGCCGACCATCGCCACCTGGCCGCGTTCCGCGGCGGCCTCCGCGGCGGCGGTCATCGCCTCGGCCTCCTCGACCGTGTTGGCGAGGGGCTTCTCGCACAGCACGTGCTTGCCCGCGGCGAGCGCGGCGATGGCGATCTCGGCGTGGCTGTCGCCGGGGGTGCAGACATCCACGAGGTCGACGTCGTCGCGGGCGATCAGGGCCCGCCAGTCGGTCTCGGCGGCGGCCCAGCCGAGCCGGTCGGCCGCCGTTCTCACGGCTGCCGCGTCACGGCCGCAGACGGCGGCGAGGACGGGCCGGAGCGGGAGGTCGAAGACGCGGTCCGCGGTGCGCCAGCCCTGGGAGTGGGCGGCGCCCATGAACGCGTATCCGACCATGCCGACGCCCAGCGGGCGTCTGCCCGCCCGTGCCCCGGCTTGCGCCCCGGCCTGTTCCTCGTCAGGCTGCTGCGGCTGTCCCATCGGGAGGTCCTCCTCTTCGTCATGGCGCGGTGGGGGTATAGGGCGCCCGCCGGGTTGCGGTGGTTCGGAGGCTGCGGGATCGCTGTGGCCGGTCGCGCAGTTCCCCGCGCCCCTCAAGGGCGCCCCTGGCGGGCGCCCTCGACGAGGCCGGGCTCTACTTGAACCCCGTGGGCAGGTACGTCTTGACGTTCTCCTTGTCCACGACGGCCGAGTAGAGCGTCAGGGACGAGGGGATCTCGAACTCCGCGAGGCCGCTGATGCCCTTGCCCTGGCCGAGCGCGCGGGCCAGGTCGATCGCGGACGCGGCCATGGTGGGCGGGTACAGGACGGTCGCCTTGAGGACGCTGTTGTCCGACTCGATGGCCTGCATGGCGGACAGCGCGCCCGCTCCGCCGACCATCAGGAAGTCGTCGCGGCCGGCCTGCTCGATGGCGCGCAGGGCGCCGACGCCCTGGTCGTCGTCGTGGTTCCACAGCGCGTCGAAGCTCGACTGGGCCTGCAGCAGCTGGGACATCTTGGCCTGTCCCGACTCGACGGTGAACTCGGCGGCCTGGCGGGCCACCTTCTTGATGTTCGGGTAGTTCTTGAGGGCCGCGTCGAAGCCTGCCGTGCGCTGCTTGGTGAGTTCCAGGTTGTCGAGTCCGGCCAGCTCGATGACCTTGGCGTTCTTCTTGTCCTTGAGCTTCTCGCCGATGTAGTGACCGGCGTTGAGACCCATGCCGAAGTTGTCGCCGCCGATGTAACTGCGGTACGCCTGCGGGGAGTTGAAGATGCGGTCGAGGTTGACCACCGGGATGCCGGCCCGCATGGCCTTGAGGCCGACCTGGGTGAGGGCCTTGCCGTCGGCGGGCAGGATGACCAGGACGTCGACCTTCTTGTTGATCAGCGTCTCTATCTGGCCGATCTGGGCCGCGGTGTCGTTGGAGCCCTCGGTGATCTCCAGCGTCACGTCCTCGTACTTCTTGGCGCGGCTCTTCGCGTTGTCGTTGATCGCGTTGAGCCAGCCGTGGTCGGCCTGCGGGCCGGCGAAGCCGATGGTGACCTGCTTGCCCTTCTTGTCATCGGCGGCGGGCTGGTCGTTGGAGGCCGGCTCGTCGTCGGATTCGTTGCTGGTGCAACCGGCGAGGAGGACACCGGCCGAGACGGCGGCGGTGCCGAAGAGCAGTCCTCTGCGGCTCGTGAGCTCTGGCATGGCGGTGGTCCCTTTCCTCAAGGCGAGTCCCTCGGGTCGTGCGGGGCGGTGCTGTGCGGGGTGCTTCGCGTACTGCTGCACGTACTGCTTCATGTGCGGCTCTACGTGGTGTTCGCGGTGCGGCGCTGGACGAGTACGGCGGCGACGATGATCGCGCCCTTGGCGATCTGCTGGACGTCGCTCTGCAGGTTGTTCAGAGCGAAGATGTTGGTGATCGTGGTGAAGATCAGGACCCCGAGCACCGAGCCGACGATGGTGCCGCGTCCCCCCGTGAGCAGCGTGCCGCCGATGATCGCGGCGGCGATCGCGTCGAGCTCGTACAGGTTGCCGTTGGTGTTCTGGCCCGAGCCGGACAGGATGATCAGCATGAAGGCCGCGATGCCGCAGCACAGTCCGGAGAGCAGATAGAGGTAGAGGCGCTGGCGGCGTACGTCGATACCGGCGAGCCGGGTCGCCTCCGCGTTGCCGCCGACGGCCACCGTGCGCCGGCCGAAGGTGGTGCGGTTGAGCACGAGCCAGCCGATGATCGTCACGACCGCGAACATCAGGACCAGTGGCGGGACGCCGAGGATGTAGGAGTCCCGCTCGCCGAGATCGAGGATGCCGTCGATGGTGACGACCTGGGTGTTGCCGTCGGTGATCTGCAGGGCGAGGCCGCGGGCCGAGGCGAGCATGGCGAGGGTCGCGATGAACGGCACCATGGCGCCGTACGCGATCAGTACCCCGTTCACGAGGCCGCAGCCGACACCGACGAGCACCGCCGTGAAGAGGACCCCCGTGAAGCCGAAGTCCTGGGTGGCGACGGTGGTCGCCCAGACCGAGGCGAGGGCCACGATCGCGCCGACGGACAGGTCGATGCCGCCGGAGATGATGACGAAGGTCATCCCGACGGTGACGACACCGATCACCGAGGCCTGGGTGAGGACGAGTTGGAGGTTGCGGGTGTCGAGGAACTCGTCGGGCTTGGTGATGCCTCCGATGAGGATCAGGACGGCGAGCACACCGAGCAGTGACAGGGTGCGGACGTCGGCGCGGGCCACGACCGCCCGCCAGGGGCTGCGCTCCGCCTGCGATGACAGCTTCGGGGTGTCGTCCCGGGGCGGGGACACGGGCTGCGTCATGACGCCGGGCTTCCTTCCATGACGAGGTCGAGTACGCGGTGTTCGTCGAGCTCCTGGGCGGGCGCCCGGTGGACGACCCGGCCTTCTCGGAGCACCAGGACGCGGTCGGCGAGGCCGAGGACCTCGGGTACTTCACTGGAGACCATGAGCACGGCCAGGCCTTCGTCGGCGAGGCGGCGGATGACGGCGTACAGCTCGGCGCGGGCGCCGACGTCGACGCCGCGGGTGGGTTCGTCGAGCAGCAGGACCCGGCAGCCGCGCAGCAGCCAGCGGGCGAGTACCGCCTTCTGCTGGTTGCCGCCGGAGAGGGTGCGGATGAGGGCGGACGGGTTGTCGGGGCGCAGCGACAGTTCGCGGGTCGCCTTGCGCGCCGCGTCCCGTTCGGCGTTCCGGTCCAGCCAACCGCCGTAACTGAAGCGGGATATGGAGGACACGGAGACGTTCCGGGTGACGGACTCCAGCATCAGCAGGGCCTGCGCCTTGCGTTCCTCGGGGGCGAGCCCGAGTCCGGCGGCGACGGCGGCCCGGACACTTCCCGGCTTCAACTGCTTGCCCTGTACGCGCACTTGTCCGGTACTGGGCTTCCGGGCGCCGTAGATGGTCTCCAGGATCTCGGAGCGGCCGGAGCCGACGAGTCCCGCGAGGCCGACGATCTCGCCGGGCCGCAGCGTGAGGTCGAGCGACTCGAACTCGCCCTGCCGGGACAGTCCTTGGACTTCGAGCACCGGCTCGGGCAGGTCCTGGTGCCCCGGGCGCGGCGGGAAGACGTACTCGACGTTCCGGCCGGTCATCAGCGCGACGACCTCACGGGTCGGCGTCGACTTCGCGGGCAGTCCGTTCGCCACCGCGCGGCCGTCCTTGAGGACGGTGACCCGGTCGCCGATGCGGCGGATCTCCTCCAGCCGGTGCGAGATGTAGACGACGGCGACGCCCTCGGCGGTGAGGTCCCCGACGATGCGGAAGAGGTTGTCGACCTCGTCCGGGTCCAGGGCCGCGGACGGTTCGTCCATCACGATGAGGCGTACGTCGTGGGAGAGCGCCCGGGCCATGGAGACGATCTGCTGGTGGGCGGCGGACAGTTCGCCGACGAGCCGGCCCGGATCGATCTCGGGGTGACCGAGTCGCTTGAGGAGAGCGGCCGTCGAGGCCCGCGCGTCCTTGCCGCGTACGACGAATCCGGCGGAGGTCGGTTCATGGCCGAGGTAGACGTTCTCGGCCACCGACAGGCCCTCCACCAGGTCGAGTTCCTGGTAGATGGTGGCGATACCGAGGCGCATGGCGGCGATCGGCGAGCGCAGGGTGACCTGCTCGCCGCGCCAGCCGATCGCGCCGTCGTCCGGCTGGTGGGCGCCGGCCAGGACCTTGATGAGCGTGGACTTTCCGGCGCCGTTCTGGCCGAGCAGGCAGTGCACTTCACCGGTCAGGACGTCGAGGTCGACGCCGTCGAGGGCCCGGACACCGGGGAACGACTTGGTGATGCCGGACATCGTGAGAAGGGGTGGTTCTGGTGCCATGACGGTTCCCCTCGGCATGTGGGCCGGTTTCAGGGCAGGGCGGAGTGAGGCAGGGCGAAGCCAGGGTGGTGGCGGCTCGGAAGGAAAGCGGCTCGGGAAGAGGTGATTTCCGGTTACGGGGTCGGCTCAGACAGAAGTGGCGTGTACGCGGCTCTGGAAGCGGGTGTTACGCGGGTGAGAACAGGTGGTCGCTGATGAGACGGGCCGCGCCGATGACTCCGGCGGTGGGGCCCAACTCGCCCAGGACGATGGGTAGGTTGCCGGTCGCGAGGGGCAGCGACTGGCGGTAGACCTGGGTGCGGATCGCGGCGAGCAGGGTGTGGCCGAGGCCGGTCACTCCGCCGCCGATGACCACCAGGCCCGGGTTGAAGAAGCTGACGAGTCCGGCGATGACCTGGCCGGTGCGGGTACCGCCCTCGCGGATCAGATCGAGCGCGGTGGCGTCCCCCGCGGCAGCGGCGGCGGCGACGTCGATGGCGCTCAGGGCGCCCGCCGCCTCCAGTCGTGCCGCGAGTTCCTGGGAAAGCCCCTGGTGGGCGGCGTCCGTGGCGTCGCGTGCCAGGGCCGCTCCGCTGAAGTGGGCCTCCAGGCAGCCCCGGTTGCCGCACGCGCACGGGCGGCCGTCCGGTACGGCCTGGATGTGGCCGATGTCGCCCGCGCTGCCCGTCGTACCGCGGTAGACCTCACCGCCGACGACGATCCCGCAGCCGATACCGGTACCGATCTTGACGCAGAGGAAGTCGCCCACGGAGCGGGCCACGCCCGCGTGCTGCTCCCCCATCGCCATCAGGTTCACGTCGTTGTCGACCATGACGGGGCAGCCGAGGTCCTGACTCAGCGCCTCGCGGACGGGGAATCCGTCCCAGCCCGGCATGATCGGCGGGGCGACCGGGACACCTTCGGGGAAGCGAACCGGACCGGGTACCCCGATGCCGGCGCCGTCGAACCCCTCGGCGAGTCCCGATGCCTTCAACTTCGCTGCCATGGACAGGACTTGCTCGAAGACCGCGACCGGGCCCTCGCGTACGTCCATGGGCTGGTTGATGTGTCCCAGCACCTCCAGCTCCGCGTTGGTGACGGCGACGTCTATCGACGTGGCCCCGATGTCGACGCCCAGGAAGCGCAGCGCCGGAGCGAGCCGGATGTTGTGGGACCTGCGGCCGCCGCGGGAGGCGGCGAGTCCGTCGGCCACCACGAGGCCGGTCTCCAGGAGCCGTTCGACCTCCACGGCCAGCTTGGACCGGGAGAGATCGACCTGGTCCCCCAGCTGCGCCCGCGAGTTGGGGCCGCCGTCACGCAGCAGTCTGAGCAGCCGCGCCTGGTGGGCGTTCCCGGGTCGCGCTGTCATACGTCTCACGAGCCCCTCCCCGCCTCATCGGCACCGCCGTCGTTGTCTTTCGAGGGGAACGTAGCAGTGGCTGCCGGGGGTGGGAAGAAGTTGCGCAGGAATTACCTACTACTTTTTCCACTGAGTGGACAAAGAAGCGTGCGCCGGTGGCGCGCGGGGCAGTTCGGGCTCCGCCCGGGGGTGGTTTTTGGCCGCGGGTGCGTCGTGGCTGGTCGCGCAGTTCCCCGCGCCCCTGACGGGGTGCAGACCGGTGCGAATCGACCGCCTTCGAGGCCATTGCTGTGATCTACGACACGTTACCGGGGGTATCTGAAACACCGTGTCGCAGGTAAGTTGCGATGGGCGCGCTGAAGCCCAGCCACGTTTCTGAGTAGCCGTCAGTGAGGATCCCTGCGATGGAGCAGCAGCACGTCGACGTCCTGGTCATCGGCGCCGGTATCTCCGGTGTCAGTGCCGCATGCCACGTACTGCGTGACATTCCGGGCGCTTCGCTCGTCGTCCTGGAACGCCGGGCCCGCGTCGGTGGCACCTGGGACCTCTTCCGGTATCCCGGTGTCCGCTCCGACTCCGACATGCACACCTTCGGATTCGGCTTCCGCCCCTGGCACGACGCGCGCATCCTCGCCGACGGCGCGCAGATCCGGCGGTACGTCGAGGACACCGCGGCCCACGACGGCGTACTGGAGCGCATCCGTTTCCGCCGCCGGGCGATCGGCGCCGACTTCTCGCACGCCACCGGCCGCTGGACCGTCGAGGTCGAGGACGAGAGCACCGGCGAGCGCGAGTCGTACAGCGCGGGCTACGTCATCGGATCGACCGGCTACTACGACTACGACACCCCCTATCGGCCGCGGTTCCCCGGCGAGGCGGAGTACCGGGGCACCCTGGTCCATCCACAGCAGTGGCCGCAGGACCTGGACCACACCGGGCGGCGCGTGGTCGTCATCGGTTCGGGGGCCACCGCCATCACCCTGCTGCCCGCGATGGCCGACGACGCGGCGCACGTCACCATGCTGCAGCGCTCCCCCACGTACGTCCTCGGGCTGCCCGAGATCGACCCGCTGACCCGCGTCCTTCAGCTGCTGCGCGCCCCGGCGCGGCTGACGCACAGGATCGCCCGCGCCCGCAACATCGCCCTGCAGCGCGGGAGTTACGCCTTCTGCCGCAAGTACCCCCGCCTCGCCCGCAGGATTCTCCTCGGGCTGGTAAGGGCCCGGGCCGGCAAGGACGTCGACATGCGCCACTTCAGCCCGGCGTACAAGCCCTGGGACCAGCGGCTGTGCGTCGTCCCCGGCGGCGACCTGTTCAAGGTGCTCAAGAGCAAGAAGGCGTCGATCGCCACCGGCCACATCGACACCTTCACCGCCGACGGCATCCGGCTGACGTCCGGCGAGGAGCTGAAGGCCGACATCGTCGTCACGGCCACGGGGCTGAACGTCCGCCTCCTGGGCGGCATGGCGCTCACCGTCGACGGCCGCCCGGTGGACGTCAGGAACCGCGTCCTCTACAAGGCGGTCCTGCTGGAGGGCGTCCCCAACATGTCCCTCGTCATCGGCTACACCAACGCCTCCTGGACCCTGAAGGCGGACCTGGCGGCCGACTACACCGCCCGGCTCATCACGTACATGCGGCGCCACGGGCACGACATCGCCACCCCGGTGGCCTCCGACGGTGACCGCTCGGCGGCCTCCGTCATGGGCGAGGCGCTGACCTCCGGTTACATCACCCGCGCCGACGAGGTCATGCCGCGCCAGGGCACCCGCGCCCCGTGGCGGCTGTGGAACAACTACTACCGCGACCGCGCCATGCTCCGGGACGCCCCCATCGAGGACGGCCCGCTGCACTTCGCCCGGGCGGGGGCACCGGCCGCCGCCCGCACGTCCGCCACAGACGCCGCAGCCGACGCCCAGGACGCCCCGCGCGTCGCCTGACCGTCCGACCCGCACCCGCACCACGAGCCCCAGCCCCGTACGACCGCAGAGCAACGCACCGGCCCGCGCACCCGCCTCCTCCCCCCATGGCGGCCGAGCAGACAACCGAGGACGAAGATGACCACGCACCTGACCAGGAAGCTCTACGACGAGCGCCTGCGGACCCTGTCCGAGGGCTCCGTGAACGTCAACTTCAACGCCTTCGTCGACATCAAGTGGAACGACCCCGAGTTCGCCGTGGACCTCGACGACCCGCGCTGGGTGCTCACCAGCGCGGACGCCCTGGGCGCCCACCCCTGGTACCAGGAGCAGTCGCTCGAAGCGCGGATCCGGATCGGGATCTGGCGCTGGGCGGTCATCGCGAAGGTCGGCATGCAGTTCGAGAACCTGCTCATGCGCGGAGCCCTGGACTACATCTACCAACTGGACAACCGGGACGAGGAGTTCAGGTATCTCACCCACGAGATCACCGAGGAGACCCACCACACCCAGATGTTCCAGGAGTTGGTCAACCGCACGGGCGTGGACACCGCGGGCGGCAGGCGCTGGTTCCGGCAGCTGAGCCGGGTCCTGCCGCTGGCCGGTTCCCTCTACCCCGAGGCGTTCTTCACCGGCATCCTGGCCGGCGAGGAGCCCATCGACCATCTGCAGAAGGGCGCCCTGCGCAGCGGGGAGCCGGTGCACCCCCTCCCGCAGCGGATCATGCAGATCCACATCGCCGAGGAGGCCCGGCACATCTCCTTCGCCCATGAGTTCCTGCGCCTGCGTGTCCCGCGCTTCGGCAAGGTCCGCCGCGGCGCCCTGTCGCTCCTCTTCCCGCTGATCATGCGGACGCTGTGCGACGTCATCATGATCCCCGACCGGAGGTCCGCCGCGCAGGTCGGCATCCCGGCCTGGGTGGTCAAGGACGTCTTCTGGAAGTCCGAGGCCGGGCAGCGGATGCTCCACGACCTCTTCTCCGACGTACGGATGCTCGCGCAGGACATCGGCCTGATGAACAAGGTGTCCCGGCCGCTGTGGAGGGCCCTGCGCATCGACGGCCGCCCGGCGCGCTTCCGCGGTGAGCCCGCCCTGCACACCGACTGAGCCGCCACCAGCCGCGCGTCAGCCGCGCATCGTCCTTTCCCGAACGGAGACCAGCCCGCCGTGCCGTACGTCGTCACCCGATCCTGCTGCGCCGACGCCTCCTGCGTGCTGGCCTGCCCGGTCAACTGCATCCACCCCGCGCCGGGCGAACCCGGTTTCGCGACGGCCGAGATGCTGTACGTCGATCCGCTCACCTGCGTGGACTGCGGTGCCTGCACGACCGCCTGCCCGGTGGACGCGCTCAAACCCCATACGGCCCTCGGCGGCGCCGAGTTGCCGTTCCTGGAACTGAACGCCACCTACTACAAGGAGAATCCGCACGCCGACCGCGCACCCATGTACGTCGTGCCCCGGCGACGCGCGCTTCCGGCGGGCGAGTTGTCCGTCGCCGTCGTCGGTGCGGGCCCCGCCGGTCTCTTCGCCGCCGACGAACTGCTGCGCCACCCCGGGGTGCGCGTCACGGTCCACGACCGCCTCCCGACGCCGTACGGTCTCGCGCGGGCCGGTGTGGCGCCGGACCACCAGGACACCAAGCAGGTCACCCGGCTCTTCCGGACCATCGAGTCCCAGCCGGGTTTCAGCTACCGCCTCGGCGTCGAGGTCGGCACCCACCTCACCCACGGCGATCTCCTGCGCGAGCACCACGCGGTGATCTACGCCGTCGGCGCCGCGACCGACAAACGGCTCGGCATCGAGGGCGAGGACCTGCCGGGCAGCGCCTCCGCGACGGACTTCGTCGCCTGGTACAACGGCCACCCCGACCGCGCGCACGACGAGTACGACCTGGACACCGAGCGGGCCGTCGTCATCGGCAACGGCAACGTCGCCCTCGACGTCGCCCGCATCCTCACCGCCGACCCCGATGCGCTGGCCCGTACCGACATCTCCGACCGCGCGCTCGCCGCGCTCCGGGGCAGCAAGATCCGTGAGGTCGTCCTTCTGGGCCGGCGCGGCCCCGCCCAGGCGGCGTTCACCCTGCCCGAGCTCCTGGCCCTCTCCGCCCTCAAGGACGTGGACGTCGTCGTCGAGGGCTGGCCGGAGGACCTGGACCCCTCCGCCACCGACAAGACCCGGCTCCTGTCGCAGCTCGCCGCCCGGACGCCGGTCGAGGGCCGCCGCCGTATCGTGCTGCGCTTCCTGACCGGTCCGGTGCGGATCACCGGGGACACCTCCGTCCGGGCCCTGGAGGTCACCGCCACCTCGCTGCACACGGACGAGGACGGCACCGTACGCGCTCTGCCCACCGGCGACACCCGGACCCTGGAGACCGGCCTCGTCCTGCGTTCGGTCGGCTACCGCGCCCGGCCCGTCCCCGGCCTGCCCTTCGACGAGGACACCGCGACCGTCCCCCACGAGGGCGGCAGGGTCGGCGTCGGCGTCTATGTCGCGGGCTGGATCAAGCGCGGGCCCACCGGTTTCATAGGGACGAACAAGACCTGCGCCCACGAGACGGTGGAGTCCCTCCTGGACGACTTCGCCGCCGGTCGCCTGGCACAGGCGGTACGCGGCGGTGTCGGTACGACGACGGACGCGCTGGGAGTGGACGCCTGGCACGCGATAGACCGTGCGGAACGGGCGGCGGGCGAGGCCCAGGGCCGCCCGCGCGTGAAGTTCACGGACACCGAGTCGTTGCACCGGGCCGCGCAGGCCGTCCCGGCCGCCGCACGCGGCTGATACCCACGCCGACACCCACGAGGCCCGGGGCGGAGTGCTCAAGCCCTCCGCCGATCCGGCTGAAAACGCCTACAGATCCGCCACGCGCTGCTGCGGCGACAGCTCCACGCCCAGGCTCCGCAGTGTCGCGTCCAGCACCGCCCAGACCGAACGGCACAGCATCTCGCGCAGTTCCTCCTCTGACAGCTCGCGCTGCTCGTCGCGCACCCACTGGTTGACGGAGGTGTCCACGAAGCCCACGATGCCGATCGCCACCGAACGGATCGGCACCTCGGGCACCCCGAGCGCCTTCAGCACGTCCCCGAACCGCTCGCTGAGCATCTGCGCGATGGCCGCCTTGGTGTCCGCGACCAGCGATCCGTCGCCCATGGCGTGCTCCCCGACGCCCATGTAGGCGTACAGGCGCGGGTGTTGGGCCACCCAGTCCAGATGCGCGCCCACCACGCGCCGCACGGACTCCTCGATCGTCCCGTCGAAGGTGAGGGTGGGCTCGATCCCCCGCATGAACGACTCCACCACCCGCCGGCGGATCAACTCCTCCAGCGTGGCGCGGTCCTTGAAGTGGCGGTAGAGCACCGACCGCGGCAGCCCCACGCGCTCCGCCAGCCGCTGCAGTTTGAAGCGCGTGCCCTCGTCCTCGATGAGGGCCACCGCCGCGTCCACCAGGTCGAGCTGTCGCTGCGCCTTGTGGTCGTCCCAGCGGGTGGAGCGCCCGTCGGTCTGCGGCTCGCCGCCGGTTCTGTCAGCCATCTCGCCACACTATCGACGTCCCGGCGAAGGCACGGACACGACGAACCACTACTGGTCACGCGGGCGGGCGTGCCCCTACTGGTCACGCGGGCGTGCGTGGTAGGTCCTGCGGGTGTGTTCCGTGTGGGTGCGCATGACCTCGGTCGCGCGCTGTTCGTCGCGGGCCGCGATCGCGGCGATGAGGTCGCGGTGCTCGATCCAGGACTGCTGCCCGCGCTGCCGGGCGACCGGGGTGTAGTACCAGCGCACGCGCCGGTCGACCTGCGCGGCCAGTTCGGCGAGGACCGTGTTCCCGGCGAGGTCCATGACCTTGGCGTGGAAGCGGGCGTTCGTCGCGACCGCGGCGTCGACGTCGTCGGCGGCCACGGCCGCCTCGCCCTCGGCGCACAGCTCCTCCAGGTCGGCGATGCCTGAGGTGCCCGTGTTGGCCGCCGCGAGCCGGGCGGCCTCGGCCTCCAACAGGGTGCGTACGGTGAGGAGTTGGTCCGCCTCCGCCTCGGTCGGCTCGTGCACGAACGCGCCCTGGGCGGGCCGCAGGTCGACCCACCCTTCCGTGTTCAGCCGCTGGAGCGCCTCGCGCACGGGCTGCCGGGAGACGCCGAGGTGCCCGGCCAGTTCACTCTCGACCAGGTGCTGACCGGGCTGGAGGGCGCGTGTCGTGATCAGTTCGAGCAGGGCCTCGTAGACGCGGTCCCTGAGCGGACCCGGCCGTTCGAGCTTCGGCACGGACCCCTGCGGCAGTCCGGTCGACAACATCGCGGTCCCCCTCCTGGGCAGTGGCGGCGTGTGCGCTGACGGCACGGCAGCCTGAAAGCCAGTATCAATTGTCTTTCGTCTACAGTCTACGGCGCACAATGGCCAGGCCGAGGGGGAGTTGGCCTCGTCACACTCTGTCGAACCCGCAGGTCACGGGCAGTGGATGACCTGACCCGCGTACGAGAGATTGCCGCCGAAGCCGAAGAGGAGGACGCGGTCGCCGGTGGAGATCTCGCCGCGTTCGACGAGCTTCGACAGGGCCATCGGGATGCTGGCGGCCGAGGTGTTGCCGGACTCGACGACATCGCGGGCGATGACGGCGTTCACGGCGCCGATCTTCCCGGCGAGGGGCTCGATGATCCGCAGGTTCGCCTGGTGCAGCACGACCGCGGCGAGGTCCTCGGGGGTGACTCCGGCGCGCTCGCAGGCCTTGCGGGCGATGGCCGGCAGCTTCGTGGTGGCCCACCGGTAGACGCTCTGGCCCTCCTGGGCGAACCGCGCGGGGGTGCCCTCGATGCGTACCGCGTGTCCCATCTCGGGCACCGAGCCCCAGAGCACCGGTCCGATGGCGGACTCCTCGGCGGCCTCGACGACGGCGGCGCCCGCCCCGTCCCCGACGAGGACGCAGGTCGTGCGGTCCGTCCAGTCGGTGACCTCGGACATCTTGTCGGCGCCGATCACCAGGACGCGGCTGGCGCCCCCGGCCCGTACGGCGTGGTCGGCGGTGGCGAGCGCGTGCGTGAAGCCGGCGCACACCACGTTCAGGTCCATGACGGCCGGTGACGGGATGCCGAGGCGGGCGGCGACCCGGGCGGCCATGTTCGGTGACCGGTCGACGGCGGTGGAGGTGGCCACCAGGACGAGGTCGATGTCCTCGGGGGTGAGGCCGGCTGCGGCCAGGGCCTTGGCGGCGGCGTGCGCGGCCAGCTCGTCGACCGGTTCGTCGGGTCCGGCGATGTGGCGGGTACGGATGCCCACCCGGCTCGTGATCCACTCGTCGCTGGTGTCGACCAGCTCCGCCAGGTCCTCGTTGGTGAGAACCCTGGCGGGCTGGTAATGGCCGACGGCGGTGATGCGTGAGCCGTTCATGGGCGGTCCCTTGCTTGCCGGGGTAACGGGACTCACCAGTCTGATCAGGTACTCACGGGTACGCGGGCACGTAAAGTCACAGGATTGCCGCGCCACCCTTGTCGGCTTCCGTCAGACCCTCGGACGCCCGAACACCCCTCCAGCGGACGTTCGGGTACCTATCCCATGATCACGCCCGGCGGCCCGCCCGGGAAGGCGGGCGGGTGCCTATCCTGTGAACAACTGGGTCGCTTTCTGTACGAGCTCGTACAGACCATAGGCCAGCGGCGCTCCCACCCAGACCCAGGCGAAGACGATCAGCGGGCGGCGGTCGGGGACCGGGCCGTCCGCCGCGGCGCCGTCGGGCGGACTGCTGTCACTCGTGGACATCGGCGGCCTCCTTCTGGTTCTGGGCGGGGACGTGATGGCGGGCGTCCACGGGCCGGACCAGCTCGTTCGCGACGAACCCGACCACGAGCAGCCCGATCATGATGACCAGTGACAGTCCGTAGAGGGACGCTCCGGATTTGCCTGCCTCCTCCTGCCGGTCCGCGATCCAGTTGACGATCAGCGGTCCGAGGACCCCGGCGGTGGACCAGGCGGTGAGCAGCCGCCCGTGGATCGCGCCGACCTGGTAGGTCCCGAAGAGGTCCTTCAGATAGGCGGGGACGGTCGCGAAGCCGCCTCCGTAGAAGGAGAGGATCACCAGCGCGGCGATGATGAAGACGGGCTTGGAGGAGTCCCCGACCCACGCGATGAGCGCGTACATCAGCGCGCCGACGCCCAGGTAGACGCGGTAGATGTTCTTGCGCCCGATCAGGTCGGACGTGGAGGACCAGCCGATGCGGCCCGCCATGTTCGCGGCCGAGAGCAGCGCGACGAAACCGGCCGCCGCCGACACCGAGACGGGGGTCGAGGTGTCCGCGAAGAAGTCCGTGATCATCGGCGCGGCCTTCTCCAGGATGCCGATGCCCGCGGTCACGTTCATGCAGAGCACGATCCACAGCAACCAGAACTGCGGGGTGCGCACGGCGCTGTTCGCGGAGACCTGTACGCCCTCCAGCGGGGCCGGGGTGCCGTCGGCCGCGGTCTTCGCGGGGCGCGGCACGCGCACGAGCAGCACACCGAGCGACATGAAGACGGCGTACGTCAGTCCGTGCACGAGGAAGGCGAGCGCGATGCCGGAGCTGTCGGAGCCGAAGGACTCCAGCATCTGCGCGGACCACGGCGAGGCGATCAGCGCGCCGCCGCCGAAGCCCATGATGGCGATGCCGGTGGCCATGCCGGGCCGGTCCGGGAACCACTTGATGAGCGTGGAGACGGGCGAGATGTAGCCGATGCCGAGGCCGATGCCGCCGACGAAGCCGTAGCCGAACACGATCAGCCAGTACTGCTCGGTGGCGGCGCCGAGGGCGGAGAGCAGGAAGCCCGACGAGAAGCAGATCAGGGCGACCGTCATCGCCCAGCGCGGCCCGTTGCGCTCCACGAGCGTGCCGCCGAACGCGGCGGACAGGCCGAGCATCACGATGCCGAGCTGGAAGGGCAGGGCGCTCTGGGTGCCGCTGAGGTCCAGCGCGGACTCCAGGGAGGGCTTGAACACGGACCAGGCGTAGGCCTGTCCGATGGAGAGGTGGACCGACAGGGCCGCGGGCGGGACCAGCCAGCGGCTCCAGCCCGGTGGGGCTACAGGGGGACTCATGATCCCGGACGATAGGAAGCGGTTGTTCAGTTGGGAAGTCGCTCCACCCGAACTGGTCGACCGTATGCGGTGAACGGTATGCGGGGTGCGGTGAACGGTCGGTTTCGGCCGACGAACGGAATTTCCGGCCGAACTCCGTGTCTCTACCAAGGGTGTTCGTGAGGCGACCCTCAGCGAGCCCTTGAGCCGACTCCAACCCGCGCGGGTACCCACGAACGCCGCGTGCCAGGTGCTGCGCGAACCCTTGCTGCCCCAACTCCCATACTGTAGACAATATTCAGTCGACATGGTTCACGCTGTTCAGCGTCTCCTCGGTACCCTCGACCGAACGGAGCCCCCCAGTGAAAGTGGCAGTTCTCGGCGCCGGTGCGATCGGCGCCTACGTCGGAGCCGCGCTGCATCGCGCGGGTGCCGATGTGCACCTCATCGCCCGTGGACCGCATCTCGCGGCCATGAGGCAGCACGGAGTGCGAGTGCTCAGCCCGCGCGGTGACTTCACCGCCCGGGCCCACGCCACCGACGACCCGGCCGAGGTCGGCCCGGTCGACTTCGTCCTCCTCGGCCTGAAGGCCAACTCGTACGCGGCGTGCGGGCCGCTCATCGAGCCCCTGCTCCACGACTCGACCGCGGTGATCGCCGCGCAGAACGGCATTCCCTGGTGGTACTTCCACCGGCACGGCGGCCCGCACGACGGCCACCGCGTCGAGAGCGTGGACCCCGGCGGCGCGGTCAGTGCGGTGATCGCGCCCTCCCGGGCCATCGGCTGTGTCGTCTACGCGGCCACCGAACTGGCGGGCCCCGGAGTGGTCCGCCATCTCGAAGGCACCCGGTTCTCCATCGGCGAGCCCGACCGTACGGTCTCGGTGCGCTGCACGGAGTTCGGCGAGGCCATGGTGACCGGCGGGCTCAAGTGCCCGGTGGAGCCGGACCTGCGCAACGACATCTGGCTCAAGCTGCTCGGCAACATCTCCTTCAACCCCATCAGCGCCCTGGCCCGGGCCACCATGCGGCAGATGTGCCTGCACGGCGGCACCCGCCGGGTCATCGAGATCATGATGACCGAGACGCTCGCGGTCGCCGAGGCACTGGGCTGCCGGGTGGGCGTCTCCATCGAGCGGCGCCTCGCCGGCGCGGAGCGGGTCGGCGACCACCGCACCTCCACGCTCCAGGACCTGGAGCGCGGCAAACCGCTCGAACTCGACGTGCTGCTCGCCGCCGTCGTCGAACTGGCGGAGATCACCGACGTGCCGGTGCCCACGCTCCGCACCGTCCACGCCATCTCGGACCTGCTCGCCCTGAGGACCGCCGCATGAGGCGGCCCGCGCGGAAGCCGAGGAGCCACGCATGAGGAGCCCCCGCCAGAACCCGAGGACCGCCGTATGAGGAAGCGCGACCGAACTCCCAAGGTGTACAACCGACTTCAGTACCCCATGGTCCGTGACTCCCGCGACGAACCCTTCCGCAGGGCGAGCTGGGACGAGGCCCTGGACCGGGCCGCCCGGGGCCTGGGCGCGGCGCGCGACGCGTTCGGCATGTTCTCCTGCGCCCGCGCGACCAACGAGATGAACTACGTGGCGCAGAAGTTCGCCCGCGTGGTCATGGGCACCAACAACGTCGACTCCTGCAACCGCACCTGCCACGCGCCCAGCGTGGCGGGCCTGTCGGCGGCCTTCGGCTCGGGCGGCGGCACCTCCTCGTACGCCGAGGTCGAGCACACCGACCTGGTCGTCATGTGGGGCTCCAACGCCCGTTTCGCACACCCGATCTTCTTCCAGCACGTCCTGAAGGGCATCAGGAACGGCGCCCGGATGTACGCGGTCGACCCGCGCCGCACCTCCACGGCGGAGTGGGCCGAGAGCTGGCTCGGACTGAACGTGGGCACGGACATCCCGATGGCCCACGCGATCGGCCGCGAGATCATCCGGGCGGGCCTCGCGAACGACGCGTTCATCGCGCGGGCCACCACCGGTTTCGAGGAGTACAAGCAGCTCGTCGAGCCGTGGACGCTGTCGCTCGCGGAGAAGGTGACGGGCGTACCGGCCGCGGCGATACGGGAGTTGGCGCACGCCTACGCCCGTGCCGAGCGCGCCCAGCTGTGCTGGACGCTCGGCATCACCGAGCACCACAACGGCACGGACAACGTCCGGGCGCTCATCAATCTGTCGCTCCTGACCGGGCACGTGGGCCGCTTCGGTTCCGGGTTGCAGCCCCTGCGCGGACAGAACAACGTGCAGGGCGGCGGTGACATGGGCGCCATCCCCAACCGGCTGCCTGGGTTCCAGGACATCCTGGACCCGGACACCCGGCTGAAGTTCGAGTCGGCGTGGGACACCGTCATCCAGCCGCACTACGGGATGAACCTGACGGAGATGTTCGAGGCCATGGAGGAGGGCTCGCTCAAGGCCGTCTACTGCATCGGGGAGAACCCGGCGCAGTCGGAGGCCGACAGCGAGCAGGCGGTACGCCGGATGAAGGCCCTGGACTTCCTCGTCGTCCAGGACATCTTCCTCACGAAGACCGCCGAGCTGGCGGACGTGATCCTGCCCGCGACGGCCGGCTGGGCCGAGACCGAGGGCACGACCACCAACAGCGAGCGGCGGGTCCAGCGGGTGCGGCGGGCGGTCGTCCCGCCCGGCGAGGCCCGCGAGGACATCGACATCCTCTGCGACCTCGCCTCCCGCATGGGCCACGAGTGGAAGTACGAGGACTCCGAGGCGGTGTGGGACGAGCTGCGCTCGGTGTCCCCGGACCACTACGGGATGACGTACGAGCGGCTGGAGGAGCATCAGGGCATCCAGTGGCCCTGCCCGCGGACCGACCGGCTCGAACCGACCTATCTGCACGGCAGGTTGTGGGAGTCCGACCCGGCGGCGCGGGGCCGGCTCGCGCCCTTCGGGCTCGTGCAGCACGATCCGCCCGTCGATCTGACGGACGAGCAATTTCCCATCCGGCTGACCACCGGGCGGCGGCTCGACTCGTACAACACCGGGGTGCAGAGCGGCGGTTTCGCCTCGCCGATGCGGCGGGGCGAGTTCGTCGAGCTGTGCCCGGAGGACGCGGAGCGCTACGGCGTGGTGGTCGGCGAGCAGGTCCAGGTCTCCTCGCGGCGCGGGTCGGTGGTGGCCCCGGTGTGGGTCGACACCGCGCTGCGGCCCGGGCTCGCGTTCATGACCATGCACTTTCCCGACGAGGTGGACACCAACCAGCTGACGATCGAGGCCAATTGCCCGATCGCGGGGACGGCGGAGTTCAAGGCGTCGGCGATCCGGATCGAAAAACTGCCGGTCGCTACTCAAGTGAGGTGATGTCAAGTGGACCTGCACTTCGGTGACAGCAAACCGACGGACGAGGAACAGGCGGCGATCGACACGCTGCTCGGCCCTCCGGAGTCTTCGTGGGAGGGCGCCGACCGGTCGGACGCCGACCTCAGGTGGGCACGCGGCGGGCGAGCGGCCCGGGACCGTCGTGACCTGCTGTTGCCGGGGCTGCACGCCGTCCACGACCGGATCGGCTGGATCAGCGAGGGCGCCCTCGACTACCTGTGCCGGCGGCTCACCGTGCCGCCGGCGGAGGCCTACGGGGTCGCCACCTTCTACGCGATGTTCTCGGTGAAGCCGCGCCCGGCGACGGTCCTGCACGTGTGCACGGACCTGGCGTGCGCGGCGGCGGGCGCATCGGAGCTGTGCGCCGAGGTCGAGGCCCGCCTCGGCCCGGGCAGCGGCGTCAGCGTCGAGCGCAGCCCCTGCCTCGGCCTGTGCGAACGCGCCCCGGCCGCGCTCGCGGTCAAGGCCGGCGACCCGGTGCGTACGGCCGTGTCGGCGCCCACCACCGTCGAGCGGGCCGTGCTGGCGGCGAGCTCGCCCGACTCGGCGCCCGAGGAGCCGGCCGCCGCGCTGGCGGTCCCGCAGGCCGGGGACCCCTCGCTGACGCTGCTCGGCCGGGTCGGCGTGGTCGATCCGGCGTCGCTCGACGACTACCGGGCGCACGGCGGATACACGGCCCTGCGGCAGGCCTTCGCGATCGGCCCCGCCGGGGTCATCCGCGAGGTCACCGACGCGGGCCTGGTCGGGCGCGGCGGCGCCGCCTTCCCCACCGGCCGCAAATGGCAGGCCACGGCGTCCCAGCCCGACCATCCGCACTACCTCGTCTGCAACGCCGACGAATCCGAGCCGGGCACCTTCAAGGACCGCGTGGTCATGGAGGGCGACCCGTACTCCCTCGTGGAGGCGATGACGATCGCGGCGTACGCGGTCGGCGCGCACAAGGGCTATCTCTATCTGCGCGGCGAGTACCCGCGGGCCCTGCGCCGCATGGAGCACGCCATCGGGCAGGCACGCGCGCGCGGGCTGCTCGGGGACGACGTCCTCGGCCAGGGGTACGCCTTCGACATCGAGATCCGGCGCGGCGCGGGCGCCTACATCTGCGGTGAGGAGACCGCCCTCTTCAACTCCATCGAGGGGTACCGGGGCGAACCGCGGTCGAAGCCGCCCTTCCCCGTGGAGAAGGGTCTGTTCGGCAAGCCGACCGCCGAGAACAACGTCGAGACGCTGGTCAACGTCCTGCCGATCCTCACCATGGGCGCCCCGGCGTACGCGGCGATCGGCACCGGCACCTCCACCGGGCCGAAGCTGTTCTGCGTGTCCGGCAGCGTGGACCGGCCCGGCATCTACGAGCTGCCGTTCGGCGCCACGCTCGGCGAGCTGCTGGAACTGGCGGGCGTACGCGAGCGGCTGCGCGCGGTGCTCCTCGGCGGTGCGGCCGGCGGCTTCGTACGGCCCGACGAGCTGGACATCCCGCTCACCTTCGAGGGCACCCGGGCGGCCGGCACGACGCTCGGCTCCGGGGTGGTGCTGGCCTTCGACGACACCGTGCCGCTGCCGCGGCTGCTGCTGCGGATCGCCGAGTTCTTCCGCGACGAGTCGTGCGGGCAGTGCGTGCCGTGCCGGGTCGGGACCGTGCGCCAGGAGGAGGCCCTGCACCGCATCGTCGAGCGGACCGGAGCCGACGCGGCGGCCGACATCACGCTGCTGCGTGAGGTGGGCCGGGCCATGAAGGACGCCTCGATCTGCGGTCTGGGACAGACCGCGTGGAACGCCGTGGAATCCGCCATCGACCGCCTGGGGGCGTACGAATGACCGTGACATCGCTGGGGATCCCCCGCCGTCTGCTGGAGTTCCGGATCGACGGGGAGTCCGTACGGGCGCCGGAGGGCTCGACGATCCTCGACGCCTGCCGGTCGGCGGGCAAGGACGTGCCGACCCTGTGCCAGGGCGACACCCTCACCCCCAAGAACGCCTGCCGGGTCTGCGTCGTCGAGGTCGAGGGCGCCCGCACCCTCGTCCCGGCCTGTTCCCGCAAGGCGGAGGCGGGCATGGAGGTGCGCACGGACACCGAGCGGGCCAGACACAGCCGCAAGGTCGTCCTTGAGCTGCTCGCGTCCTCCGTGGACCTGTCGACCACACCGGAGGTCGCCGGCTGGCTGAAGGAGTACGAGGCCAAGCCCGACCGGTTCGGCCCCGACGCGGCCTGCGTCGACGAGCAGCCGAGGATCGACAACGACCTCTACGTCCGCGACTACGACAAGTGCATCCTCTGCTACAAGTGCGTGGACGCCTGCGGGGACCAGTGGCAGAACACCTTCGCCATCTCGGTCGTCGGCCGCGGTTTCGACGCCCGGATCGCCGTGGAGCACGACGGCCCGCTCACCGACTCGGCCTGCGTGTACTGCGGCAACTGCATCGAGGTGTGCCCGACGGGTGCGCTTTCGTTCAAATCGGAGTTCGACATGCGCGCGGCGGGTACGTGGGACGAGTCGGCGCAGACCGGGACGACCACGGTGTGCGCCTACTGCGGAGTGGGCTGCAACCTCACCCTGCACGTACAGGACAATGAGATCGTCAAGGTCACCTCACCGCACGACAACCCGGTGACCCACGGCAACCTCTGCATCAAGGGCCGCTTCGGCTACCAGCACGTACAGAACCGGGACTGATCAGGACATGGGACGAGTCACGGAACGACGCAAGGTGATCCGCATCCGCGACGGGGTGGTCTCCGCCCGTCCGGACACGCTCGTCGCCGAGGAACCACTGGAGATCCGCCTCAACGGAAAACCCCTCGCGATCACGATGCGCACCCCGGGCGACGACTTCGCGCTCGCGGCGGGCTTCCTGGTCAGCGAGGGGGTGCTGGGCGCGGCGGACGAACTGCAGAACATCGTCTACTGCGCCGGCGCCACCGTGGACGGCTCGAACACCTACAACATCGTCGACGTCCGGACGGCGCCCGGCGTCGTCATCCCCGACATCACGCTCGAACGCAACGTGTACACGACGTCGTCCTGCGGGCTGTGCGGCAAGGCCAGCCTGGACGCGGTCCGCACGACGGCCCGCTGGACGATCGACGACACGCACGGCGACACGGCTCCCCCGGTACGGCTCGGGCCCGAACTGCTCGCGAGCCTCCCCGACCGGCTGCGCGCGGCGCAGCGCGTGTTCGACCGGACCGGGGGCCTGCACGCGGCGGCCCTGTTCACCGAGGACGGCGAGCTGGTCGACATCCGGGAGGACGTGGGCCGGCACAACGCGGTCGACAAGCTGGTCGGCCGCGCCCTGCAGAACGGCTCACTGCCGCTCTCCCGCACGGTCCTGCTGGTCTCGGGACGCGCCTCCTTCGAGCTGGCCCAGAAGGCGGTGATGGCGGGCATCCCGGTGCTCGCCGCGGTCTCGGCGCCGTCGTCGCTCGCGGTCGACCTGGCCGCCGAGTCCAATCTGACCCTCGTCGGTTTCCTGCGGGGCACCTCCATGAACGTGTACGCGGGCGAGCACCGCATCGCTCTGCAGGCCGCGGCCGCCCAGGGCTGACCGGTCTCCCCGCTGCACGGCGGCGGGGCCCCGATCCGGCGGGGAGCGCCCCCTGCGCCGGAGGGGCCCCGCCTCACCCCCACAGAGCGGTGGTACGCGCCGATCTGACGCTCCATCAGCACTCATCCGGAGGTACCGCCGCGCCCCGCGCGTACCCCGTCGGCCCCCGTCTCGTTTTCCTGACGACCTCGAACGGGCCGCCATACGGCCCGTCGTCCGGGTAGGAGGCGGTTACTTGGATGCCGGCACGACCCTGTTCGGCTCGTTACTTGCCTGCGTGGGCGTGCTCGGCGCGGCCCTCGTGGCGTATATGGGAAAGCGGGGCGAGAACGCCCTGAACGGATTTTCGAGCCTGACCGAGAAACTGCAGTCCGAGCGCGACCGGCTGGAACGGCAGATCGCCGAACGCGACTCGCGCATCGACGAGTTGGCGACGATGCACGTCGCCGACCAGTCGGAGATCGCTCGCCTCCGTCTCGACATCGACCGACTCGGAGGGGCACCGTGAGCAGGTTCCAACGGGTGCTCGCCGTGCGCTGGCGCAGCATGTTCCTCGTCTGTGTGCTGATCGCGCTCAGCGGTGTCGCGGTGATCCTGTGGGCGCGGATCGACGCCGGTGACCGCAGGGCCGACGAGCTGCGCGCCGAGTCGGACCGGCGCGGTGACGCCGTGTCGACGCTGGCGCAGGACGTACGCGCGCTGCGCGCCCAGGTGGAGGCCGGCGGCGGCACTCCCGCGGCCCCCGACCCCTCCGACGCGGTGGACGACCTGCTCGACCGGGTGCGGGTGCCCACCGCGGCACACGGCCGGCCGGGTGCCAAGGGCGAGCGCGGCGCGACCGGGGCGGGCGGTGCGGCGGGTGCCGGTGGCAAGCCGGGCCCCGGCGGGGAGCGCGGGGAGAGCGGATCGCGCGGCGAACCCGGGCCGCCGGGCCCGTCCGGTTCGCCGGGCCCCTCGGGAGAGCCCGGCGCGCAGGGCCCTCCGGGGACCGACGGCGCGGACGGCGCCAACGGCGCGAACGGGAACAACGGCGCCGACGGGGCCGGAGGACCTGCGGGGCCGCCCGGCCCCGACGGCGCGCAGGGCTACCAGGGCACCAGAGGGGACACCGGGCCCCGGGGGGAGAAGGGCGACAAGGGCGAGAAGGGCGACCCCGGTCCCGCCTGCCCGGACGGCTACAGCCTCCAGGCGCCCGCGAACGACCCCGACGCGCTGATCTGCCGGAAGGCCGCGGCGCAGGCCCCGCCCGCCGACCCGTCGGGGATCCTCCTGCTGCCACCGCTGCTCCTGCGGCGCAGACGACGGAACGTCAGGGCCTAGACAGGCACGAGGACTTGCCCACGGGCGACGCCCGCCCGCACACCGGCACCGGTGTGCGGGAAGTTCTCGCGCCACGGCCGTGCGCGCTTCTTGTGAGGTGCCTGGGAGCCCAGTAGCGTCTGTGGCGCGCAGTCAGGACGTGGGATGTCCAGATGTTCGGATGTCCAGATGTCCGGGTGCATGAGACCCCTGAGTCCCAAGAGACGCACGAGTCACTAGAGACGCACGAGTCGCCAGAGACACACGAGTCGCCAGAGACGCAGCAGACGCATGAAGGGCAGGTCGCACCATGCCGTCAAGTCTTCGCGCACGCCTCCGAACCCCCCGTACGGCCAGACCGTGGAGGACCGCCGTCACAGGCGCTCTGACGGCGGTCCTCACCCTCACCGCGCTGCTCGGGCTGCCGGGCACCGGACACGCCGGGACCGCCGCCGCACCCGGCGCCGCCACCGAAGCCGCCACCGAAGCCGCCGCCGAGGCAACCTCCGAAGCCGCCGCGTTCGAGCAGCAGGTGCTCTTCAAGGCCTCCCAGGACCCCGGCTACGCCTGCTTCCGGATCCCGGCCGTCGTGCGGACGACGAAGGGCACCCTGCTGGCGTTCGCCGAGGGCCGGGTGAACGACTGCAGCGACGCCGGTGACATAGACATCGTGCTCAAGCGCTCCACCGACGGCGGCCGCACCTGGGGCCCGCTGCAGGTCATCAACGAGGGCGCGGGCGACACACACGGCAACCCCGCCCCGATGGTGGACCGGAAGACCGGCCGGATCGTCCTGGCCGAGACGTACAACACGGGCCGTACCGACGGCGGCAACTGCGCCGTCCCGTGCGACCGCACCCCGCACCTGCAGCACAGCGACGACGACGGGCTCACCTGGTCCGAGCCCCGCGACCTCAGCGACGAGATCCTGCCCGCGCACTGGAACTCCTGGTACGCGACCGGGCCGGTGCACGGCATCCAGCTGACCCGCGGCAAGCACGTGGGCCGGCTCGTCTTCGCCGTCAACACCGAGACGTGGGACGGCAGCCGCGTCTCCGCCAACCACGCGGCGCTCATCGTCAGCGACGACGGCGGCGACCACTGGCGGATCGGCGCCACGGACTCGTGGCCGATCGCGGCCGACGGCACGTTCCGGCAGAAGCCGTCCGAGATGACCGTCACCGAGCGCGCCGACGGCACGGTCCTGGTCAGCGGGCGCGAGCAGGACGGCACCGATCTCGGCCACCGCACCCAGGCGTTCAGCACCGACGGCGGCTCCAGCTTCACCTCGCACTTCAAGGCGCTGCCCGACCTCTACACACCACAGGTCCAGGGCTCAACGCTGCGCATGGGCGACCGCATCCTGCTCGCCTGCCCCGGCGACCCGGACCGCCGCCGCACGATGATGATCCGCTCCTCGTACGACAGCGGCCGCACCTGGGACAGCGTCGACCGCGGCACGGTCGTCACGACGGACTGGTCCGGCTACTCCGACCTGGTCGGCATCGGGGCCGACACGGCGGGCCTGCTGTACGAGGGCGGCGCCGTGGACGCCCGCGACGAGATCCGCTTCGCACGGTTCACCGAGGACTGGCTGACCCCGCGCCGGGGCCCGGACCCGACCACCCCCGATCTGGCTCCCCGCGCACCCGGCGCGGCGGTCCTCGGCGGTGCGGCGGGAACGGACGGGGTGTTCGGCGGCGCCCTCGCCTTCGACGGCACCGACGACGCCGTACGCCTGCCCTACCGGAGCCAACTACCGCTCGGGAACAAGGACTTCACCGCCTCGCTGTGGTTCCGCTACACGGCCACCACGGGCGAGCAGCCGTTCCTGTGGATGGGCGGGGTCGGCACCACTCAGCCGCAGGTGTGGCTGCGCGGGGAGCCCGCGAACGGCCGGGTCCAGGGCCTGATCACGGCCCGGGACGGCGCGAGCGCCCCCCGCTCGGCGTCCGTGCGCACCACCGGCGCGTACAACGACGGGCAGTGGCACCATCTGGCGCTGCGCCGGGGCGCGGGACAGCTGACGCTGTTCATCGACGGGACCGTGGCCGGCACGGCGGCGGACGTACCGGGATCGGTGAGCCGGAACTCGCCGTTCGGGGTGCACGTCGGCCAGAAGCTGGACAGCCGCGCCCACCTGACCGGCGCGATCGACGACGTCCGGGTCTACGACCGCGCCCTGAGCGACGACGAACTGGCCGGCGTACGCACCGGCAACACGGCGGTGACCGGGAACCCGGTCCTGTGGCTGCCCATGGACCGCGTGGCAGCCAGCCACTAACGTCCCGTGGGTGCCCGAGGACACACGAGCACGACAGCGCACGGGGACCGGGCTGGGGCTGCTCCTGGCCCTGGTCCTCGGGGCGGTGCTGCTCACCGCCCTCCCCGAGGACGACGACGGGGACACCGCCTGCACGGCCCGCAAGGTCACCTCGTGGGCCGCGGACACCAATGTCACGCAGGAGTTCGCGCGGTACGGGGACGACGCCTCGCGGGCCGACGACTGGACCGGCGGCGACGGTACGCACTCGGTGCGGCTGCCGGACGGACGGGTGCTCTGGCTGTTCTCGGACACCTACCTCGGCCAGGTGTACCGACCGCCGAACCCGGCGGGCGAGTCCTACGCCTGGCGGGACACGACCGCGCCGCTGGTGCGCAACTCGGCGGTGGTCATGAAGGACGGGCGCCTGCAACGCACCCTGCCCGCCCCCCTGTTCGCGGACCCGGCGCCCGGCCAGTGGCGCTGGCCGGTGGCCGCGCGCGTCGAACCCCGTTCCCCCGGCTCGTCCGAGCAGGTCGTACGGGTCGTGCTGTGGACCCGTACGACCGGCGCGTACCCGTGGGTCTACGGGGTGCCGACCGCGACCGAGGTCGCCACGCTGTCGCTGCCCGGTCTGCGGCTCGAAGGCATCACGCAGGTCCTCGACCAGCGGCAGGTCCGGGATCCGGCGCGGCGGGTGCTGTTCGGCACGACCGCGCTGACCCACGACGAGGACTGGACGTACGTGTTCGGCGGAGACGACGCGCGGGCCGCCGCCCGGCCCGTGTCGCACGCGTACGTCGCGCGCGTGCCCCGGGGGCGGCTCGCGGACCCGGATGCCTGGCGGTACTGGGACGGCGAACGATGGACCATCCCCTCCCACATGGAACCGGTACTGGGCGACGGCGGGAGCAAGGGGGTGGGCAGCGCGTTCACCGTGGCCCGCGACGGGGGGACGTACGTCCTGTTCACGATGGCGGCGGGCACCGAGGGACTGACGACCGTCACCTCGTACTGGGCGTGCTCCCCCACCGGGCCCTGGCACGGGCCCGGCAAGGGCTTCAGCCCGCCGTTGCCGGAGCGGGGGGCGGGCGTGGCGGCGTACAACCCGCAGGTCCATCCGGCGATCGGCGGGGGCGGGCTCGTGCTGAGCTACGACGTCAACTGGCTGGACGCGAACGGCGGGGCGACGGCGCAGGCCAACCTCAGCCGGAACGTGTCCCTGTACCGACCGAGATTCGTGACCCTGCGGCTGGGTCCTGGCTGAGGGGCTGCTCCGACTGCGGTTCCGGGTCGGCCTCCGGGTCGCGGGAGCGGCGCTTGGCGATGACCGCGCAGACCATGAGCTGCATCTGGTGGAAGAGCATCAGCGGCAGCACGGCCAGCGAGGCGTGGGCGCCGAAGAGCACGCTCGCCATGGGCAGTCCGGACGCCAGCGACTTCTTCGAGCCGGCGAACTGGACGGCGATCCGGTCGCCGCGGTCGAACCCGAGGGCCTTGGACCCGTACCAGGTCACCGCCAGCATCACCGCGAGCAGGACGACCTCGACGGCGAGCAGCCCGCCCAGGCGCAGCGGGCTGACCTGGTGCCAGATGCCCTGCACCATGCCCTCGCTGAAGGCGGTGTAGACGACCAGCAGGATCGAGCCGCGGTCCACGTAGCCGAGGATCTTCTTGTGGCGTGCGACGAAGCCGCCGATCCAGCGGCGCAGGAGCTGCCCTGCCAGGAAGGGCACGAGCAGTTGCAGCACGATCTTCAGGAGCGAGTCCGCGGAGAACCCGCCTCCCGTGCCGCCGAGGAGCGCCGCGGCAAGCAGCGGGGTGAGCACGATGCCCACGAGGGAGGAGAAGGAGCCCGCGCAGATGGCGGCGGGCACGTTGCCGCGCGCCATGGAGGTGAAGGCGATGGACGACTGGACCGTCGAGGGGACGAGGGTCAGGAAGAGCAGCCCGGTGTAGAGGTCGTGGCTCAGGAGCACCGGCTCCAGGCCGCGGGCGGCCAGGCCGAGCAGTGGGAACAGGACGAACGTGCAGGCCAGGACCGTGAGGTGCAGCCGCCAGTGCCGTACGCCGTCCATCGCCTCGCGGGTGGACAGCCGTGCCCCGTAGAGGAAGAAGAGGAAGGCGATCGCCGCGGTGGAGGCGCCGGAGGCGACCTCGGCGCCGGTCCCCCGGGCGGGCAGCAGGGCGGCGAGCCCCACCGTCCCGAGCAGCAGCAGGATGTACGGGTCTATCGGCAGCCAGGACGGCCACTTCAGGCGTTTCACGGTGCTCCGATGGTGCGGGGGTCTTGTGTCACCGGTGTCGCCGGCTCTTGTCGGCGTTTCCCGGACGGGGCGAGCCCTCTCCATCGTCCTCCTCCGGCCCTTGATCGGGAATCCGGTACACCGATCTGACTGTCATCACGAAACGCGATGACGCGCTAGCCTGGGGCCCGTGTACGACCCCTCGCAGCTGCGTACCTTCCTCGCCGTGGCCCAAACGCTGAGCTTCACGCAGGCGGCCCGGCGGCTCGGGCTGCGCCAGTCCACGGTCAGCCAGCATGTGCGCCGCCTGGAGGGCACCGCCGGGCGGCAGCTGTTCACCCGGGACACCCATTCCGTGGAGCTGACGGAGGACGGCGAGGCGATGCTCGGGTTCGCGCGCCGGATCCTGGAGGCGCACGAGCAGGCGGCGGCGTTCTTCGGCGGCACGCGGCTGCGCGGGCGGCTGCGGTTCGGCGCCTCGGAGGACTTCGTCCTGACCCGGCTGACCGAGATCCTGGAAGGGTTCCGCCATGACCATCCCGAGGTCGACCTGGAGCTGACGGTGGAGCTCTCGGGCACGCTGCACGAGCAGCTGGCCGACGGGCGGCTCGACCTGGTGCTGGCCAAGCGGCGCCCCGAGGACCCGCGCGGCGAGCTGGTCTGGCACGACCGCATGGTCTGGATCGGCGGGGAGCGGCTGCGGCTGGATCCCGACCGTCCGGTCCCGCTGATCGTGTACCCACCGCCGGGGATCAGCCGGGCGCTGGCCCTGGAGGCGCTGGAGCGCCAGGGCCGGTCCTGGCGCGTCGCGTGCACGAGCGGGAGCCTGAACGGCCTCATCGCGGCGGCGCGCGCGGGTCTCGGCGTGATGGCCCACACGCGCGGTCTGATCCCGCCGGGTCTGGTGCGCGTGCCCGACCGCGCGGGTCTGCCGGAACTCGGCGAGGTGGATTTCGTCCTGCTGCACGGCAGACGCCACACGGCGTCCCGCGGCGCGGCGGACGCCCTGGCGTCCGCGATCCTGACCTCCCCGGACCGCCTCCACCGGGCCCCGTAAGGGGCGCGGTGAAGCACGCGGGCGGCCCCCGCCCCAAAGGGGCGCGGGGAACGGCGCGGCCCGCCCCCACCGAACCCGCAGCCGACATCGACGCACGCCCCCACCCCCCTTAGGGGCGCGGGGAACTGCGCGGCCAACCCCCACCGAACCCGCAGCTCAATCCGGCCACCGCCGGGCCCCGTAAGGGTTCGGACACGTCTGCGGGCCGGTGGGGGCTCGTCGCGCAGTTCCCCGCGCCCCTAAGGGGCGACTGGCGTCCGGAGGGAATCTGCGGGTCCGGTGGGGGCCGGCCGCGCCGTTCCCCGCGCCCCTTACGGGGCGGGGGTCGCCCGCGTGCCTCCCCACGCCCTGCAAGGCGCCACGCGCGCCCACCCCCCGGTAAGCGCCCCGTACAGATTCCGTGGAGATTACGGAACCGAAACTTACGGAAGAGTAAGGATTCTGTCCCGGCCTCCCCCCTTGTGGCCGGATTTCAGGGGTTGACCAGCATGTACGTCACCCCCCACCCCCCTCCGCCACCCCTCCCGCGGCAGCGTTACGTGGGGTAGCTTTCACGGCCTGCGGAGCACCTTCAAGGAGCGGGGATTGAGCGAGTTCACCAACCCTCCCCTGGCGTCGGCACCGCCGGTGGGCGGCCTGGCCGATGCCGTGTTCGAGTATGCCCAGGAGGACCCCCTCTACATCGCGCTCGGCCGCAAGGACGAGCAGGGCAGATGGCGGGACGTCACGTCCGCCGAGTTCCGTGACGAGGTCCTGGCGCTCGCCAAGGGCCTCCTGGCCCACGGCATCCGCTTCGGCGACCGCGTCGCGATCATGTCCCGTACGCGCTACGAGTGGACCCTCTTCGACTACGCGCTGTGGTCGATCGGCGCGCAGGTCGTCCCGATCTATCCCACCTCGTCGGCCGAGCAGGTCTTCTGGATGCTGCACGACGCCCAGGTGTCGGCGGCCATGGTGGAGCACGAGGACCACGCGATGACGATCGCCACAGTCATCGACCGCCTGCCGACCCTGCACAAACTGTGGCAGCTCGACGCGGGCGCGGTGCAGGAGCTGTACGAGGCCGGCGGCCACATCGACGACGAGGTGGTGCACCGGCACCGCCGCGCGGTCACCCCGGAGTCGACGGCGACGATCATCTACACGTCCGGCACCACCGGCCGCCCCAAGGGCTGCGTCCTGTCCCACGCCAACTTCATGTTCGAGACGGACACGGCGATCGGACGCTGGGAGCCGCTCTTCCATTCCAAGCGCGGCGACGAGGCGGCCACCCTGCTGTTCCTGCCGCTCGCGCACGTCTTCGGGCGGATGGTCCAGGTCGCCGCGGTCCGGGGGAAGGTCAAGTTCGGCCATCAGCCGCAGCTGAACGCGGCGGCCCTGCTGCCGGATCTCGCCGCGTTCCAGCCGACGTTCTTCCTCGCGGTGCCGTACATCTTCGAGAAGGTCTTCAACGCGGCCCGCCGCAAGGCCGAGAAGGAGGGCAAGGGCGGCCCGTTCGAGAAGGCGGTCGAGGTCGCGGTGCGCTACGCGGACGCGGTCGAGGCGAAGGCCTGGGACATCGGCCCCGGCCCGTCGACGGCCCTGCGCATGCAGCACCAGCTCTTCGACAAACTCGTCTACTCCAAGATCCGTAACGCGATGGGCGGACGCGTGCGGCACGCGATGTCCGGGGGCTCCGCGATGGACCGCCGCCTCGGCCTGTTCTTCGCGGGCGCCGGCGTGCAGATCTACGAGGGGTACGGGCTCACCGAGTCCACGGCCGCGGCGACCGCCAACCCGCCCGAGCGCACCCGGTACGGGACCGTCGGCCAGCCCATCCCCGGCACGACCGTGCACATCGCGGACGACGGCGAGATCTGGCTGCACGGCGACAACGTCTTCCAGGGCTACCTCAACGACCCGAAGGCCACCGACGCGGCCCTGCACGACGGCTGGCTGGCCACCGGTGACATCGGCGCGCTCGACGAGGACGGCTACCTGACCATCACCGGGCGCAAGAAGGAGATCCTGGTGACCTCCGGCGGCAAGAGCGTGTCGCCGGGCGTCCTGGAGGAGCGGGTGCGCGACCATCCGCTGGTCGCGCAGTGCATCGTCGTCGGCAACGACCGGCCGTACATCGCGGCGCTGGTCACGCTCGACGGGGAGGCCGTCGACCACTGGCTGCAGATGCGGGGCAAGTCCCCCCTCACCCCGGCCCAGTTGGTGCGGGACCCCGACCTGGAGACCGAGGTGCGGCGGGCCGTGGTCGCCGCGAACACCCTGGTCTCCCAGGCCGAGTCGATCC
The DNA here is from genome assembly GCF_018070025.1 of Streptomyces liliiviolaceus. Lineage (NCBI taxonomy): Bacteria > Bacillati > Actinomycetota > Actinomycetes > Kitasatosporales > Streptomycetaceae > Streptomyces > Streptomyces liliiviolaceus. The sequence goes on from NZ_JAGPYQ010000001.1 coordinate 6,918,293, forward strand.
GTACGTTCCGGATACTGGCCCACCAGTTCACCGAGGAACACGGTCTGCTGACCCCGTCCCTGAAACTGAAGCGCAAGGCGATCGAGAACGCGTACGCGACAGAGGTGGAGGCCCTGTACCGCGCGTAGCGCCACCCCGGTCAGTCGCGCTCCGGGAGCGCGGAGTCGGCCGGATCCTTGTCCAGATGGTCCAGGAGTCTGGCCCGCAGCGGTTCGGCGTCGTGATGGCCGAGCTCCTCGAAGAGTTCCAGGGACCGGCTCCAGTTGGTGCGGGCGGCGTCACGGTTCCGGGCGGCGTGGTGGGTGTCACCGAGGTGGGCGAGGATGTCCGCCTCGTAGTAGCGGTCCCCCAACTCGTGGAAGAGCACCGCGGCCTGGTGATAGCAGGCGGCGGCCTCGTCGTACTGGCCCAGATGGTGATGGGCGTAGCCGAGGGTGTCCCAGGTGTGGGCCTCGCCGTAGATGTGGCCGGTTCCCTCCCCCAGGGCGAGCGCCTGCCTGCCGTGGGCGATGGCCTCCTCGTAGCGGCCGAGACCGGCCTGGCCCCAGCCGACGTTGTTCAGGGCCACGGCCTGCCAGGCGAGGTCGCCCGCGGCACCGAACAGTTTCACCGCCTGCCGCGAGTGGTCCAGCGCCTCGGTGTGCAGCCCCCGCCGGGTCGCGACCCGGCCGAGCGCGAGCCGGGTGTGCGCCTCGCCCCCGAGGTCGCCCAGATCCCGGTACAGCTGCACGGCGTGTTCGAGGTGCACCCGGGCCTCGGCCTGCCGGCCCAGCGACGAGGCGGCGTTGCCGAGGTTGCGCCGGGCGCACGCCAGCGCCGCCGGGTCGGCCAGCCGACGGGCCGCGTACAGCGCCGTCGTATGGGTGGTGGTCCACTCCGACCACAGCACCCTGCGCTGGTGGAAGGTGGCCAGCGCCGCCGCCAGTTGCCAGACGTGCGCGTCGAAGCCGACCGCGAGGGCCAGGTGAACGGCGGCGAGCAGAACGGGGTGTTCGGCGGTGAACCAGGCCATGGCGGCCGCACGGTCGGCCAGTCGCTCGGGAGTGACCCGCGGCTGGGCCGGGGAGGGAAGGATCCGGTCGGCCGGCGGTCCGAGCAGGCGTTGTGCCTCCAGCGCGGTGTGCAGGTAGTGGTCGAGCATCCGGTGCGTCGCGTGACGGCGGTCCTCGTCCTCGGCATGCGCCAGTTCCCCGGCGTAGGCGCGGAGCAGATCGTGGAAGGAGTACCGGCCCGGAACGGTTTCGGCGAGCAGATGGGTTCGCGTCAGTTCGGCCAGCAGCGCCCTGGCCCGCGCGGGTGTCTCACCGGCCAGGCTCGCCGCGGCCGGCGCCGTCACATCGGGCCCGGGATGCAGCCCGAGCAGCCGGAAGAGCCGGGCGGCGGCCGGGCCGAGAGCGTCGTAGGACCGGGAGAAGACGGTCCGTACCCGGCTGGCCGGGTCACCTCCGTCGAGTGCGTCCAGGCGGCCGGTGGCATCTCCCAGTTCACCGGCGAGCGCGGCGAGCGGAAGGTTCGGCTGGGCGGCGGCACGGGCGGCCACGACCGCCAGCGCCAGCGGCAGGCCCGCGCACCGGGACGCGATGTCGGCGACGGCGGCGGGCTCCGTCGCCGTGCGGGAGACACCGAGCCGGTCGATCAGCAGGGACCTGGCCTCGGCGGGGGTGAGCACGTCGAGGGTGAGCAGATGGGCGCTCTCGGCGGCGGCCAGGCTGGTGAGCCGGTTGCGGCTGGTGATCAGCGCGAGGCAGCCGGGCGCGCCGGGAAGCAACGGCCGTACCTGTTCGGCGTCCCGGGCGTTGTCCAGCACCACCAGCACCCGCCGGTCGGCCAGCAGACTCCGGTAGAGGGCCGCCTGTGCTTCCAGACCCACGGGGATCCTGGTCGGCGCCACGTCGAAGGCGTCCAGGAATCCGCGCAGCACCTCTGCCGGGTCCCGTAGCGAGCCACTCGGATCGAAGCCCCGCAGGTTCACATACAGCTGTCCGTCGGGAAAATGCCCGCGTACCCGGTGCCCCCAGTGCACGGCCAGCGTGGTCTTGCCCACCCCGGCCGTGCCCGACACCGCCGAGATCACCACAGGGGCCGACACTCGCTCCGGGCCGAGGAACGTGTCCAGGCGCGACAGTTCCTCCCGTCGGCCGGTGAAGCCGCGTGTCCCGACGGGGAGTTGCGCGGGTACCACGCCTCGCCGTGGACCGGTGGGGGGCGACGGGGCCGGTTTCACCGGCGGCGAGGGGTCCAGTGCCTGGCCCCGGAGGATGAGCTGGTGCACGTCCTGCAGCGCGGCTCCGGGATCCGTCCCCAGTTCCTCCGACAGCCGCCGCCGCACGGAGGCGTAGCACTTCAGTGCCTCGGCGCCCCGCCCGGCAGCGTGCAACGCCCGCATCAACGCCTCGGCCAGCGGCTCCACCAGGGGCTGCTCGCCGAGGAGCGTGGAGAGCGGGCCGATCGCGGCGGCCGGTTCGCCCAGACGCGCCTGGACCCGAGCCCATTCGACGGTCGCGTCCACCTGCTCCCGGCGCCACGCCTCCCGCGTCCGCTCCGCCCACGGGCCGCCCAGTCCGCCGAGCGGCTCACCGAGCCACAGAGCGCGGGCCTCGCTCAGCAGCGACGCCTTCGAGGCGTCCGGCAGCCGGGCCGCCCGCGCCCGGTGCACCAGGTGCCGGAAGCGGTGCACGTCGACCTGCTCCCGGTCCGCCTCCAGAAGGTATCCGCCGGACCGGCGCAGCAACCGCAGCCGCTCACCCGGGACGTCGGCGGTCCGCTCGCAGATCTGACGCAGCCGGGCGATGTGCGAGTAGAGCGAGCGCCGGGCCCCTTCCGGCGGGCCCGTTCCCCAGACCCGCTTGATCACGACGTCGGCCGACACGGGCCGCCCGGTGTCCACCGCCAGTGCCGCGAACACAGCGCGCCGTTGCGGGGGACCCACGTCGATCGTCCGCCCCGGCAGGGCCAGTTCGACGGATCCGAGTAATCGCACCTGAAGCATATGGGCCCCCCGCCCCCGGGATGCTCCGCGTCGCGGAAGCCTGCCCTCGCCCTGCGGCGGGCGGCAGCCGCATCGACGAGGCCGACAACCTATCGACAACATTCTGGCCCAGGCAGGGCTCCCACCATGGCAGTGCAGGGCGAAGGACGGTCAGGGGGCACGTCGCACGGGGGCGTGGGGACACAGGGGACACGGGGGACACAGGGGGGACCATGCGGGAGAACGGCGGATCCATCCGGGCGGGCACCGACGACGAGCCCGGCGTGAACGGGAACACCGGCCGGCGGCCTCGGAGGGCCGACCCGCCGGAGTCCGGCCGACACCGGCCCCGGAGGGCGGACCGACCGGTTCCGGAACGCACCGGGACCCGTACCGCGGGACGGAGCGTGCTGGAGGGTGCGTTCGAGTTGCTGACCGCGATGGAACGCACCCGGGGAGCGGGGCTGACCCGGCTGTCCTCGGAGAGCGGGCTGCCGAAGGCCACGGCGCACCGGTTGCTGGAACAGCTGATCGGCCTGGGCGCGGTGGAGCGGTCCGCGGACGGGTACCGGATCGGCTCGCGGATGTTCCAGCTCGGGAACCGGTGGCAGCCGCACCCGGGACTGCGTGCCACCGCGGCCGAGCCCGCCCGCCGGCTGGCCGCGGTCACCGGCGCGGCCGTGGGCATCGCGGTGCTGCGCCACGACCAGACCCTCGTCCTGGACTGGGCGTCCGGGGAGACCGGGGCGTACACGGCCTTGCGGAGCCGGTCGGCCTGGCCGTGGTACACCGCCGCCGGCAAGGTGCTCGCCGCGTCGCCGGAGTACCGCTTCCCGCCCAGCTCCGTGCCCGCGTCATGGCCGCGGGAGGGGCGGGCGATCCGGGAGAGCGGTGTCGCGGTCGACCAGGGGATCCTGACGCCCGGAGTGTGCTCCGTCGCGGCGTCGCTGTACGACGCGAGCGGTACGCCGGTGGCCGCGCTGTTCGCCGCGACCGCCCCCGCGCACCGGCCGGAGCGGCTCGCCGATGCCGTACGACGGACCAGCACGGCGATCAGCGCGCGCCTCGGCCGTGGCCGTCTCCGGCCGGCCGGCTGATCGCCGGACCGGCCGGAGGGGGCCACGCCCCGACAGCGAGGCCGCTCAGGCCGGGGGCTCCGGCTGCGACTGGTCCATCACCAGCAGCAGGGCGAGCACCCCGAGTGCGGATCCCGTGGCGTACCGCTGTACCCGCAGCCAGACGGGCCGTGCGACGAGGAACTCCGACAGAGCCCCCGCGGCCATGATGATGACCAGGTTCGCGGCCACGCTGACGACGATCTGGATGCCGCCGAAGGCGAAACCCTGGAGCAGGACGTCGCCCGCCCGGGGATCGACGAACTGCGGGATCAGCGAGAGGTACAACAGGGCGATCTTGGGGTTGAGGAGGTTCGTGACCAGCCCCATGACGAACAGCCGCCGGGTCGAGACGTCCGCCGTCTCGCGCGGCGCGAAGACGGATGCCCCGTCCGACCTGAACGCCTGCCAGGCCAGCCACCCCAGATAGACGGCGCCCGCGATCTTGAAGGACGTGTACATCACGGGGACGGTCCGCAGCACGGTCAGCAGACCGAGGTTCGTCACCACCACGAAGACCAGGGCACCTGCGGCGACCCCGCCCAGCGACACCACTCCGGCGCGGCGCCCCTGGGCGATGCTCCGCGACACCATGTACATCATGTTCGGTCCGGGAGTCGCCACGAGGCCCAGGGAAATCACCGCCACGCTGATCCCGTCGCCCACGTTCACCGCGGATGCTCCCCGGCAGGTGACGTCCTCTTCTTCCTTTTGTTCTCTTCCATCGATCCCCCGTGTTTCTCCGCTTTCCGCTTTCCGCGCTCCGTGTCCGGGTCAGAGCCGCGCGCAGATGTCGTCGAGCAGTCGCCGCTCGATCGCCTCGTCCTCGTCGACCCCGCCGAGCATGTAACCGCCGAACTTCATGTGTCCGCTCTCCTGGCCGAGGGCGATCACACCCCGGCCGACATCGGCGATCGCGGCCTCCACGTCGGCGAGTTCGACCTCCGTGTTCGTCCGGACGTACAGCTCGGTCAGGCGCCTGGCCGGAATGATCTCGCCATGTGCGGCACGCACCTCGGGGTGTGCGTGGAAGCTCTCCCAGTACATGCGCGAGCCGGGTATCACACCGGGTGCCGCCACCGAGACGGTGGTGATGGTGCCCCGGTAGGTCTCCGCGAGGGAGAGCCAGGAGTCCACCTCTTCGCGGAGTTGTTTCCGCGTGGTGCCGGGCAGTCCGAGAATTCCCGAGACATAGATCTTGTAGTCCAGTTCGCTGGCGAGTTCCAGCGCCTCAAGAACCCGGTCGGGGCCCTTGTTTATCCCTTTGGAGTCGCCCTTCAGCAGCTTCGGGTCGAATGCCTCCAGGCCGACGTTCCACGTGCGGACGAATCCCTGGCACAACTTGGCCGACTGGAGGAACTCGAAGACCAGGCCGTAGGCGAGGAGGAACCGCTGGTCACGGAGAACAGGTGAAGCGGCGCAGCGTTCGGCGAGTTCGTCGAGGTAACCGATGTCGCCCGACCACTGCGCCCGGGAGAAGCCCAGAGTGGAGTCCCCGGCGGCGTAGACATTGGCGCCGAGACCGCCGACCACTTCTTCGAGTGCCGGAATGATCGAGTCCATGCGGGCGAACTTCGGAGTGAGCCCTTGGATCGAGCAGTGTTTGCAGCGGCGCCCCGGGCGTTTCCCCCATGTGCAACCGGCGTCCAGCGGCAGGGTGACCATGCGTTTGAGGTCGTAGTGATGGGCGTACCAGACATCGAAGGCCTTGTCGTAGTACCGCTCAAGCTGGTCCTCGATGAGCGTGTAGTCGGGGAGGATGCGGCGGTCGAGCGGATAGGTGGGGGCGGACTGATTGACGACCCGCGAGTTCTCGCGATAGGCGAGGGAAGGGACGCGTTTCAGGTCCAGTTGCCCACGTAACGCGTACAGGAGACCGAGCATGGTGAACGGGCCGTTGTTCCCGGTGCTGATGAAATCGACGAGGCGGTGGCCGTAATGGCCGGTGAGAATCTCCTGATGGAGGATTCCCGCATGATCGTTGCCGAACACGATCACCGCCGCGGGATTCACCCGCTTGATCTCGGCGGCGACGACGAAGGCCCACAGCGCGGTGGAGGTGTAGACGGTGAACGCCGCCACGTCCGGGGGGTCGGCCGCGATGGCGGCGCGTACGTCCTCCCAGTCGACATGGCTCAGGTCGAGGTAGGTCCAGGAGAGGTCGGGCAGGAACCGCTGCTGGTAGGTGATCATCTCGACCAGGCCGGAATGCGGGTAGACCGTGCCCTCGTTCTGGTACCGCTCCTGGCCGTCCACCCCGTCGACGAGGGCCCCGCCGCCCGAGTGGCCGCCCCGGTGGGCCGAGGTGAGGGGCAGAGCGATGTACCACACCGACCGGGCGGCGGAGGCCGGACGGCGTCCGGAGCCGGCACCGCCGGGTGGCGGGAACTCCCACTGGAACCGACCATCGATGCCGACGACCTCTTCCACCGGCTCCAAGCCCATCTCCATGACGTCTCCCACCGCAGTCGGCACCAAGGAGCCCCAGCGTCGCCACCCGCCCGGACCGTGTCACGCGCCGTTCCGCTGAGCGGACCGGCGTCGGGAGGGCTCCCCGCGAGGCGTGATCGCCCCGAGGCGAGGTGGCCTCCGCCCGGGGCGGGGGACACCGCTTCGGCGTCCGAACGGTACTTTCCGGCCAATTTTCCGCAGGGTCTCCCTTTCGACCGGCGAACGCACGGGACAGGAATGCACGACAGCCCGTGATCGTTCACGATGGAGTACCACCCGACGACGTAAGGATCGAAAGCTCGTGAGCAAGGTCCCCCCGATCACCCTGAACAACGGCGTCGAGATGCCCCAGCTGGGCTTCGGTGTCTGGCAGGTGCCGGACGACGAGGCCGAGCGAGCCGTCGCCACCGCGCTGGAGGCCGGGTACCGCAGCATCGACACCGCCGCGATCTACGGCAACGAAGAGGGCACCGGCAAGGGCCTCGCCTCCTCCGGCATCGCCCGCGAGGACCTCTTCGTCACCACCAAGCTCTGGAACGGCGAACAGGGTTACGACTCGACGCTGCGCGCCTTCGACGAGTCCCTGGAGAAGCTCGGTCTCGACTACGTGGACCTGTACCTCATCCACTGGCCGATGCCGGACCGGGGCAAGTACGTCGACACGTACAAGGCCTTCGAGAAGCTGCAGGCCGACGGGCGCGCCAAGTCCATCGGTGTCTCCAACTTCCACCCGGAGTACCTGGAGAAGCTGCTCGACGCGACGTCCGTCGTGCCGGTCCTCAACCAGGTCGAACTGCACCCGCACCTTCAGCAGTCCGCCTTGCGCGAGTTCCACGCCGAGCACGGCATCGCCACCGAGGCCTGGTCCCCGCTCGGCCAGGGCAAGGGCCTCCTGGAGGTCCCGGCCATCGTGGCCATCGCCCGCAAGCACGACCGTACGCCCGCCCAGGTCGTCCTGCGCTGGCACCTCCAGCTGGGCAATGTGGTGATCCCCAAGTCCGTGACACCGTCCCGGATCAAGGAGAACATCGACGTCTTCGGCTTCACGCTCGACGCCGAGGACATCGCCGCGATCACCGCCCTCGACGAGGGCCGCCGCCTGGGTTCCGACCCGGCGACGGTCAACGACTGAGCGCGCGGCAGCATGACCGGACGATGGAGCCGCCGCCCGGTCGGGCGGCGGCTCCATCGGTGTCCGCCAGGGGTTCGCCCGGCTCAGACCGGCTGACCGATCGGCCGTACGACCACGGTGTTGACGTCGACCCCGGCAGGCCGGCGGATCGCCCAGACGACCGACTCCGCGAGCTGGTCCGAGGTGAGCAGATGGCCGGGCGGCAGGCTGCCGTAGCTGTCCCAGAACGGGGTCTCCACCCGTCCCGGGGAGATCAGTGTCACTCCCACCCCGTACTCGGTGACCTGCCGGCGGGTGTTCTCGGCGAGGCCGGTCACGGCCCACTTCGTCGCCCCGTAGATGTTGCCGGGCGAGTGGACGTGCCCCGCCACGCTGCCGACGAGCACGATCCGGCCGCGGGTCTCCTTCAGCTGCTCGATCGACGCCCGGACGAGCAGCGCGGGTCCGAGCACATTGGTCAGCACCATGTCCCGCCAGCCGGCCGGATCACCCTCGGCGACGGTGTCGTGCGTGGCGTACCCGGCGTTGGCGACGACGGTGTCGAGGCGTCCGAACTTCTCCACCGTCGCCGCGACCGCGGCCCGCACCTGGTCGTAGTCGGCCGCGTCGCCCTGGACCGTCAACAGCCCATCCGGTGTGCCGAGTTGCTCCGCGAATCCGCGCAGCCGCTCCTCCCCGCGGCCCGTCACGGTCACCCGGTGTCCGGCGTCGAGCAGGTGGCGGGCGACCGCCGCCCCGATTCCACTGCCGCCGCCGGTGATGAGTGCGACCGGTGAACCTGTCATGTGATCCCCCAAGACGTGTGCGACCACGCCGTGTCCGGCGAGGTGCCCGGAGTCCACCACTTGGAGCACACTCGATGTCAACACCGGCCGAACGGGACATGGTTATGGGGGCGGATTACGGCTTCACCCCCACGTACACCGTCAGTGCCGTGAGCACGAACACGTCCGGCCGGTGGTGCACGCTCGCCTTGTTCTCCGGGTCGAGGAGCCGGTCGAGGGTGGCGCGGTCGTCGGCGTCGAGGGCTTCGGCGAGGCCGTCGCGGCGGTGGCCGAGGGAGGTGGCGACGAACGCGCGGGCCTCGTCGGAGGCGGGGGCGGGGAGGTCGAGCAGGAAGGTACGGGTCGCGGTGTGGCGCAGGCCCACCGCGGAGAGCAGGGCCGGCCAGTCCTCGACGTCCTCCACGACGGCACCGGGCAGCTCGGCCCGCATCCGGGCGAACCACTCCTGCTCGATCGCGTCCATCCGGGCCTGCAGTCCGGGGCGGCCGATGCCGAAGTCGCGCGGGAGATAGCGCGAGGGCAGGCCGCCTTCCAGGAGCGCGAGGGTGCCGCCCGGTGCGAGCCGGTCGGCGAAGCCCGCGAGGGCGCCCCGCTGGTCGCCGACGTGGTGCAGGGACCTGCTCGCCCAGAGCAGGTCGGCCGGGTACTCCAGATCGCCGAGCCCGTCGCCCAGCTCCGCCCGCAGTGTGCCGAAGCGGTCGGCGATGCCCCGCCGGGCGGCGCGTTCGCGGGCCCGCTCCAGAAGGGGTTCCTCCCCGTCCACCGCGACGACCCGGGCGCCGGGGAAGGTGTCGGCGAGCAGACAGGAGATGACACCGGGTCCGCTGCCCGCGTCCACGATCAGCTCGGGGTCCGGCCGCATCTCGCGCAGCCAGCTCGCCGCCTGCGTGTAGAGCGGACCGAACAGCTCGGCCTCCTGCTCCAGCATGGGAAGCATCTCGGCGAAGTCGATGTGGGTGTCGCCGTGGCTGTGGCCATGAGCATGACCGTGGCCGTGATCGTTGCCGTCGTGCTGTTCGTGACCGTGCGCCATGGCTGCGAGCCTTTCGTTCGGGATGCGTCCAGCCTGCTCCCGCCTCCCGAAAACAGCCACTCACCTTGCCGAAACAGCAACGGTCCCCCGCACCCCCATGAGGGGCGCGGGGAACGGCGCAATCTTTTGATCTTTCAGGTGACCGAGCAGAAAGCGCAGGTCACAGAGCGGGATACGCGTTCTTCATGAGCTCCTGGAACTGCGCCGAGAACCAGTGCCCCGACAGCGGCGCGTTCGCCAGCGACCCCGACATGTTGTTGTTGTTCCGCGGGTTGCCGGTGTACGTCGGGTCGCACATGCGGTCGAAGCCCTTGCCCTCGTCGTTCGGGATGGCGGTGCTCGACCCGTCCGACTCGCCCGGAGGCTTCATCCAGACGTACGCGTCGATCCCGGTCGCCGGCGCCGCCTGCGGCCGCTCGCCGAGGCCCGCACCGGACTGGTTGCACCAGTTGCCGAGGTGGATGCGCCGGTCGTAGCGGCCACCGTCGATGTACGTGTCCACGGTGGTCGTCGGCCCGGCGGCGGTGGGCCGTGCCGTGCCGCCCCAGCCGTTGCGGGAGGTGTCGATCAGCATGCCGATGCCGGACGGGAAGCCGATCGAGACCAGCTGGGCGCGCATGGCCTGCGCGTACGACTGCTCGTCGACGTAACGGTTCCAGTCGATCCACTTCGACAGACGTACCGACGTGCCGTTCACCGAGTCGTTGATCGTGAAGTGGTCCTCCTTCGTGGCGCTGTAGTTGGCCGTGTTCACGATGAAGCCGTGCACGTCGGCGACGGTCGCGCCCTCGGCGGAGGCGGCCTCCTTGAAGAGCGCCGCGGAGGGTGCGAAGTTGTCGTCCCAGCCGAGCCAGCCGTGGTGTCCGGCGTCGATGTAGTTGTAGACGTTGGGCACGTCGCCGAGCTTGTTCAGCGCGTAGCCGACGCCCTTCTGGTAGTTGCCGTTCGCCTTCATCGTGTCGCAGTTGGCCGTGGCGGTGGCCCGCGGCGAGACGTTGGTGACGAGGTTCGGCAGCGAGTCGATCTCGACGGTGGTGACGATGCGCAGACCCGCGTACTTGGTGTCGGCGAGGATCGCCGCGATCGGGTCGATGTACTGGGTCTTGTACTTGTCGATCTCCGTCGGGCCCAGCTCTCCGTTGGACGCCAGGGCGGCGCAGTCACGGCCGGGCAGGTTGTAGATGACCAGCTGGACGACCAGCTGGTCCGAGCCCTTCTGGGCCAGCGCGGCGTCCAGGTGGGCACGCAGGCCCATGCCGCCGTTCACACCGTTGATCGCGGCGATCCGGTCGAGCCACACACCGGTCGGCTGGTTGGCGATACGGCTGCCGCCGGTCTCCGCGGTGGCCTTCGCCTTCCACTCCGGGTTCACGTA